>NZ_JAMQAU010000002.1:0-483863 GCF_023701505.1 Pseudomonas sp. SR18 | reverse complement strand
CTCCACAAGCACCCACACGAATTGCTTGATTCAGTTGTTAAAGAGCGGTTGGTTAAGATCTTTCGTCTCAACCGAGGCGCGCATTCTACAGCAGCCTCATTTGCTGTCAAGTGATTATTTTCAGAAGCTTTCGAAGATTTCTTCAACAACTTCAACCACTTGCGCTTCAGATCTCTCATCAGCGGGAGGCGAATTCTACAGCGTTACACGCTGCTGTCAACACCTCTTTTTCAACTTCCTTTTGGCTTCGATGAACTGAAGCAACCCGCTGCCGAAAACTGCGTAACTCATTGTTTAACAAGGAGTTTTCCGTTTCGACTGCGCCGGAAGTGGGGCGAATTATAGGCTCCCAGAATCTGGCGTCAACCTTTAATTTCTTATCCCTATCAATTAGTTAGGCCTGATCAAAAAACCACCAATCCAATGCCTCCTATATAGAAGAAGGGCATCTAGATAACACCCGCCTCCCTTAAAGAAGCCACATGCTCAGACTTCAGTCCCAACACACCCTGCAGCACCTGAGCGGTATGCTCGCCCAATAGAGGAGGCGCACTGCGATACTCCACAGGCGTCTTGGATAAACGAATTGGGCTGGCAACCTGAGGCACCAGCCCCGCTAATACATGCGGCATTTGCAGCGCCAACCCGCGCGCCTTTACCTGGGGATCATCAAGCACCTGCGCCAAATCATTGATCGGCCCGCAAGGCACACCCACACGCTCCAACTGTGACACCCACTCAGCCGTTGTCTTGAAAACCGTAGCCTGGCGAATCAGCGGAATCAGCTCAGCACGATTGGCCACCCGCACCTTATTAGTAGAAAACCGCGGATCATCCGCCCACTGCGGCTGCCCAGCCGCTTCGGCGAACTTGCGAAATTGCCCGTCATTACCAACCGTCAGAATGAAATCACCATCGGCTGTGGGGAAGTCCTGATAAGGCACGATATTAGGATGAGCGTTGCCCAGGCGCTTTGGCGACACGCCCGTGGTCAGGTAATTCATCGCCTGATTAGCCAGACAAGCCACCTGCACATCGAGCAATGCCATATCAATGTGCTGCCCTCCGCCGTCGTGATCTCGATGCGCCAGCGCAGCAAGGATTGCCACCGTGGAGTAGAGCCCCGTGAGTATGTCTGTCAGCGCCACTCCCACCTTCACCGGCCCGGCGCCTTCATCACCCTCAGGCCGACCGGTAAGACTCATCAGCCCGCCCAACCCCTGAATCATGAAGTCATAGCCCGCACGCCCCGCATATGGCCCCGTCTGGCCAAACCCAGTGATCGAGCAATAGATCAACTCCGGGTTGAGCGCCTTGAGCGACTCATAGTCCAGCCCATACGCCGCCAGCCCACCGACCTTGAAGTTCTCGATCAGGATGTCGGACTTAGCCGCCAGATCCCGCACCAGTTGCTGCCCCTCCGGCCGCGTAAAGTCGATAGTCACCGACTCTTTATTCCGATTGGCTGACAGGTAGTACGCTGCCTCACTGGTGTTCTCGCCATAAGAATCCTTAAGGAAGGGCGGCCCCCAGGCGCGCGTATCGTCACCGTTACCGGGACGCTCGACCTTAATCACCTCGGCCCCCAGGTCCGCAAGGATCTGTCCGGACCAAGGGCCCGCCAATACTCGCGACAAATCCAGTACCCGCAGATGCGACAGCGCGCCCATACCGCTCTCCTATTAATAGAACGCCTGAAGACCGGTCTGCGCGCGCCCCAGAATCAGGGCGTGCACGTCATGGGTACCTTCATAGGTGTTAACCACTTCAAGGTTCACCAGATGACGCGCCACCCCGAACTCGTCGGAAATACCATTGCCACCTAACATGTCCCGCGCCATACGCGCGATATCCAAAGACTTGCCGCACGAGTTGCGCTTCATGATCGACGTAATCTCAACCGCTGCCGTCCCCTCATCCTTCATTCGCCCCAGGCGTAAGCAACCTTGCAGTGCCAGGGTGATTTCGGTTTGCATATCCGCCAGCTTTTTTTGGATCAATTGAGTTGCGGCCAATGGACGACCGAACTGCTGACGATCCAACGTGTACTGGCGAGCGGTATGCCAGCAAGACTCGGCAGCACCCAACGCGCCCCAGGAGATGCCATAGCGCGCCGAGTTGAGGCAGGTGAAAGGGCCTTTCAAGCCACGCACATCCGGGAAAATGTTCTCTTCCGGCACAAAGACGTTATCCATCACGATTTCACCGGTAATGGAGGCGCGCAGGCCGACCTTGCCGTGAATGGCCGGCGCACTCAGGCCTTTCCAGCCTTTCTCCAAGACAAAACCTCGGATATCGCCTGCGTCGTCCTTGCCCCACACTACAAATACGTCCGCAATCGGGCTGTTGGTGATCCACATCTTGGCGCCTGTAAGGCTGTAGCCACCATCCACCTTGCGAGCACGTGTGATCATCGCACCAGGGTCAGAGCCGTGGTCAGGCTCGGTCAAACCAAAACAGCCAATCCATTCTCCCGAGGCCAGTTTCGGCAAGTACTTCTGCTTTTGCGCTTCGGTACCGAACTCATTGATAGGCACCATCACCAGTGACGACTGCACACTCATCATCGAGCGGTAACCAGAGTCAACACGCTCAACTTCACGCGCAATCAACCCGTAGCTGACGTAGTTCAAGCCACTGCCGCCGTACTGCTCAGGGATCATCGCCCCCAGCAAACCGGTTTCACCCATTTCACGGAAAATCGCCGGATCGGTCTTTTCATGGCGGAAGGCTTCCAGCACACGAGGCGCCAGCTTGTCCTGGGCGAAGCGCTCGGCACTGTCACGCACCATGCGCTCCTCTTCAGTGAGCTGTTGATCCAGCAGCAGCGGGTCGATCCAGTTAAAGCTTGCCTTGCCAGCCATGAATAAGTCCTCGCACAAAAATTCAGAAGTCGTGGATGGAGCCTAGGCCGCGCTTGCAGGGAGAGCAAACGAGGTTTCTGCATAGGCTTGTGCTAATTTGTCACTTCGTAATACTCAGTAGTGGCGCAGGCGCGCTTTAGATGTGAGCACAAGGTACATGCGCAGAAAAATCCCCAGCACAACCGCCCTCGTCAGCTTTGAAGCGGCAGCCCGCCACGAGAGCTTTACCAAGGCCGCGCACGAGCTCTCCATTACCCAAGGCGCGATTTGTCGGCAGATCGCCAGCCTTGAGGAATTTTTGAGTGTCGAACTGTTTCGTCGCTCACGACGCGGGGTAAAGCTGACGGAGGCCGGGCTGTCCTACAGCCGCAGAGTGGCAACTCAGCTGGATGCCGTCGAGCGCGACACCCTCTCAGTCATGGGCCAGCAAGGCGCAAACACTATAGAACTGGCCGTAGTGCCTACGTTCGGCACGCAATGGCTGATCCCTCGACTCAAGGACTTTCAACGCAAGCACCCCGAGGTGACGGTGAACCTGACCAACCGCACGCGCCCCTTTCTGTTCGCCGACACCGAGTTCGACGCGGCGATCTACTTCGGTGACGCTGATTGGTCCGGTACCGAATCCCACCGACTGATGGGAGAAAATCCCGCCCCTGTCTGCAGCCCGCGCCTTTTGGGGGAACGCAAGCGGTTCACCCCGCAGCAGATCGCGGAACTGCCATTGCTGCAGCAGACCACACGCCCCTATGCCTGGCGCCAATGGTTCAACGCCCAGCAACTGAACGTCCCTCGCGACATGACAGGCCCGCGTTACGAGCTATTCTCGATGCTGTCCCAGGCAGCCATGCACGACATGGGTATTGCACTGATCCCTCCGTTCCTTATCCAGCGAGAGCTGGACGAGCGTCAATTGGTGATCGCAAGCCCTGAGGTGCTAAGGAGCTCGAAGGCTTATTACCTGATGATTCCTGACAGAAAAGTCGAATCAGCCTCGCTGCACGCGTTCCGGGATTGGCTTATTGACCAATCTCAGCGCTACAGCCCCAGCAATTAAAGGCCAAAGCGCCTATGCTGACTTTGTAGTCAGTTAATTTTAGTTCCTACAGATATACGTATATGTCGCATTTTCACAGACTGTACCTATCTATCAAAAATAGGGCTTAAGGCCATGATTTTCGCGGCTTACAGCGACTCCAACAGGCCAATGCCCGACTATTCACACCAATCATGGCAAAACACCCATCATTCAGCTGTAGCCCTTTAAATACCTGTATTTAAAGAGGTTATTTCAGTGCATTGCGACAATCAGTCACAGGGTGACTTGTAGTTAATTTTTCGTCACCCGTCATAATCCCTTGAAGGCCGTAAAGTTCGCCTGCAAAATGCCGCGCCCCGCTGTCATTTCAGCGGGATCGTGCTGATCGGCCGCCCCAGTTGCGCCACTCGCGGTGCACTGGCCTTTTTACAAAAAGATCAAAAGCAAAAAGATCATGCAGGAGATTTGACGTGCACATTGGTGTTCCTCTCGAAACCCAGACCGGTGAAACGCGGGTGGCTGCCACCCCGGAAACCATCAAGAAGCTGATCGGCCAGGGCCATAAGGTCACTGTACAAAGCGGGGCCGGTCTTAAAGCCAGCATCGTCGACAGCGCCTATGAAACAGCAGGCGCAACCATTGGCAGTGCCAACGATGCGTTCGGCGCCGAGCTGATCCTCAAGGTGGTGGCGCCCAGTGACAGCGAACTCACGCTGATCAAAAGCGGCACCGTGTTGGTGGGCATGCTCAATCCGTTCAGCAACGAAACCATTGCCAAGCTGGCCGGGCAGGGCATCACCGCCTTTGCCCTGGAGGCCGCGCCACGCACTTCGCGCGCGCAGAGCCTCGACGTGTTGTCCTCGCAAGCCAACATCGCCGGTTACAAGGCCGTGCTGCTCGCCGCTCATCACTACCCGCGATTCATGCCGATGCTGATGACCGCCGCAGGTACCGTCAAAGCCGCTCGCGTGCTGATTCTCGGCGCCGGTGTTGCTGGCCTGCAGGCCATCGCTACGGCGAAACGTCTGGGTGCAGTGATCGAAGCGTCTGACGTACGCCCGGCCGTGAAAGAGCAGATCGAATCCCTGGGCGCCAAGTTCGTCGACGTCCCCTACGAAACCGATGAAGAGCGCGAATGCGCCGTCGGTGTCGGGGGTTATGCACGCCCGATGCCGACCAGTTGGATGCAACGCCAGGCCCTGGCCGTGCACGAGCGCGCCAAGCAAGCCGATATCGTCATCACGACCGCACTGATTCCCGGCCGTAAAGCGCCGACATTGCTGAGCGCCGAAACCGTCGCACAGATGAAACCCGGCTCGGTGGTGATCGACCTCGCTGCAGCCCAAGGTGGCAACTGCCCGCTGACTGTGGCGGATGAAACCGTGGTGGAAAACGGCGTGATCATCTGCGGTCCGACCAACCTCGCCGGCGCTGTCGCCGCCGACGCGTCAGCCTTGTACGCACGCAACCTGCTGGATTTCCTGAAGCTGGTCTTCAATAAGGAAGGGCAGTTTGAACTCAACCTCGAAGACGACATCGTCGCCGCGTGCCTGATGTGCCGCGACGGCCAAGTCATCCGCAAAAACGCCTAAGCAGGGATTCAGACGATGGAAGAGCTTATCTCCCCCGGTATCTACAACCTGATCATCTTTGTGCTGGCGATTTATGTCGGTTACCACGTGGTCTGGAACGTTACCCCCGCGCTGCACACGCCGTTGATGGCGGTGACCAATGCAATCTCGGCAATCGTGATTGTCGGCGCCATGCTAGCTGCCGCCCTCACCGTGACGCCATTGGGCAAGACTATGGGCACGCTCGCCGTGGCCCTCGCAGCCGTTAACGTGTTCGGCGGTTTCCTGGTGACTCGTAGGATGCTTGAGATGTTCAAGAAGAAAGCACCCAAAGCTGTGAAAGAAGAGGTGCAGAAGTAATGAGCATGAATCTGGTAACGACGCTCTACCTGATCGCGTCGATCTGTTTCATCCAGGCCCTCAAAGGCCTGTCGCACCCCACCACCTCGCGGCGCGGCAACCTGTTCGGCATGCTTGGCATGGGGCTGGCGGTGCTGACTACCGTGGGCCTCATCTATAAGCTCGGTGCTGAGCTTGCCACTGCCGGTATCGGCTACGTGATTGTCGGCCTGCTGGTCGGCGGCACTGCCGGTTCGATCATGGCCAAGCGCGTCGAGATGACCAAGATGCCGGAACTGGTCGCCTTCATGCACAGCATGATCGGCCTCGCCGCCGTCTTTATCGCCATCGCCGCCGTGGTTGAGCCGCAATCGTTGGGCATCGTCAAACACCTGGGCGACGCAATCCCCGCCGGCAACCGCCTGGAGCTGTTCCTCGGTGCGGCCATTGGTGCAATCACCTTCTCCGGCTCGGTGATCGCGTTCGGCAAACTGTCGGGCAAGTACAAGTTCCGCCTGTTCCAGGGCGCACCTGTACAGTTCGGCGGCCAGCATAAGATCAACCTGGTGCTCGGCCTGCTCACACTGGGCCTGGGCCTGGCGTTTATGTTCACCGGCAACCTCACCGCCTTCGCGCTGATGCTGGCCCTGGCCTTTGTGCTGGGCGTGCTGATCATCATCCCGATCGGCGGCGCCGACATGCCGGTGGTGGTGTCGATGCTCAACAGTTACTCCGGCTGGGCAGCGGCGGGTATCGGCTTCTCGCTGAACAACTCGATGCTGATCATCGCCGGCTCGCTGGTGGGCTCCAGCGGCGCGATCCTGTCGTACATCATGTGCAAGGCGATGAACCGTTCCTTCTTTAATGTGTTGCTCGGCGGTTTCGGCAATGCGCCGGATGCCGGTGCTGCGGCAGGTTCCAAAGAAGCACGGCCGGTGAAGTCCGGCTCGGCCGACGACGCCACCTTCCTGCTGACCAACGCCGACACAGTGATCATCGTTCCAGGCTACGGCCTGGCCGTGGCACGCGCGCAACACGCGCTTAAGGAACTGACCGAAAAGCTGACCCATCGCGGCGTCACCGTGAAGTATGCGATCCACCCGGTGGCCGGCCGCATGCCGGGGCATATGAACGTCCTACTGGCCGAGGCAGAAGTGCCTTACGACCAGGTGTTCGAAATGGAAGACATCAACTCGGAATTCGGTCAGGCCGACGTGGTACTCGTGCTCGGCGCGAACGACGTGGTCAACCCGGCCGCGAAGAACGATCCGAACTCGCCGATTGCCGGCATGCCGATCCTAGAAGCGTTCAAGGCCAAGACCATCATCGTCAACAAGCGCTCAATGGCCAGCGGATATGCCGGTTTGGATAACGAGCTGTTCTACCTGGACAAGACCATGATGGTCTTTGGTGATGCCAAGAAGGTCATCGAAGATATGGTCAAGGCCGTCGAGTAACACTGCTTCAGCGCAATACTCGAAACCCCGGCCTGCGATAGGCTGGGGTTTTTTATTACTCATGAAACCCGACCAAAGGCTCTAAATCACTACTCGGCATTCGACCATGGTAGCGGGCCGAAACTTTTTGAAATCACTACACTGCCCACCTTGCTTCCGTAGCCTGAGATAACAATTCATGTACCGTGATCGTATCCGCTTGCCTTCGTTGTTGAACAAGGTCATGAGCGCGGCTGACGCCGCCGCCTTGATCGAGGACGGCATGACCGTCGGCATGAGCGGCTTCACCCGAGCCGGTGAAGCCAAGGCCGTCCCACACGCCCTGGCCGAGCGCGCCAAGACGTCGCCGCTGAAAATCACCCTGATGACCGGCGCCAGCCTGGGTAATGACCTGGACAAACAACTGACCGAAGCAGGTGTACTGTCGCGACGCATGCCGTTCCAGGTCGACAGCACCCTGCGCAAGGCAATCAATGCCGGCGAAGTCATGTTTATCGACCAACATCTGTCGGAAACCGTCGAGCAGCTGCGCAACAACCAGCTCAAGCTGCCGGACATTGCTGTGATCGAGGCCGTGGCGATCACCGAGCAAGGGCATATTGTGCCCACTACCTCCGTTGGTAACTCGGCCAGCTTCGCGATTTTCGCCAAGCAGGTGATCATCGAGATCAACCTGGCGCACAACCCGAACCTGGAAGGGTTGCACGACATCTATATCCCGACCTACCGGCCGACTCGCACGCCGATCCCCCTGGTGAAGGTCGATGACCGCATCGGCAGCACCGCGATTCCCATCCCGCCGGAAAAGATCGTCGCCATTGTCATCACCAACCAAGCGGACTCGGCTTCTACGGTTACGCCTCCCGACAGCGACACTCAAGGGATCGCCAATCACTTGATCCACTTCCTCAAGCAGGAAGTGGAGGCCGGACGCATGACCAACAAGCTCGGCCCGCTGCAGGCCGGTATCGGGAACATCGCGAACGCGGTGATGTGCGGCTTGATTGATTCGCCGTTCGAAGACCTGACCATGTATTCCGAAGTGCTGCAGGACTCGACCTTCGACCTGATCGACGCCGGCAAGCTGAGCTTTGCCTCGGGCAGCTCGATCACGCTGTCGGAGCGGCGCAATGCCGACGTGTTCGGCAACCTGGAGCACTACAAGGACAAGCTGGTGCTGCGCCCACAGGAAATCTCCAACCACCCCGAAGTGGTGCGTCGACTGGGCATTATCGGGATCAACACTGCGCTGGAGTTCGACATCTACGGCAACGTCAACTCCACCCACGTCTGCGGCACCCGCATGATGAACGGCATCGGCGGCTCAGGCGATTTTGCACGTAACGCGCATCTGGCGATCTTCGTTACCAAATCAATTGCAAAGGGCGGCGCAATTTCCAGCGTGGTGCCGATGGTCAGCCATGTGGACCATACCGAGCATGATGTCGACATCCTTGTGACCGAAATCGGCCTGGCTGACTTGCGTGGCCTGGCGCCACGGGAGCGCGCCCGCGTGATCATCGACAACTGTGTACACCCGGCGTACCGCGATGCGCTGAACAGTTACTTCACCGAAGCCTGTGCCATCGGCGGGCACACGCCCCACATCCTGCGCGAAGCACTGAGTTGGCACATCAACCTGGAAGAAACCGGGCATATGCTCAAGGCTTGATTGATACAGATCCGAGCTGATGCAAACACAGTTTCATCAGCTCGGCGGCATCACCGCCGGTTCCTGCAAAAACTGTACTGCTGTACCGGTCCTTTTCAACAAATAAATCCCACATCAACCCTCGCATATGCCTATTTCGCACCACTTCAGTGCAGACAGGTACAGTTGCCCCATTTCCGTACAGTACAGCACCCATAAACAGTTAACTGGCCCCTCACAATACAGGTGAACTGTATCTAGAGAGTCTTGCGCCGGAAGAGGATCATTGGCATCAGTTAAACCACTACCTAATCCCGCCATAAGCGGAAGGATGTCATCATGGAACGTACACTCAGTTCCGAACTGTTCTTCGAAGAGAAAGCTGTAAACACCCAGGCTTCCATGCCTCTGCGCGTTCTTGCCAACCTGATGTTGTGGCAGCGCCGTATCTCCAGCCGCCACCAACTGGCCCGTCTGGATTCGCGTCTGCTGGCTGACGCCGGTATCAGCGAAGCTCAACGCTACGAAGAGCTCAGCAAGCCGTTCTGGCGCTAATTTGCGCTCGCTGGCCCTGACCCACCGGGTCCACTGCCAGCACTGATTTGTTAAGACAAAGCCCGCCCCGGGAGACCGGAGGCGGGCTTTGTTGTTTTCGTCGTATGGATTTACAGCGATGGATTCAGTCGAACCAGTACAGTTTTCAAAGTAACACCTATAATAGGTACAGTCAGTCAACTCACACAAAACCTACCCGAACTGACAAGCCCCGGCCTAATATCCAGTCTAAAGCCACCTTTACATTCATCTACAGGAGTCACCCCATGCCCCGTCTTCGCTTGCTTAGTGCCGCCGCCCTGTTGGTCCTGGCCGCCAACGCCAATGCCACCAGCTTCATCGTGACCACCGATTCCATCGTCGGCGCACTGAAGGCCACGTCCGACGCCACCTCCGATGCCACTTCGTCCCTGCGCGATAACAAGGTTGTGCGCGCCGCCCGTGACGACGCCGCCAGCTTTGTTGCCAGCGAAGGCGCCATCCGTGGTGTGAAGCTGGAAAGCGCCCTGGCACAGATCCGCCAACAAGCCCCACAACTGAACACCGCGACTGACGCACAGCTGGCCCAGGCCATCCTGGCTATTTAATCGCAACGAAAATCAGGGGAGCGCCAGCCGCTCCCGAATGCCTCGGCGCTGGCTCTCGCCCGGGCATTGCGCTAGCCTTGGCGCTCGCTTTCAGTTGTCGAGTCCCATGGCTTTTTCATACCGCCTGTTAATTGTCCCTGTCGTGTTTTTCGTCGGTTGGTCGCCAGTGGCTTCGGCCTTTGACCTGACCATCCAGAGCACCGTCGCGAGCGCGTATGCCACCAGCAAGGTGACCTCCGCACCGTTCGACCGCAAAGTAGTAGTGGCCGCCCAGGATGACGCTGCCGCGTTCATCGCCACTGACGGCCAATGGCGGGGGGCACGGCTGGAATCGGCATTGGATTACCTGCGCCGGACCCAACCAAAACTTCATGCGAGCGACCTTGAACTGGCGCAGGCAATTCTCGTCCAATAATCATCTTTGTATTTCCATCTTTGTATTCGGAGTTCTTCCATGCGTAGCCCGCTGATCGCCGCCACCCTAGGCTTGCTGTTGTTGGCCGACGTTGCACAGGCACAAACCCTGGTGGCCACCAGTAACATCATTGTTCGCGCCTCCGGCCGCACCATTGATTTCACTTCGGACACCACCACCTCTATCCGTGACTCCAAAGTCGTGCGCGAAGCCCACGATGACGCCGCCAGCTTCGTCGCCACCCACGGCGAAATCCGTGGCGCCCAGTTGGAAGCCGCCTTCGACACCCTGCGTACCCGCCTGCCGGAAGCCCGCGACGCCAGCGACCAGACCCTCGCCGAAGCCATCCTCGCTCTGTGAGGCGCCTCACTGCCTGGCTCCTGGCCGGGACTGTGCTGCTGTGTGCCAGCGCAGCCCAGGCCAGCCTGCAACTGCGGCTCAAGACAGACGGCTTGAGCCCGGCCGAACAGCAGGCCAGCCAGGCATTGCTCGATGAAGCGATGCGCTCACTGCCGCCGCGCTTTGTCGAGCAGCTGGACCGGCGCATTGATGTCGGCTGGACCGACAAGATGCCCGAGAATGCCTATGGCCAGGCCTCGCTGGTGTCCGAGCTGGACCTCAACCGCAACCTGCTCGCCAGCCTGACCGATGGCAGCGCCGCCACCCAGAAAACCAATCGTCCTCATGGCACCGTGCGCCGGGAAATGCTTGCCACCGTGCTGCATGAACTGACCCATATCTATGACCGTGCACGCCTGTGGTCCAAGGACGAGCGCGCACTGATCCAGCGTTGCAGCCGCCAGAACAACATCACCGGCCTGATCGGCCTGCCCGATCAATGCCGTGGCCAGAATGAGCGCCGCTTCACCCTCAGCGATGACCCACGCCTGCTGGACCTCGCCGGCTGGCCGCAGTACGTCGGTCGGCGTGGTGAGCGCGAGCAGCACAACCGCCAAATCGTGCGCAGCCCGGACATCTACGAAACCACCAGCCCGCTGGAATTCGTCGCGGTCAACATGGAGTATTTCCTCCTAGACCCAAGCTACGCCTGCCGACGCCCGGCACTGTTCCGCTATTACCAGCAACACTTCGGCTGGGCGCCGCCTGAACAGGACGCCTGCGCCAAGGCCTACCCTTTCCTCAATGCCGGTAACGACTTCGCCAAGACACCGCTGGGCCATGTGGACCCGGAGCGCGTCTACGAGATCGACTACCTGCTCGCCGAAGCCAACCAGAACCTGGTCAGCCGCTGGGGCCACAGCATGTTGCGCCTGGTGATCTGCGCTCCGGGCCGCCCCCGTGGCCCGGATTGCCGGCTGGATCTTGAACAGCATCTGGTCTTGTCCTACCGCGCATTTGTCGGCGACGTACAACTGTCGAGCTGGGATGGGCTGGTGGGCAAGTACCCGTCACGGCTGTTCGTGTTGCCCTTGGCCCAAGTCATCGACGAATACACCAAGACCGAACTGCGCGGGCTGGCCTCCGTGCCATTGAAGCTCTCACGCCAAGAGATCAACGACACCGTCGAACACGCCGCAGAAATGCACTGGAGCTACGACGGCAGTTACTTCTTCCTGTCCAATAACTGCGCGGTCGAAAGCCTGAAGCTGTTACGCAGCGGCAGCGCCAACCCGCAATTGACCGGCCTTGACAACATCACCCCCAACGGCCTGCTGGAAGTGCTGCAAGCCCGGGGCCTGGCCGATACCAGCGTGCTGGACAACAAACGCGAAGCGCTGCGCCTGGGCTATCACTTCGACTCGTTCCGCGAGCGTTACCAGGCGATGTTCGACGTGCTGCGCAAACACCTGCCGATCAAACAAACCCAGGTTGAAGACTGGCTATCGTTGAGTGCCGCCGAACGCCGCCCATGGTTCGAGCAAGCCGATCTGCGCACCAGCGCCGCGTTGCTGCTGCTGGAACAAGCCAGCTTTCGCAAGCAATTGATGCTGGCCCAGGATGAGGTCAAACAACGCTACCTCGGGGCCCGCGAGCTGAAAAACGGCGGCATGGAAAAAGCCAACGCCACACTGCAACAGATCCTCGCCAACAGTGGCTTCCTCAGCCGACCAGCCGAATTGCTGGGTAGCGGCGGTTACGGCCTGCCACAACCGTCGGAAGCCAAGCGTCTGGAATCGGAAAGCGCCGAACGCCAGAAACAACTGCAGTCGCTGACCGGCGAGCTGGATAAAGAGGTGAGGGCGCTGCTGGAGCCTTCCCGCGCCGCCGAGATCGCCGCGTGCGAGGCCAACCTCAAGCAGGTAGGTGAGCACCTGCGCAAACTGCACAAGGCAGCCGGCGGCCTTGAGCTGCCCTGAAGCAGCCGAGATAAACATTTGACCTATGCACGTCTGAAGACCGCGCGTCCGCCCGCCATAACTGTTTGGCCAACGAAAGCTGGCTGAAAGCTTTCACGTCTAGGATCGCTTTCACTGCCGGCAAAAGACCGGCTGTTTACAACAACAATGGTGATTCCCGATGTCCGCCCGTACCCGCCTGTTCGCCCCGACTCCCCCCGTACGCCTCGTGCCTTTCGTTCTGCGCTGAATCCACCCCGGTTCGCCATTCCCTAGCCGCGCTACGCCTGGAGTATTCCTATGCTGACTTTCCTTGGCTTTGCCATGGTCATCACGTTCATGTTCCTGATCATGACCAAGCGCCTATCCGCGCTGATCGCCTTGATCATTGTGCCGATCCTGTTCGCCCTGTTTGGTGGCTTTGCACCAGAGATCGGCCCGATGATGCTTGCGGGCATCACCAAGCTTGCGCCGACCGGCGTGATGCTGATGTTCGCCATTCTCTACTTCGCCTTGATGATCGACTCCGGCCTGTTCGACCCGGCCGTGCGCAAAATCCTCAAGATGGTCAAAGGCGACCCGCTGAAGGTTTCGGTCGGCACCGCCGTATTGGCCTTGGTCGTGTCCCTGGACGGTGACGGCGCCACCACCTACATGATCTGCGTGGCCGCCATGCTGCCGCTGTACCAGCGCATTGGCATGAGCCCGCGGATCATGGCCGGCTTGATCATTCTCGCCGGTGGCGTGATGAATATGACCCCTTGGGGTGGCCCGACCGCCCGCGCCGCCAGTGCGCTGCACGTGGACCCTTCGGATATTTTCGTACCGATGATCCCAGCCATGGCCGCCGGCGTCGTCGCGATCCTGGTGATCGCCTACATGTACGGCAAGCGCGAGCGTGCGCGCCTGGGTGAACTGCACCTGCAGGGCGACGAGATCGACCACAGCGAAATCAGCGTGTCGCAATTCCCCGACGCGCGCCGTCCGAAGCTGATCTGGTTCAACGGCGCCCTGACCCTGGCCCTGATGTGCACACTGATCGCCGGCCTGCTGCCGCTGCCGGTGCTGTTCATGGTGGCGTTCAGTATCGCGATGATCGTCAACTACCCATGCCTGCAACAGCAGAAAGACCGCGTCGCCGCCCATGCTGGCAGCGTACTCGCGGTGGTGGGGTTGATCTTCGCTGCGGGTATCTTCACCGGCATCCTGTCGGGTACCGGCATGGTCGATGCTATGTCCAAGAGCCTGCTGGCAGTCATCCCTGACGCCTTGGGCCCGTACCTGGCGGTGATCACGGCGCTGGTGAGCATGCCGTTTACCTTCTTCATGTCCAACGATGCGTTCTACTATGGCGTGCTGCCGGTGCTGGCCGAAGCCGCCAGCCACTACGGCATCACCGCCGTGGAGATGGCCCGCGCCTCCATCGTTGGCCAACCGGTGCACTTGCTCAGCCCGTTGGTACCGTCGACCTACTTGCTGGTGGCCCTGGCCGGTATCGAATTTGGCGATCACCAGCGCTTCACCCTGAAGTGGGCAGTGCTGGTGTGCCTGTGCATAATGTTCGCTGCATTGCTGATGGGGATTTTTCCGCTGTTCAGCACTCTATAATCGTACAACCCAACTGCGCCGGCCCTACGCCGGTGCGGTCTAACACACGCTCAAAGGAATACACATGGAATGGCTGACCAATCCGGAAATCTGGATTGCCTTCTTCACCCTGACGGCCCTGGAGATCGTCCTGGGCATCGATAACATCATCATGATTTCGATCCTGGTCAGCCGCATGCCCAAGCATATGCAGGCCCGCACCCGGATCTTCGGCCTGGCGCTGGCCATGGTCACGCGTATCCTGCTGCTGCTGTCGATCACCTGGGTCATGCAACTCACCGCCGACCTGTTCGTAGTGTTTGGCCAAGGCATTTCCGGTCGCGATCTGATCCTGTTCTTCGGTGGTCTGTTCCTGCTGTGGAAAAGCTCCCAAGAGATGTACCACGCCCTGGAAGGTGAAGACGAATCCCACGACGAGCCGAAAGGCGCCGGTGGCAAGTTCATCTACACCATCATCCAGATCGCGATCATCGACATCGTGTTCTCCCTGGACTCGGTGATCACGGCTGTCGGCATGGTCTCCCATGTACCGGTCATGGTTGCCGCCATCGTGGTTGCCGTCCTGGTGATGATGCTGGCTGCTGGCACCATCAGCGAATTCATCGACAAGCACCCGTCGCTGAAAATGCTGGCGCTGTCGTTCCTGCTGGTAGTGGGTACCGTGCTGATCGCCGAGTCCTTCGATGTGCACGTGCCAAAAGGCTACGTCTACTTCGCCATGGCGTTCTCGCTGGCAGTAGAAGCGGTGAACATCAAGATGCGCACCGCCATCGCGAAAAAGAAGAAACAGCAGGATCCCGTGAAACTGCGCAAGGACATCCCGGGTCAATAACCCGAGCCAGTCGAAAAAACGGGGCGCTTGCGTCCCGTTTTTTTTAATCCGCACAAAGCTGACTTCATGACAGTTTTGTTTCAATCCCCACTTTAGCTATGCGATGCTGGCGCAGAGCCCATTCGCCAACTACAGCTTAAGTACAAGACGTAGAGCGGCACGCGGCAATTTTCCTTCGCTCCTGTTGGAGCACACCTACACGGGGGGCCGAGCATGCTGACCTTGCTCAATCTGCTTTCCGCCGTGACCCTGCTTATCTGGGGCACGCACATCGTCCGTACCGGCATCCTGCGGGTCTACGGCTCCAATTTGCGTCAGGTCATCGGGCATAACATGTCCAAGCGCTGGCTTGCGTTTGTCGCCGGTATCCTGGTGACAGCCATGGTCCAGAGCAGCAACGCCACCGCTATGCTGGTGACCTCATTTGTCGGCCAGGGCCTGATGGGGCTGATGCCCGCCCTGGCGACCATGCTCGGCGCCGACGTCGGTACCGCGCTGATGGCGCGGGTCCTGACCTTGGACTTGTCCTGGCTGTCACCGCTGCTGATCTTCCTCGGCGTTATTTTCTTTCTGTCACGCAAACAGACGCGGGCAGGGCAGTTGGGGCGGGTGGGGATTGGCCTCGGGCTGATCATCCTCGCGCTGCAACTGATCGTCGAAGCCGCCGGGCCGATTACCCATGCCCAGGGCGTCAAAGTGATCTTCGCTTCGCTGACTGGCGACATCCTGCTCGACGCCCTGGTCGGCGCCTTGTTCGCGATGATTTCCTACTCAAGCTTGGCTGCTGTCCTACTGACGGCCACCCTGGCCGGTGCCGGTGTGATCGGCCTGCACGTGGCCATCGGCCTGGTGATCGGTGCCAACATCGGCAGCGGCGTGCTGGCCTTCCTCAGCACCAGCATGCAAAACGCCGCCGGGCGCCAGGTGGCCCTCGGCAGCCTGTTGTACAAGCTGATCGGCCTGCTGCTGATCATTCCGGTGCTCGACCCCCTCGTGCGCTGGATGGATGATTTGGACTACAGCACCCAAGGCATGGTCATCACCTTCCACCTGCTCTACAACGTCAGCCGCTGCCTGATCCTGCTACCGACCATCGGCCCAATGGCGCGTCTGTGCGCGTGGCTGCTGCCCGAACGAGAAGACTCCAACGGCAAGGCCAAACCCCGTCATCTGGACCTCACGGCCCTCACCACGCCCAGCCTGGCACTGGCCAATGCCGCACGCGAAACCCTGCGCCTGGGCGACCTGATCGACAACATGCTCACCTCTATGCTGGAAGTACTGCGTGGCAAGCAAACCGCCATCACCCAGGAGATGCGCAGTCTCAGCGATGACGTCGAAGCGCTCTACAGCGCGATCAAACTCTACCTGGCACAAATGCCCCGCGAAGACCTCAGCGAACAGGACAGCCGCCGCTGGGCCGAAATCATTGAGCTGTCGATCAACCTGAAGCTCGCCGGCGACCTGATCGAACGCATGCTGCGCAAAGTCCAGCAGCAGAAAACCTCCCAGCGTCGCCAGTTTTCTGAAGTCGGCCTGGAAGAACTCACCGGACTGCACAGCCAATTGATCGCCAACCTGCGACTGGGCCTTTCGGTGTTCCTCAGCGCCGACCCGGAAAGCGCGCGTCAATTGCTGCGTGAGAAACGCCGCTTTCGCGCCCAGGAACGCCGCCTGGCCCACGCCCACGTGAGTCGCCTGCAACGCAAAATCGTACAAAGCCTGGAGACCAGTTCCCTGCACTTGGAGCTGATTGCTGACATGAAACGCCTCAACTCGTTGTTTTGCAGCAGTGCGTATGTAGTGTTGGAAACGTCCGACACTGGCGCGCTCTCGGCCGAAGATATTGCCGACATCACGCATTCGCCCTGAACGTACGATGGCCCGTGAAGTCAGTTAAAGCTGACCTCACTCGCCAGGAAGCCAGTTATGCGTCGCCTGTTATTTGCCTGCCTGCTCATGGGTTCTGCCCACGCCTTTGCCTTTGACCGCCTGCAAGTCGAGGGCTACACCTTGCCCAACGGCCTGCAATTGCTGCTCAAACCGGGAACCGAACGTGGGCACGTGGCGATCCGGCTGGTAGTCGGTGTAGGCCTGGATGACTTCGCCTGTGAGGAAAAGGAACTGCCGCACTTGCTCGAACACTTGCTGTTCAGTGGCATCGACGGCGGCGGCGAAGGCGACCTCGAAGAGCGCATGCAGGCCCTGGGCGGCGAGTGGAACGCCTACACCAGCAATGCCGACACCACCTTCGTGATCGAGGCCCCCGCGCACAACCAGCGCAAGGTGCTCGACCTGTTGCTGGCGATCATCACCCGCACTGAACTGACCGACGCCAATATCGATGCGGCCAAAAAAGTCGTCGAACGCGAAGACGGTGGCCATTACTCGCACCTGCAACGCCTGCTGGATCGTCAAGACCTCGGCCACACCGCCAGCAATCAACTGGCCGTGGAGCTGGGCCTCAAATGCGCCGAGCGCGCCGAAGTCGAGCACTTGACCCGCGACCAACTGCAGACACTGCGCAAAAACTGGTACGCCCCCAACAACATGACGCTGATCGTCGTCGGCGAACTCGACAAACTGCTGCCGGCCTACCTGGAACGCACCTACGGCGAACTCGATCCGGTGGACCCCACCGAGCACAGGCCCCTGCCGGACATCCAGCACGCCGCCCTCGGCCACCGCGACCTGATCCACGGCTGGGTGGGTAACGGCGCCAAACTGCACTGGCTGTTCCCCGAACCGACGCTGGACGACCAGCACGATGAAACCTACGACCTGCTCAAGGACTACCTCGACTGGGCGCTGTACCGCCAACTGCGCCTCAAGCACGGTTTGTCCTACGGCCCCTGGAGCGAACGTGAAGTGCTCGGCGGCGTCGGTTTCCTCAGCCTGAATGCCGACCTTGAGCGGGAAAACCTCCCCGAAGCCGAACAGGTGCTGCACGACCTCACCGCGCAATTGCTCAAGGACGGTCTGGATCCGGCCACCTTCGCCCGCCTGCAACAAGCCGCCATCGCCCGGCAAGCCTGGGCCGTGCAGGGCAACAGCGCCTTGGCCGACTACTATTGGGCAGCCGCGGCGGACTACGACAAGGGCCGCTTCAGCGATCCGGCCAAACGCATCAAGGCCGTCAACCTGGATCAGGCCAACCAGGCCCTGCGCCAAGTGCTCAAGCAGCCAGGCTACTGGCGCGTCGAAAAACCGCTGCTGAGCTACGACATGCTCAACTGGATTGGCGCCGGCGTGCTCGGCCTGATCGCCATTGTGTTGATCGGCGTGCGGGTTTATCGCAAACGGATCACGTAATCGGGCACCGGACACCAGGCTAAGACGTTATTCTGTCTGGGATTTTTTCCTACAAAGACTGCGAACCGCCGAATGCAAAACGTGACCCGTTTAATCACCCGCATCCTCGAACTGATGAAGCGCTACCCAGGGGTGATTGCACTCGGCGGCTTCATTTCGGGTGTGTGCAGCTTCATTTTGGTGGACCGCCAGCAGGGCATGGCCAGTTGGATCGCGGTCATCATGCTGGTGAGCTGGTTGTGGCTGATGTTGGAGAACAGCTTCACCCAGCTGTTTACCAAGGTGTTCAAGCGGGAAATTCCCGAACCGCTGCTGCGCTACGCCACCCAGATGATCCATCAGGAAAGTCTGTTCTTCGTGCTGCCGTTCTTTTTCGTCACCACGGCGTGGAACAGCGGCCAGTCGGTGTTTACCGGCCTGCTCGGCGCGGCGGCACTGGTGTCGATCATCGACCCGCTGTACTACAAATGGCTGGCGCCCAAACGCTCGCTGTTCCTGGCGCTGCACACCCTGACGCTGTTTGCCGCACTGCTCACCGCGCTGCCGATCATCCTGCACCTGACCACCGCCGAGAGTTACAAACTTGCCCTCGGCGTGGCCATGGCGTTGTCGATTCCAAGCCTGGCGGTGAGCATGCCGCTGCGCAGCCTCAAGGGTTGGGCGATGCTGCTGGGCGTAACGGCCGCGATTGGTTGCGCAGGTTGGTTCCTACGCAGTTGGGTACCACCGGCCACCCTGTGGATGACCGAAGTGGCCATCAGCACCCAGTTACAAGACCGCACGCCTGGCGATGACCTCAAGGAAGTCACCGCCGCCCAACTGCGCAGTAGCGGGCTCTACGCCTACACCGCGATCAACGCGCCACGCGGGCTGAATGAGCGGATCTACCACGTGTGGAAATTCAACGGCAAAGAGGTCGACCGCATCGCCCTGGACATCCACGGCGGGCGCAAGGAAGGCTATCGCGCCTGGACCCACAAGCAGAACTTCCCGCCCGATGCGGTAGGACGCTGGCAGGTTCGGGTACTGACCGAAGATGGGCAGGTGATCGGCGTGCTGCGTTTCAAAGTGACTGACGCAGCACAAACGGACAACCCGAAGTAAGCGGTATCGTGCTATTACGTAGGAATTGTGGATAGCCAATACAAGCTTGGAGCTTATGAACAGTAGTCCCACGGCCGGCGCCGCCCACCTCGACACCTCCACCACCCCTCCGTTACTGCGGATTACGGGGGACTGGACCCTAGCCCACTACGCCAACCTGAAGAAGCTGTCGGACAAACTCGACAGCCAATACGACGCCGGTGCCCGCATCGACCTCAATGGTCTCGGCGCCCTGGATACCGCCGGCGCCTCGCTGCTGGTGGAGTTACTGGGCTCAACCCGCATCGAGCAATCCGCCGAGCAGACCGATTGCAGCCTGTCCGCTGCCGACCGTGCCTTGCTCAAGACCGTCTACCGCTCCCTCAATGACTTTTGCGTACCGGAAAAAGCGCCGGAAGAGGCTGCCGGTATCCAAGTGCTGGCCCGCATCGGTCGGGCGGTGGATACCGTCTGGCAGGACAGCAAGCAACTGTTGGGCTTCGTTGGCCTGATCCTCGAAACCTTTGCCCGCGGCGTTTTGCGCCCCAAGCGCTGGCGCCTGACGCCGATGGTTGCCCATCTCGAACAGGTCGGCCTCGATGCCGCACCCATTGTGGCGTTGCTGACCTTTCTGGTCGGTGCCGTGGTGGCGTTTCTAGGCGCCACGGTACTCAAAAGCTTCGGCGCGACGATTTTTACCGTGGACCTGGTGGCGTTTTCCTTCCTGCGCGAATTCGGCGTGTTGCTCACCGCGATCCTGATCGCCGGCCGCACCGCCAGTGCCTTCACCGCGCAGATCGGCTCGATGAAGGCCAACGAAGAAATCGACGCGATCCGAACTCTCGGCCTGGACCCGATGGAGCTGCTGGTATTGCCCCGCGTACTCGCGCTGCTGGTGGCGCTGCCAATGCTGACCTTTTTGGCGATGCTCTCGGGGATCGTCGGTGGCGGCGTGGTGTGTGCCGTGGCGCTGGATATTTCGCCGGCGATGTTCCTCTCGCTGCTGCAGTCGGACATCGGCGTGCAGCATTTTCTGGTGGGCATGGCGAAAGCGCCGATCTTCGCCTTCCTGATCGCGGCCATTGGCTGCCTTGAAGGGTTCAAAGTCAGCGGCAGTGCCGAATCGGTCGGCGCCCACACCACCTCCAGCGTGGTGCAATCGATCTTTGTGGTGATCGTGCTGGATGCGGTCGCCGCGCTGTTTTTCATGGAGATGGGCTGGTGAGTCGCTTACACCGTGCACCCGCTGAGGCGGTGATCGAGGTTCGTGGGCTGTGCAATCGGTTCGGCAGCCAGAGCGTGCACGAGAATCTCGACCTGGACTTGTACAAGGGCGAAATCCTCGCCGTGGTTGGCGGCTCCGGCAGCGGCAAGTCGGTGCTGTTGCGCAGCATCGTCGGCCTACGCCGGCCCAGCGAAGGCCAAGTGCGGGTGTTCGGCAAGAACCTGCCGAGCCTGTCGGAGCATGAACGTTCGCTGGTAGAGCGGCGCTTTGGCGTGCTGTTCCAGAAGGGCGCGCTGTTTTCCTCGCTGACCGTGACCGAGAACGTCGCGCTGCCGCTGATCGAGCACGCCGGCCTCAGCCGCCGCGACGCCGAGCACCTGGCGGCGGTCAAACTGGCCCTGGCCGGGCTGCCGCTGTCGGCGGCCGACAAATACCCCGCGTCGCTGTCTGGCGGCATGATCAAGCGCGCCGCACTCGCCCGCGCCCTGGCGCTGGACCCGGACATCCTGTTCCTCGACGAACCCACCGCCGGCCTCGACCCGATTGGCGCAGCGCAATTCGACCAACTGATCCTGACCTTGCGTGATGCACTGGGCCTGAGCGTGTTCCTGGTCACCCATGACCTGGACACGCTGTACACCATCACCGACCGTGTGGCGGTGCTGGCGCAGAAGAAAGTGCTGGTGGCGGACGCCATCGATATCGTCTCGGAAACGGACGACGCCTGGATTCACGAATACTTCCACGGCCCCCGGGGCCGCGCGGCATTGGATGCCGCTCAACCGCTCAACGAGGTATGACATGGAAACCCGAGCCCATCATGTGATGATCGGACTGTTCAGCGTGATCGTAGTGGTCGGCGCGATGCTGTTTGGCCTGTGGCTGGCCAAATCCAGCGTCGACAGCGCCTTCCAGGATTACGAAGTGATCTTCAACGAAGCGGTCAGCGGCCTGTCCCAGGGCAGCTCGGTGCAATACAGCGGGATCAAGGTGGGCGACGTGATCAGCTTGAGCCTGGACCCCAACGACCCGCGCCGCGTACTCGCACGTATCCGCTTGGCCGGGCAGACGCCGATCAAGGAGGACACCCAGGCCAAACTCGCGCTGACCGGCATCACCGGTACGTCGATCATCCAGCTCAGCGGCGGCACGCCCCAAAGTGCGGTGCTCAAGGGCAAGGACGGCAACCTGCCGCAGATTATCGCCTCGCCATCGCCCATCGCGCGGTTGCTCAATAACAGCAATGACTTAATGACCGGTATCAACGTGCTGCTGCACAACGCCAACAACATGTTCTCCTCGGAGAACGTCGAGCGTTTGAGCAAAACCCTGGACAACCTGCAGCAAACCACCGGCGCCATTGCCGACCAGCGCGGCGACATCAAAGTGGTGATGCAACAACTGATGCAGGTGAGCAAACAGGCCAGCGCGGCGCTGGAGCAGACCACCGTGCTGATGCGCAATGCCAATGGCTTGCTCAATGATCAAGGCAAGCAAGCCTTCGGCAGTGCCGAACAGGCGATGAAATCCCTGGAGCAAAGCACCGCCACCATCAATACCTTGCTGACCAATAACAAGGACTCGGTGAACAGCGGCATGCAGGGCCTCAACGAACTGGCGCCGGCCGTGCGCGAACTGCGCGAAACCCTCGGTTCGCTGCGCGCCATCTCCCGCCGCCTGGAAGCCAATCCCAGCGGTTACCTGCTGGGCAGTGACAAGAACAAGGAGTTCACGCCATGAAGCGTGCTTATCAAATGATCGCGCCTATGGCGCTGGCACTGGTGAGCGCCTGCTCGATCCTGCCCAAGGCCGACCCGTCGGACGTGTACCGCCTGGCCTCGGCCCAGGCGACGACCCAAGGCACGCCGGTGAGCTGGTCGCTACGGCTGAGCAAACCACAAACCAGCGAGTTCCTCGACAGCCCACGCATCGCCGTGGTGCCCAATGGCGACCTGATCAGCAGCTACGCCAACTCGCGCTGGAGCGACCCCGCGCCGGTGCTGTTGCGTAATCGCCTGCTGGACGGCTTCCAGCGCGATGGCCGGGTGACGCTGTTGAGCACCGACGACACCAATCTGCAGGCCGACTATGAGCTGGGCGGGCAATTGCAGGCGTTTCAGAGCGAGTACCGGGGCAGCGCGGTGGAGGTGGTGATCCGCCTCGACGCACGCCTGGTGCGGGGGAGTGATCAGCGGATCATTGCCAGCCGGCGCTTTGAAGTGCGCCAGCCGGTGACTGACATCAAAGTACCGGCGGTGGTGGCGGGGTTTGGGTTGGCGGGGGATCAGCTGAATAAGCAGGTGGTGGACTGGGTGGTGCAGCAGGGCAGCGGTGTTGCGAAACGCTGAGGGCCTCATCGGGGGCAAGCCCACTCCCACATTTTGAATGTGTTCACAGATCAACATGTGGGAGGGGGCTTGCCCCCGATAGCACTCTAAACCTTAACCAAAGAACCAGTAGCACACGGCAATCGCCGCCACGACACCGGCAAACTCCGCCAGCAACGCACACCCCACCGCATGCCGCGCCCGCTGAATACCCACCGAACCGAAGTACACCGCCAACACATAAAAGGTGGTTTCCGTACTGCCCTGGATCGTCGCCGCGACCAGTGCCGGGAAACTGTCCACGCCCTGGGTTTGCATGGTCTCGATCAGCATTGCCCGCGCGGCGCTGCCGGAGAACGGCTTGACCATCGCGGTCGGCAACGCATCGACGAAGCGCGTGTCCATGCCGGTCCATGCCACCACGTGGCGAATGCCTTCCAGGCCGAACTCAAGGGCTCCCGAAGCACGCAGCACGCCGACGGCACAGAGCATCGCGACCAAGTAAGGCAGCAGGTTCTTGGCCACGTCGAAGCCTTCTTTGGCGCCTTCGACAAACGCTTCGTACACCTTCACCTTGCGCAGCGCACCGATCACCAGGAACAGCATGATCAGGCCAAACAATGTGAGGTTGCCGAGGATCGACGACAAACCGGCCAGCGCGGTGGCGGACAGGGTTGCCAGTAACGCCATAAAGCCACCCAGCACCAGCGCACCCGGAATCAGGTAAGCCAGCACCACCGGGTCCCACAGCCGCAGGCGCTGCATCACCGCCACCGAAAGCAGGCCCACCAGGGTGGACGCGCTGGTGGCCAACAGGATCGGCAGGAACACCAGCGTCGGGTCGGCAGCGCCTTGCTGGGCGCGGTACATAAAGATGGTCACCGGCAGCAGCGTCAGCGACGAGGCGTTGAGCACCAGGAAGAGGATCTGCGCGTTACTCGCCGTGCTGGGGATGGGGTTGAGTTCCTGCAACGCCTTCATGGCCTTCAGGCCGATAGGCGTCGCGGCATTGTCCAGGCCCAGGCCGTTGGCGGCGAAGTTGAGGGTGATCAAACCGATGGCCGGGTGGCCGGCGGGCACTTCCGGCATCAGGCGGCGGAACAGCGGGCCAAGGGCCTTGGCCAGCCAATCGACAATCCCGGCCTTCTCGGCAATGCGCAAGAAGCCCAGCCACAGCGTCAGGGTGCCGAACAGCAGCACCATCACTTCCACCGACAGCTTGGCCATGGCGAAAATGCTTTCGACCATCGCTGCAAAAATCCCGGCGTTACCGCCCACCAGCCATTGCGCCAGTGCTGACACCATTGCCACGACAAAAAAGCCAAGCCACAGGCCATTGAGCATCAGTTGAATCCCCCGAAAGATGGGGCGAATGATAGCGGGGCTGGCAGAAACGACAAACCCCGGATTTACCGGGGTTTGTCTTCAAGCTGTCCTACGATCAGCCGCGAGTGGCTTGGGCCGTCGGCAGGGCTTGCTTGGTGCGCCAGTGTGGCAGCGAGTTCCAGTAGCGCTCGCCCTTGGCGTCGTCGTACATGCCTTCCCAACGGGAGATGACCAATACCGCCAGCGCGTTACCGATCACGTTGAGGGCGGTACGCGCCATGTCCATGATGCGGTCCACACCGGCGATGAACGCCAGGCCTTCCAGCGGAATACCGACGCTGCCCAAGGTGGCCAGCAGTACCACAAAGGACACGCCCGGCACGCCGGCGATGCCTTTGGAGGTGACCATCAGGGTCAGCACCAGCATCAGTTGCTGGCCGATCGACAGGTCGATGCCGTACAGCTGGGCGATAAAGATTGCCGCGATGCTCTGGTACAGGGTCGAACCGTCGAGGTTGAACGAGTAACCGGTCGGCACCACGAAGCTGCAGATCGCTTTCGGCGCGCCGTAGGCTTCCATCTTCTCGATCACACGCGGCAGCACGGTTTCAGAGCTGGCGGTGGAGTAGGCCAGTACCAGCTCATCCTTGAAGATGCGCATCAGCTTGAGGATCGAGAAGCCGAACAGACGGGCGATCAGGCCCAATACTGCAAAAGCGAAGAACAGGATGGCGACGTAAACCAGGATCACCAGCTTGGCCAGCGGCAGCAAGGAGGCGAAGCCGAAGTTGGCCACCGTCACCGCAATCAGTGCGAATACGCCGATTGGCGCGTACTTCATGATCATGTGGGTGACTTTGAACATGCTCTCGGACACGCCCTGGAACATGGTCACCAGCGGCTCGCGCAGCTCCGGTTTGAGACTCGACAGGCCCAGGCCGAACAGCACCGAGAAGAAGATGATCGGCAGCATTTCGCCACGGGCGACGGCGGCGAAGATGTTCGACGGGATCAGGTTGAGGATGGTTTCGATGAACGCATGCTCATGCTGCACTTCGGCGGCGGTCGCCTGGTACTTGGAGATATCCACCGTACCCAGGGTGCTCATGTCGATGCCCGCGCCCGGGTGAAACAGGTTGGCCAGCAGCAGGCCGACCACAATGGCGATGGTGGTGACAACTTCGAAGTAAAGGATGGTTTTGACGCCGATGCGGCCGAGCTTTTTCGCGTCACCGACACCGGCAATACCGACGATCAGCGAGGAAATCACAATCGGGATCACGATCATCTTGATCAGGCGGATAAAGATATCGCCCGCCGGCTGCAATACGTTGCTGATCCACCAGGCCTTTTCAGCACTGAAATGGTTGAGCACTGCACCGATTGCAATCCCCAGCACCAACCCGATGAGGATCTGCCAGGCGAGGCTTAGCTTTGCCTTCTTCATGTCATTACCCTTACTTCAAGTGAACTTAAGGCAAATGCGCCAGCTGGACCGCTCGAAAGCGAAAAAGTGTGTGCATCTGCCTCCATGAAAGGTCACCGCAGCGTGGCCGAAATGGCTTACTGGCAGGCGAAAAAAGGCGCAACTATTCCGACGCAAGGGAGCGACGTCTAATGCCGTAAACGCCTACCCTATGCCGAATCGGCATGACTTTTTTTCATAATAACTGTCCGAACGGTCAGTTCAAATGCGACATTTTGTCAGGTGAATATGCCGTGAACCGGCCAATTCAGGCTCGCGCAGAGATTCTGCACGTGTTTGGTGCATTGGCAGGAATGCCGGGGAATTCGGTGGGATTGCGTAAGAATTGTCCTATAGACCCAACAAAACTTTCTCGATAGATGGTCGTCCCGACATACCAAGTAATGGTTGGAAACGAGCAAAAAGAAAATTAGCGGCTATAGGTGGCATAAAAGGCAGGGATGAGCGTCATAAGCCCGCCGCAAGTTCAGCAAGCCTTCAGCTTGTGAACCTGCGTCGCAGCTTTTCGCCTGACCCGGCCCTTGCGCAGGTACTCCCTGTACCCGTAGGTCACGCCGATCTCATTTGATCAGAGCAACCCGGCCCCTTGGTCATGCACCGCCCTTGGGGAGCGGCACAAACAGGAAGAAGCGTGCTTGCTTCTTCCTATGGATGCTGGCCCCGTTGACGACTAACGCCGTCAGACGGCACCTAGTACCAATTCGGATCTTTCTTCAACTGCTCCATCAGCAGCTTCTGCATGCCTTCATCCGGCTTACCGATAAAGCGGTAGTCGGCGTGACGCGTTGGCGATTTGTCTGCCGGCAGACCGGCGGGGACTTCAACCAACATGGCGTAGGCATCTTCCTTGTCGAGGCTGAAGGCGACGATCAAGCGCTTGCTCTTGCAGGTCTCTGCGGTTTCACAAAGCGGCCCGACCAAATACTGGTCACCCCCCTCTTCCACGGCATTCATCTGCTCGGCCGTGCCCGACAGATTCATCACCCATTCCGGCAGGCGTTCTTCTTTTTTCACCACGTCTTGCCAAGTCTCGCGGTACTGCGGGTCCGCGGTCAGCAATTGGTTGGCCCGGGATTGGCCGTCATTGGCGGCCATCGCCAGGCCGCTGCCGCCCAAGATCAGGGCGGCAGCCATGGCTTTAAAGCACAGAGTGGTCATATTCAGCCTCGGCCGCGACGACCAAAGAAGAACGAAGCGATGAACATCACCAGGAAAACTACGAACAGGATCTTGGCGATCCCCGTGGCGGTGCCCGCGATACCACCGAAGCCCAGAACTGCAGCCACAATGGCGATGATCAGAAATGTGATTGCCCAACTCAACATGGTGATTCTCCTTACGCTTCGATAGAGGTAACAGCGGTGATGCCGTACGGACGTTCAACACAAACGACCGCATTTGTTGCCTAGAACACCCAGCGCTCTTGGGTTGGCAGCTCGCCCAGGGTCGAATCCTGGTCAGCCACTCTCAATTGGGGTGCGGTTACATCAGCAGCACTACCGACGGTACGGCTGCCAATGGAACTGAAATGGGTCTGGGTCGTTACCGGACGTTCGAACTGCGGGGCTTGTTGCTGACTCTGCTGCCAATGCTGCATCTGCTGGCCGGCAATCAGCGTGACCATCACGGCCAAGCTGGCAAACATGCCTTGCTGCAAGCGCAGCGGCGATACACGCATTTGGCTGAGGGTTTGGCGAGTCATGCTGATGTTCTCCCGCATTCTGATTATTCGTTGGGAGAGGTATTGCAGAGCGCATGCCAGCTTTTTATCAAAATAAAAATCAATAAAATCAGCAAGTTACGCAATAAGCGTTTGACTCGGATGCAGCATCCTGCACGATGCCCTCCGAAGGGCCGTGCGAAATGCACGATGACCAGCAGTCGGATCAAAGGATCGAAAGCGACGGTGAGGTTGCCGAAGTGGCAAGACGGCATGAAAACGCCACTAGGCGGGGCTTTGTAGGAAGAGAAGCAGATACCTGCACGGCAATGCCTTTTATCAATCAGAATAAACCATGCAACTTGCCCGATTATTCCGGGACTAAGCACCATCACTCATAGTTAAGGAGCGCGGGACAGATGGAATCAGCCAAGGAACTTCAAGGCCGCATTCTTTTAGTGGATGACGAGTCCGCGATCCTCCGCACCTTCCGTTATTGCCTGGAAGATGAAGGCTACACCGTCGCCACCGCCAACAGCGCCGCCCAGGCCGATGCCCTGATGCAACGCCAGGTGTTCGACCTGTGCTTCCTGGACCTGCGCCTGGGCGAAGACAACGGCTTGGACGTGCTGGCCCAAATGCGCATCCAGGCGCCGTGGATGCGCGTGGTGATTGTCACCGCGCATTCCGCTGTCGACACCGCCGTGGACGCGATCCAGGCCGGCGCCGCTGATTACCTGGTCAAGCCTTGCAGCCCCGATCAACTGCGCCTCGCTACGGCTAAGCAGTTGGAAGTGCGCCAGCTCTCCGCACGCCTGGAGGCATTGGAAGGTGCGGTGCGCCAGCCTAAGGACGGCCTCGACTCCCATAGCCCATCGATGATGGTCGTGCT
The DNA here is from genome assembly GCF_023701505.1 of Pseudomonas sp. SR18. Classification (NCBI taxonomy): domain Bacteria; kingdom Pseudomonadati; phylum Pseudomonadota; class Gammaproteobacteria; order Pseudomonadales; family Pseudomonadaceae; genus Pseudomonas; species Pseudomonas sp. SR18. The sequence continues at coordinate 455,337 of NZ_JAMQAU010000002.1, read as the reverse complement.
CGAAACTGCGCGCCAAGTGGCCGGGACCGACGCCAACATCCTTATCCTCGGCGAGTCCGGCACCGGTAAAGGTGAACTGGCCCGCGCCATTCACGGCTGGAGCAAGCGCGCAAAGAAATCCTGCGTGACCATCAACTGCCCGTCGCTGACGGCCGAACTGATGGAAAGCGAGCTGTTCGGTCATAGCCGTGGCGCCTTCACCGGCGCCAGTGAGAGCACCTTGGGCCGAGTCAACCAGGCGGACGGCGGCACGCTGTTTCTTGATGAGATCGGCGACTTTCCCCTCACGTTGCAACCCAAGTTGCTCCGTTTCATTCAGGACAAGGAATACGAGCGCGTGGGCGACCCGGTGACCCGTCGCGCCGACGTGCGCATCCTCGCAGCCACCAACCTGAACCTGGAAGACATGGTGCGCGACGGGCGTTTCCGTGAAGACTTGCTGTACCGCCTCAACGTCATCACCCTGCATCTGCCACCGCTGCGTGAGCGCAGTGAAGACATCCTGACGCTGGCCGACCGCTTCCTGGCGCGCTTCGTCAAGGAATACGCCCGCCCGGCGCGGGGTTTCAGTGATCAAGCGCGTGAAGCGCTGCTCAACTATCGCTGGCCCGGCAACATCCGTGAGCTGCGCAACGTGGTGGAGCGCGCGAGCATCATCTGCCCGCAGGAAAAGGTCGAGGTCGTCCACCTCGGCATGGCCGAGCAACCGACCAACAACGCCCCGCGCATTGGTGCGGCATTGAGCCTGGACGAGCTGGAAAAAGCCCATATCGGCGCAGTCCTGGCCACCAGCGACACCCTGGACCAGGCGGCACGTACCCTCGGCATCGACGCGTCGACCCTGTACCGCAAACGCAAACAGTACAACCTGTGAGCTGCACCCTATGAAGCTAGCGATGAAGCTGCGCACTCGGCTGTTCCTGAGCATCTCGGCGCTGATCACCGTCGCTTTGCTGGGCCTGATCCTGGGCCTCGTCAGCGTGATGCAGATGGCCAAGACCCAGGAATCGCTGATTCGCAGCAACTTCGTCACCCTGGATCTGGGCCTGAAACTGCGCCAGAGCCTGGGCGACCAGTTGATCATGATGCTGGAACAACGCCCCGACCCCGAGGCGCTGCAAACCTCCAAAAAGCGTTACTTCGACTTACTGGACGAAGGCATCGCCCACGAGCAGCGCGATGGCCGTGGCAACGGTTTCAGCCAGGCGCGCCGCCAGTACCAGGACTTGCTTGAAGCGTTCGACCAATCCCAGCAAGCGTCGCCGCCGCCAGACAGCAAGCAAAAACTCACCGAAACCTTCAATGTGCTGCGCAACGGGCTGATTGCAGAACATAAACAAGCGCTGGAAAACATCAGCGCCAGCGAGCACAAATCCCGCGAGCGCGCCTTGTTGGTCGCGGGTTTGCTGGGGTTGGTGGGGCTTGCGGTGCTGATCATCGGATTTGTCACGGCTCACGGTATCGCCCGGCGGTTTGGCGGCCCGATTGAAGCGCTGGCCAAAGCGGCGGACAAGATCGGCCAAGGCGATTTCGAAGTCACGCTGCCGATCTCTTCAGCGGCAGAAATGAACTTGCTGACCCGCCGCTTCGGTCTCATGGCCGAAGCGGTGCGCCAGCATCAGGCGACCAATGTTGACGAACTGCTGGCCGGCCAGCAGCGCCTGCAAGCCGTGCTCGATAGCATCGACGATGGCCTGCTGATGATTGACCGCCAAGGCCGCTTGGAGCACCTCAACCCCGTCGCGCAGCGCCAGTTGGGCTGGGACGAGGAACGCCTCGGCCAAGGCCTTGGCGAAGCGCTGATGCGCCCGGAGCTGGATGAGCAGCTACAACTGGTGCTGCGCGGCGGCAACCTGGAGCGGGCGCCGGACGATCTGGAAGTGGAAGTCGAGGGCGAGCTGCGCCTGCTGACCTACAGCCTCACACCGGTCAGCCATACCGAAGGGCATATTCTCGGCGCCGTGATGGTGCTGCACGACGTCACCGAACAGCGCGCCTTCGAACGTGTACGCAGCGAATTCGTCCTGCGCGCCTCCCATGAACTGCGCACGCCGGTGACCGGCATGCACATGGCATTCGGCCTGTTCCGCGAACGTGCGAAGTTTCCGGCGGAGTCCCGCGAAGCGGACCTGCTGGATACGGTCAATGAAGAAATGCAGCGCCTGATGCAGTTGATCAACGACTTGCTCAACTTTTCGCGTTACCAGAACGGCCTGCAGAAACTTACCCTGGGGCCGTGCGACGTGACCGATCTGCTCGAACATGCTCGTGCACGCTTTGTGGAGCCCGCCAACGCGCAGCGGATCGAGTTACTGGTAGAAGTCCAATCCGGCCTGCCGCGGCTGTATGCCGACCGGGCGCAACTGGAGCGCGTGCTCGACAACCTGCTGGGCAATGCCTTGCGCCACACCGCCGACGGCGGGCAGATTCATCTGCAGGCGCGGCGCCATGGCGAGCGGGTCATCATCAGTGTCGAAGACAACGGCGAAGGCATCGCGTATGGCCAGCAAGGGCGCATTTTCGAACCCTTCGTCCAGGTGGGCCGCAAGAAGGGCGGCGCCGGCCTGGGGCTCGCGCTGTGCAAAGAGATCGTGCAATTGCACGGCGGCCGCATGGGCGTGTATTCGCGGCCGGGGCAGGGCACACAGTTCTACATGGCGTTGCCGCTTTAAAACTTAGCGCCGGTTGAGGACACGCAGGATGGCGGCACTTTCGGCATCCGGCTCACCGACGAACAGGGAAGGCCGGAAACGCATCTGGAACGCCGCGATCACGTGGCGCGTTGCGACATCCAGTTCGCCGGTCTGGGGCGTCGGATAACCCAGCAGCGCCAGCTCTTCCTGAAACCAGGCAATGCTCGGCAGTTGCGCAGCATATTGCACCTGGAAACGCGCAACGGCCTGGGCATCCGGCCATACACCCAGACCCTCATCTGCCAGGCGCTTCCAGGGGAACAACGGCCCCGGATCCAGTTTGCGCAGCGGTGCTATATCGCTGTGACCGATGATGTTCTTGGGATCGATGCCATTGCGCTTGCTGATGTCCTTGAGCAGCACAACCAGCGATTTCACCTGGGCCTCGGAGTACGGGTACCACAGGCGGCCTGTGGGCGTGTCCTTGTAGCCAGGGTTTACAATTTCGATCCCGATGGAGCTGGAATTGAGCCACGTACGCCCCATCCACTCGCTTTCTCCCGCGTGCCAGGCGCGCTGGCTTTCGTCCACCAGCTTGTAGATGGTAGCGGAGGCGTCGTCGCCGATCAGGTAATGCGCGCTGACCTCGCCATGGGTCAGCAAGGCCAGGGATCGCTCAAGATTGGTGGAGGTGTAGTGGACGACCACGAACTGCACACGGTTGTCGTGGTTCGCCGAAGGGTGGCTGGTGTCCAGGCGGGGACCGCTGGCGCAGCCGGCGAGCAGGAGAAACACAAAGGCGAAGTACAGGGATTTCATGGCGGTAGGCGGTACGCTGAAGACGATAATGCAACAGTGTAACGTACCGTCCGTGGTCAGACGGTCAAATTACAAAATGGAACATCTTTTACGCCGCCTGCACCTGATTACGCCCCGCCGCCTTGGCCCGATACAGCGCCTCATCCGCACGTTTGAGCGCCAGGTCACTGCGCTCACCCGACTGGAACTGCGCCACTCCCATGGATACCGTGATGGTCACCGGCTCGCCTTTGAAGTGGAACGGGCATGCCTCAATGGCGGCACGCAGCACTTCACCCACGCCCAAGGCGTCCGACAGGGATGAATCAGGCATCAGCAACACAAACTCCTCACCGCCAAACCGCGCGATAAAGTCGTTGGGCCGCAGGCGCTTGCGCAGCACATTGGCGATGATCTTCAACACCTTGTCGCCGGCCAGGTGGCCGTAGCCATCGTTGATACGCTTGAAGTGGTCAAGATCCAGCATCGCCAGCGACAGGCTATTGCCGTGCTGGTGCCAGGCATTGACCTCCTGATCAAGGCGTTCGCTCCAGGCGGCGCGGTTAGGCAAGCCGGTGAGCGGATCGATCAGGGCTTTCTGGCGCTGCACCTCCAGGTGCTCACGATAGCCCTGGGCTTCCTGCTCCATATTGGCAACCCGCTCGGCCAGCCCTTTCAAGCGCGCCGTGACTTCCTGCTCACGCTGGTCACGCTGCTGCTGGTGCTCGTCCATGGTGCCGAGCAAACCTTCAAGATGGCTTTCCAGCACGTGCTTGAGGCTGTCCAGATCCGCAGCTTCCTGCACGCTGCTTTGCAGGCCGTCGACCTGCTCGCGAATCTGCGTGTCCAGCTCCCTGGCGGCGGAGTGGCTGTCAGCATGGCCGTCGCTGGCCACCTGCAGATGGCCCTGGAAGGCTTCGAGACGCTCGTTGAGCTGTTTCAGGTAGGCCTCGAACTCGTGCTGGCCGCTGTCGGTGATCGCCAGCATCAGCACCGCCAGGTCATCGAGGATCGGCAGCAGTTCGTACCAGTTCAACCCGTGGGCCAGGCGCTCGCGCATGGCTTCGGCTTGTGGCTGATGGCGCTCGGGCAGGGACAACTCTTCCAGCAGGCCGAGCAGGGTGTCTTCAATATGCTTGGCCACGGAGCTGTAGGACGGCTCGGGTGAGTCCGGTAGAGAATAGGGACCGTCCGACTGCAGCTCGTCGGGGTCCGGCTCTTCGGTCTCCAGCACAGGCGGAAGGGAGAGGCTGCCGATGACGGTCTCATCCGGCGTCTCTACCGCAACCGGTGGTGTCTCGATAAAGGCGGCGAGAGCACTTTCGGTAGCGGGCTCTTGATCCTGTGGCACTGGCTCATCTGGAGCTGACGCTTGGGCCACAGGCGCAGCCTCTTCGGCCCGCTGCGCAGGCGCCTCATACACGAAGGTTTCACTGATGGCCTTGGCAGGCTCGGGCTGAGCAGCCAGCGGTTCCTGAGACGGTGGCGCAAAGGCCCGCAAGGCTTGCGTCAGTTCCTCGGATTCTTCGGGCTCCTGAGGCTCAGCGCAGGGCTTGGATACAACGGGCGGCAGCGATGGGCTGGCAACGGGCTCGCCGGCTACCGCTTCGCTCGTGGCTTCCTTGGCCCCAAACAAACGCTGCAACAAACCTGGCCCAGGACGCGTGGTCTCACCGTCCGGCTCCAGGTTATTCAACGCCTGCCCTTGCAAGCCGCTCAACTCGCTGAGCAACAGAGGAATCTCACGGGCCTGGCTGACGCGGCTATCCAACTGCTTGGCAAAGGTCTTCAGCGGACGTGCCACCTCACGGGGCAACGGCAGCTTTTGCAATTGCGTAACCAGCGACGTCAGCGCGGTGCTGATCTGATCGACACGGGTTTCGCGGCGCTGCTCCGAGTCCAGCACGGCCTTTTCCAGGCGCGGCAGCAAGGCGGCGAGGGCGGCGTCCATGTCGTCGGTGCGCACCACATCGCGCATTTCCTTCATGCATTGGTCAACGGCGCGGTCGGTACCCTCCGCCGCCAGCGTGCTGCGCACCAGCCCACGGCGCAGCAGGTCGAGACGGGCAGCCCAACGCCGTTCGAGCTTTTCTTGTTGCTCGATGCTTAACAGGTATTTTTCTTTCCAGCGCTGGGCGTCGTCGCTCATGCAAGGGGTCCGCTGGTGCCTGGGCTCAATGCGGGTAACGCATCAGCCGTGAGCGAACCCGGCAGACGAATCTCTACCGCGACCGGCAGGTGATCGGAAATGGGCTGTGCCAGCACCTGCACACGTTCCAGTGTGAGGCTCGGGCTGAGCAGGATATGGTCAAGACAGCGCTGCGGGCGCCAACTGGGAAACGTGGCCTCGACTTGCGGCGCCAGCAGCCCGAGGTCGCGCAACGGGGAATTCTGCAGCAGGTCGTTGGCGTGGGTGTTCATATCCCCCATCAATACCTGGTGCTTGTATTTGCCAATCAACTCGCGCACATAAGCCAACTGCAGGTTGCGCGTACGCCCGCCAAGTGCCAGGTGCATCATCACCACCACCAAGGCTTCAGGCCCTTCGCCAAAACGCACGAGGATCGCCCCACGCCCCTTGGGGCCCGGCAACGGATGGTCTTCGATCGCAGTTGGTTTCAAGCGGCTGAGCACACCATTGCTGTGCTGCGCCAGGCGCCCCAAGTTGCGATTGAGTTGCTGATACCAGTAGGGGAAAGCCCCAAGGTGGGCCAGATGCTCCACCTGATTGATGTAGCCCGAGCGTATGCTGCCGCCGTCGGCTTCCTGCAGGGCGACCAGGTCGAAATCATTCAGCAGGTCGCCGATCTTCTGCAGGTTACCGGCCCGCCCGTTGTGGGGCAGCAAGTGCTGCCAGCCACGGGTGAGGTAGTGCCGGTACTTCTCGGTACTGTTACCCACCTGGATATTGAAACTGAGCAGGCGCAGGCGATTGTCTGCCGGCAAGCCTGTCGATTCCAGATGATGTTCATTGACCTGCGGGTCATGCAGGCCAACGACACGTTCGGTGGTACCCCAGCGGCGCATGGGAAGCCCCTTACTTGGCTGCGCGCTCTTTGGCGATCAGCTGGTCGGCAACGTTGAGGGTATTTTCAGGACCGCCAGTGGTGCCCAGGTCGAAACGATACTTGCCGTTGACGATCATGGTCGGCACGCCTTGCACGCCGTACTTCTGCGCCAGCTCCTTGGCCTGCTTGATCTGGCCCTTGATGGCGAACGAATTGAAGGTGGCCAGGAACTTGTCCTTGTCGACACCTTGGGTCGCAACGAAGTCAGCCATTTCGTCTGGATTGGTCAGGCGCTTGCCTTGTTTTTGAATGGCGTCGAATACCGCGTTGTGGACCTTGTGCTCCACACCCATGGCTTCGAGGGTCAGGAACAGTTGGCCGTGGGCATCCCACGGGCCGCCGAACATGGCCGGGATGCGCTTGAAGTTCACGTCCTTAGGCAGCTTCTCAACCCATGGGTTGATGGTTGGCTCAAACGCGTAGCAATGCGGGCAGCCGTACCAGAACAGCTCTACCACTTCGATCTTGCCCGGCACCGAGACCGGCACTGGGTTGGACAATTCAACGTAGGTTTTACCGGCTTCAAGCGGCACGTCGGCAGCTTGCGCGGTCATGCCGAAGAGGCTGGCAGTGACGAGAGCGGCGCTGAGGATCAGATTACGCATGCTTTACTCCTGGACAAATAAAGTCGCCTCACGCGACCTTTAGGTGTGACAGGTCTACGCGGGCATGAGTTCGTTAGTGTAACGGCACCGGCCACAAAAAAGGGCGGCCTGGGCCACCCTTTTTATGCTTGCATCGCGCGATTAATCGAGCGTTAACGTTGAAGGCGCTTAGTGCAGGCCCTGGATGTAACTGGACAGGGCTGCGATGTCTTCGTCGCTCAGCTTGCGGGCGATGGTGCGCATGATCATTGCGTCGCCATCGTTTGCCCGGCCGCCTTCTTCCTTGCGGAAATCCGTCAGTTGCTTGGCAATGTATTGAGCGTGCTGGCCACTCAAGTGTGGAAAGGCCGCAGCCTCAAGACCAGCGCCATTCGGTGAGTGGCAGCCGGTGCAGGCAGGAAGACCTTTATCCAGATTGCCACCGCGGAACAGCTTCTCGCCGCGGGCAACCAACTTAGGATCGGCAGCTCCCACACTGCCTTTCTGCTTGGCAAAATACGCCGCAATGTCTGCCAGGTCCTGATCGCTGGAGTTCGCCAGCAGGCCGGTCATTTCCAGCACCGTGCGCTTGCCGCTCTTGATATCCTGCATCTGCTTGGTCAGGTAGCGTTCACCCTGGCCCGCCAGTTTGGGAAAGTTCGGCGCCGGGCTGTTGCCATCCGGCCCGTGGCAAGCACCACATACGGCGGCTTTCGCCTGACCGGCAGCGGCATCACCTTTAAGGGGGCCCTCTGCAGCGACGGCAGCGCCAGTGATGCCCATGGTCAACAGCAGACTCACGATCAGTTTGTTCATCAGCTAATCCAACTACGGCTAAGGGTTTAAGAGTTATCTACCGGGTTTACTCACCGCCAACTCAATGACGGCCTGGTAATCCTCAGTACTGCAGTCCATGCACAAACCACGCGGCGGCATTGCCTTGAAACCCTGGGTCACGTGTTGCATCAGCGTAGCCACGCAAACTCGGTTGTACAGCGCTTCCGGTTCCTGTGTAGCCTGAGCGCCTTAAAGCGGCATCAGGGCACCAAAAGCGAGCAACCATCAGGTCATACATCGACCTTTTCAGGGTTTGAGAGCGTTTTGCGTTCTAATGCGCAATAAAGGTCTTTCGCTCCCGTGTACCTCATCCTTCGCTGGGACAAAGCACACACAAAATCTGCGGCATTATATACTGGCGCTACTGAAACGGAAACGACACCGCTTGCCGCACCCTTTCTCGGCACCGCCCACATCGGAAATCTCATGCAACTCAAGAATCCCATCCTCGGCCTGTGCCAACAGTCCACCTTCATGCTCAGCGCCGCCAAAGTGGACCAATGCCCCGATGACGAGGGCTTTGAAGTCGCCTTTGCCGGCCGTTCCAACGCCGGTAAGTCCAGCGCGCTGAACACCCTGACCCACGCCAGCCTCGCGCGCACCTCTAAAACTCCGGGTCGCACGCAACTGCTCAATTTCTTCAAGCTAGACGATGATCGGCGTCTGGTCGACCTGCCCGGCTACGGTTATGCAAAAGTACCTATCCCGCTGAAGCTGCACTGGCAGCGTCACCTTGAGGCTTACCTGGGTGGCCGGGAGAGTTTGAAGGGATTGATTCTGATGATGGACATCCGTCATCCAATGACCGATTTCGACCTGCTAATGCTCGACTGGGCCGTCGCCAGCGGCATGCCGATGCATATCCTGCTGACCAAGGCCGACAAGCTGACCTACGGCGCCGCCAAGAACACGCTGCTCAAAGTGCAGTCAGAAATCCGCAAGGGTTGGGGCGATGCGATCACCATCCAGCTGTTCTCGGCGCCTAAGCGCATGGGCCTGGAAGACGCCTACACCGTGCTGGCCGGCTGGATGGAATTGGCCGACAAGGGCGCGGAAATCGCGGAGTAACTTTCGCGATTCACTTTCTTGGGGGCAAAAAAAACCCCGGACTTCGTATGGGGAGGGGAAGTTCGGGGTTCAAGTACTGGACCGCTAGGGCGGGGTCCAGATATCTGCCAACACTTAACACAACATAGGAGCATTGAAGGGCTTCACCACCCATTCAGTAACTCTGAGTAGCAGTTCACGGGTTAAGTTCCGACAGGATCAAAAAACTATTGGAAATAACCCACGGCGACTTCTGAACTAAAGCACTCTGCCACCACCCTCGGCGGTGGCAAATGCCCGATATCAGTGGGCTTCGTCCCAATTATCGCCCACGCCCACGTCGACAACCAAAGGCACATCCAACTGTGCTGCCGCGCTCATGTGTTCGCGAATCTTCTCGCTGACTTGCGCGACCAGATCCTCTCGCACCTCCAGCACCAATTCGTCGTGTACCTGCAGGATCACCTTGGCATCCAGGCCCGAGTCGGTCAGCCAGTTGTCCACCAGCACCATGGCTTTCTTGATGATGTCCGCCGCGGTGCCCTGCATCGGCGCGTTGATCGCCGTGCGTTCTGCGGCTGCGCGCTCCTGAGGCTTATTGGAATTGATATCCGGCAGATACAGCCGGCGACCGAAGAAGGTTTCTACATAACCCTGGTCGGCAGCCTGGGCGCGGGTGCGCTCCATGTACTCGCGAACGCCAGGGTAGCGGGCAAAGTACACGTCGATATAGGCCTTGGCCGTCTTGGTATCGACGCCGATGTCCTTGCCGAGTTTTTGCGCGCCCATGCCGTAGATCAGGCCGAAGTTGATCGCCTTGGCGCTGCGACGCTGATTGGACGTGACCTCAGTCAATTCAACCTTAAACACCTCGGCTGCCGTGGCGGTGTGCACGTCCAGATCGTTGCGGAACGCATTCATCAAGCCCTCGTCCTTGGACAAGTGCGCCATGATCCGCAGCTCGATCTGCGAATAGTCCGCCGCCAGCAGTTTGTAGCCCTTTGGCGCCACGAATGCCTGACGAATCCGCCGCCCTTCGGCGGTACGCACCGGGATGTTCTGCAGGTTCGGGTCACTGGAAGACAAGCGCCCGGTCGCCGCCACGGCCTGGTGATAAGAGGTGTGAACCCGCCCGGTGCGCGGGTTGATCTGCTCGGGCAGGCGGTCGGTGTAGGTGCTTTTCAGCTTGCTCATGCTGCGGTACCGCATCAGTACCTTGGGCAGCGGGTAATCATCTTCGGCCAGCTTGGCCAGTACTTCTTCGGCAGTAGACGCCTGCCCCTTGCCCGTCTTCTTCAGTACCGGCAGGCCCAGCTTTTCATAGAGAATCGCCCCGAGCTGCTTGGGCGAGCCCAGGTTGAACTCCTCACCGGCGATCTCGAATGCCTGGCGCTCCAGCTCTACCATCTTGTTGCCCAACTCGATGCTCTGAACGCCAAGCAACTGGGCATCCACCAAGGCGCCCTGGCGTTCGATACGCGCCAGCACCGGCACCAGAGGGATTTCGATGTCCGTCAGCACACTGGCCAGGCTCGGGATAGCAGCCAACTGCGCGTGCAGCGCCTGGTGCAACCGCAAGGTCACATCCGCATCCTCGGCCGCATAGGGGCCGGCCTGCTCAAGCGCGATCTGGTCGAACGTCAGCTGCTTGGCGCCTTTGCCGGCGATGTCCTGGAAGCTGACGGTGTCGTGGTCCAGGTACTTCTTGGCCAGACTGTCCATATCATGGCGCGTCGCAGTGGAGTTCAACACGTAGGATTCAAGCATTGTGTCGAAGGCGATGCCGCGCACAGTGATGCCATTTGCCGGGTCGCCGCCGATGGCGCAGTTGGCCAGGATGTTCATGTCGAACTTGGCGTGCTGGCCGACCTTCAGCTTGGCCGGATCTTCCAGTAACGGCTTCAACGCCAGCAGTACGGCGTCACGATCAAGCTGTTCCGGCGCGCCGATGTAGGAGTGGGTCAGCGGAATATAGGCCGCCTCATGAGGCTGCACGGCGAAGGAAACGCCAACCAACTGCGCCTGCTGGGCGTCGATTCCGGTGGTTTCGGTGTCGAACGCGAACAACTTCGCGTCGTTGAGCTTCTTCAGCCACAGATCGAACGTGGCTTGGTCGAGAATCGTGGTGTAGGACGTTTCTACCGGCGCTGCGAGCTCAACGGCTGCCTCAACAACGGGCGCCGCCTTCAGCTCAACTCGCTTGGCATCGCGCTGGATCTCATCAATCCAGCTCTTGAACTCCAGCAGCGTGTACAGCTCCAGCAGCTTCTCGCGGTTCGGTTCAATCAGGTGCAAATCACCCAGGCCTACGTCCAATGGCACATCGATCTTGATCGTCGCCAACTGGTACGAAAGGAACGCCATCTCCCGGTGCTCTTCAAGCTTGGCAGGCAGCGTCTTGGCGCCGCGGATCGGCAGGGTCGGCACAATATCCAACTGTTCATAAAGCTCTTTGAGGCCGCCATTCACACCCACCAGCAAGCCGGAAGCGGTCTTAGGACCGATGCCCGGAACGCCTGGAATGTTGTCGGATGAATCGCCCATCAATGCCAGATAGTCGATGATCTGCTCCGGAGCGACGCCAAATTTCTCCTTTACGCCGTCCACGTCCATGGCACTACCGGTCATGGTGTTGACCAAGGTAATGTGCCCGTCGACCAGTTGCGCCATGTCCTTGTCGCCGGTGGAGATCACCACCGGACGGTCAGCGGCCGCGCTGCTGCGGGCCAGGGTGCCGATCACGTCATCGGCCTCGACGCCTTCGACGCACAGCAACGGAAAGCCCAGGGCGATCACACTCTGGTGCAGGGGCTCGATCTGCACGCGCATGTCATCGGGCATGCTTGGGCGGTTGGCCTTGTATTCGGCGTACATGTCATCGCGAAAAGTCCCACCCTTGGCGTCGAATACCACGGCGAACGGGCTGTCCGGGTACTGTTTGCGCAGGCTTTTGAGCATGTTCAACACGCCCTTGACCGCACCGGTCGGCAGGCCTTTGGAGGTGGTCAGCGGTGGCAACGCGTGGAAGGCGCGGTACAGGTAAGAAGAACCGTCCACCAGGACGAGGGGCGCTTGGCTCATGAGCAGGATCAACCTTTTCGGCGGGTCAGGCGCTAGAATAGCCGGACCAATGAAAACAAAGGGACAAGGTTATCATGCGTACATTCAATCGCCTGCTGTTGACTGGCTTGATTGCACTCGCTCCGATGGCTGCCATGGCGGCAGACGATGCGCCTTCGGGCGATCCGGAAGTGACCATTCGCACGGAAGGCGACAAGACCATCCAGGAATACCGCCAAAACGGCTTTTTGTACGCGATCAAGGTCACGCCAAAAGGCGCTCCACCGTATTTCCTGGTACGCGCGGACGGAACCGACGCGAACTTCATCCGTTCTGACCAGCCGGATATGCTGATCCCGTCATGGAAGATCTTCGAATGGAAATGATTTCTTAATTTCAATTGGCGCCGGCCACTGCGGCGCCCGTACTGGCAGTTTTAACCATGTCTGTGTTCACCCCCCTGGCTCGGCCCGAGCTAGAAACCTTTCTCGCCCCTTACGGGCTCGGCCGCCTGCTTGATTTCCAGGGGATTGCTGCCGGTAGCGAAAACACCAATTTCTTTATCAGCCTGGAACAGGGCGAGTTCGTGCTGACCCTGGTTGAGCGCGGCCCTGTCGCCGAGATGCCGTTCTTCATCGAGCTGCTCGACGTGCTCCACGACGCCGACCTGCCCGTGCCTTACGCCCTGCGCACCACCGACGGTCTGGCATTGCGCGAACTCAAAGGCAAACCGGCGCTGCTGCAACCGCGCCTGGCCGGCAAGCACATCAAGGAAGCCAACGCGCAACATTGCGCCCAGGTGGGGGAGTTGCTTGGCCACCTGCACCTGGCGACCCAAGGCGAAAAGGTGCTGGAGCGCAAGACCGATCGCGGCCTGGACTGGATGCTCAGCGAAGGCGCGCAGTTGATTTCGCACCTGAATGACGCACAGCAGCGCCTGCTGCAAGATGCATTGGATGAGATTGCGGCGCACAAAGCGCACATCCTCGCCCTGCCACGCGCCAACGTTCACGCCGACTTATTCCGTGATAACGCGATGTTCGAAGGCACTCACCTGACGGGCCTGATCGACTTCTACAACGCCTGCTCGGGCCCGATGCTCTACGACGTGGCCATCGCCCTGAATGACTGGTGTTCGGATGCCGATGGCGTCATCGACGGGCAACGCGCTCGTGCATTGTTGGGCGCTTATGCTGGACTGCGGCCGTTTACCGCGAAGGAAGCCGAGTTGTGGCCGACGATGCTGCGCGTGGCATGCGTGCGGTTCTGGCTGTCACGCCTGATTGCCGCAGAGTCGTTTGCCGGACAGGATGTGCTGATTCATGACCCTGCGGAGTTTGAGCATCGGCTGGCGCAACGCCAACAGGTCACTGTCCAACTGCCGTTCGCGCTCTAAAAATGTGGGAGGGGCTTGCCCCCTCCCACATTTGATCTGCGCTGTGGGTTACAGCGATTCCAGGCACCCAGCCAAATCATTCCCCAGCTTATCCAGCACCTGCTCATAACCCTGAGCTGTCGCCGGGGTGTACCCGCCCAACGCATCCAATTCCGCCAGCTTCACCGGCAGCCCAGCCACCAGCGTCTCGGCCAAACGCGGGCGCAACGGCGGCTCGCTGAACACACACGTCTTGCCCACTTCCTGCAATCGCGTACGCATTGCCGCCACATGCTGGGCGCCTGGCTGCACTTCGGCCGCGACGCTGAATACACCCGCGTGCTTCAAGCCGTAAGCTTCTTCGAAGTAATCAAAGGCTTCATGGAACACGAAGTAAGGCTTGCCAGCGATGCCCGCCATACGCTTTTTCAGTCGGGCATCCAACGCGTCCAATCGACCCTCGAAGGCTCGTGCGTTGCTCTGATAACGCTCCGCATTCTGCGGGTCGGCTGCGCTCAGGTCCGCGGCCATGCGCGCCGCGATCACCCGCGCATTCACCGTGGACAACCACAAATGCGCATCCAAGCTGCCTGGGCGGTGATCGTGGTCATGTTCGTCGGCATCGTCGGCGTGGGAATGGCTATCTTCGCCGAAACGACGCAATTTCATTCCCGGAAGATCTTGCACCGCTACCGTGGTCGCTGTGCGACCTTTCAGCACGCGAGGCAGAAAACTCTCCATATCCGGCCCGATCCAGTACAGCAGATCCACCGACTGCACACGCTGTACGTCGGATGGGCGCAACGCGAAGTTATGCGGCGATGCACCGGGCGGCAACAGCACCTCCGGAACAGCCACACCGTCCTGCACAGCCGTGGCAATCAGTTGCAGTGGCTTGATGCTGGTGAGTACCCGGACCTCGGCCTGAACTGGGCCTGTGATAAACAAACTGGTGATAAAAACGACAAAAACGGGAAAAAGTCGGGACACGATGACCACTCAATGGCGTAGGAACGGGTAACATAATAACGTCTCTATCAAATGTCTGTCGCCGCTCATGCCTAAAACACCGCTTGCCAGCCGTCCCCACGACCACTCTCACTGCGTGCACACTGCGCTGTCGGAAGCCGACACTCTCTGTGCGCAGAAGGGCCTGCGCCTTACCGCCTTGCGTCGCCGGGTGCTGGAACTGGTGTGGCAGAGCCATAAGCCGCTGGGCGCCTACGACATCCTGGGCGTGCTCAGCGAGCAGGACGGCCGCCGCGCCGCGCCGCCCACCGTGTACCGCGCGCTGGATTTCCTGCTGGAAAACGGCCTGGTGCACCGCATCGCCTCGCTCAACGCCTTTGTTGGCTGCAACCACCCGGAACACGCGCACCAGGGCCAGTTCCTGATCTGCCGCGAGTGCCACGCCGCCATCGAGCTTGAACAAAAAAGCATCAGTGACGCGATTATCAAAAGCTCCGCCGACGTTGGGTTCAAGGTCGAGGGGCAAACGGTCGAAGTGGTCGGCCTGTGCTCGGGCTGCCAGGGGGCTTGATGAGCAACGCGTTAATCCGCCTGGAGCAGGTTGGGGTCACGTTCGCCGGGCAAAATGTGCTGGATAACATCGCACTGAGCGTAGAGCCGGGGCAGATCGTTACCCTGATCGGCCCGAATGGCGCCGGCAAGACCACCTTGGTGCGTGCCGTGCTTGGCCTGCTCAAGCCCGACACCGGCAGCGTGTGGCGCAAGCCCAAGCTGCGCGTCGGGTACATGCCGCAGAAACTGCACGTCGATCCAACCTTGCCGCTCTCCGTGCTGCGCTTCCTGCGCCTGGTGCCCGGCGTAGATCGCGTCCGCGCACAAGCTGCACTCAAGGAAGTCGGTGCCGAACAGGTGATCGACAGCCCCGTGCAAAGCATCTCCGGCGGCGAAATGCAGCGCGTGCTGCTGGCCCGCGCCCTGTTGCGCGAGCCCGAGTTGCTGGTGCTGGATGAGCCCGTACAGGGCGTTGATGTCGCCGGCCAAGCCGAGCTGTACAGCCTGATCACCCGCCTGCGCGACCGCCACGGCTGCGGCGTGCTGATGGTCTCCCACGATCTGCACTTGGTGATGAGCACCACCGACCAGGTGGTATGCCTCAACCGCCACGTGTGCTGTTCCGGCCACCCGGAACAGGTCAGCGGCGACCCGGCGTTCGTCGAGTTGTTCGGCAAGAACGCCCAGAGCCTGGCGATCTACCACCACCATCACGACCACGCCCATGACCTGCATGGCGCAGTCGTGGACGATAGCGCGACGCCCCACACCCACGTTCATGGAGATGGCTGCAAGCATGGCTGATTTTCTGCTTTACGCCCTGCTGGCAGGATTGGCTCTGGCGCTGGTGGCAGGCCCACTGGGCTCGTTCGTGGTCTGGCGGCGCATGGCGTATTTTGGCGACACCTTGTCCCACGCCGCGTTGCTGGGCGTGGCCATGGGCTTCTTGCTGGATGTGAGCCCGACCATCGCCGTGACTGTAGGCTGCCTGCTGCTGGCGGTACTGCTGGTGACCCTGCAACAGCGCCAGCCACTGGCCTCGGACACCCTGCTGGGCATCCTGGCGCCGAGCACGCTGTCCCTGGGCCTGGTAGTACTGAGCTTCATGCATGAAGTGCGCATCGACCTGATGGCCTATCTGTTCGGCGATCTGTTGGCCATCAGCCCCACCGATCTTGCCTGGATCCTCGGCGGCAGTGCAGCCGTGCTGGTGCTGCTGGTTGCCCTGTGGCGCCCGCTGCTGGCAATCACGGTGCACGAAGAATTGGCCAGGGTCGAAGGCCTGCCCGTGTCGGGGTTGCGCATGGCCCTGATGCTGTTGATCGCCGTGGTGATCGCTGTCGCGATGAAGATTGTCGGCGTATTGTTGATCACGTCGCTGCTGATCATTCCCGCTGCCGCCGCCCAACGCCACGCCCGCTCACCCGAGCAGATGGCAATTGGCGCCAGCCTGCTGGGGATGCTGGCAGTGTGCGGGGGCTTGGCGCTGTCCTGGTTCAAGGACACGCCGGCTGGGCCGTCGATTGTGGTCGCGGCGGCCGCCCTGTTTCTGCTGAGTTTTGTCCTGCCCCGTCGAGGGGTGTAGACTTGCTCGCTTTTTGCGCAAATAGAGAGTCGCAGGAATGAAGCTGTTCACCTCCCGTTATCTGCTCCTTGCCGCATTTTCCCTGCTGCTGGGCGCCTGTCAAAGCACACCGCCCGCCGCCCCCGAGGCCACGGACCCGCGTGCTGCCGCAATCGCGCAGCTGGAGCAAAACCTCGCCAGCAGCGAGCTTGCCACTGCCGAAGACCAACTGGCCACGCTACAGGCCCAGTCGCCCAACGACCCGACGCTGGAGCCTTACCAGCGCCAATTGGCCGAAGCCTACCTGCAGCGCAGCCAAATCGTGCTGCAAAAAGGCGACGTCAATGCCGCCGCCACCGCCCTGAGCCGCGCCCGCGCGCTGATGCCCAAGGCACCGGCCCTGACCGGCGGCGTCAACAGCGCCATCACCCACGCCCGCAAGGTCGAACTGGATAAAGCCGAAGAGGCCCTCAAAGCCGCCGAAGCCAAACCCGCCGCCAAGGTCATCGACCCGGCAGCGCCCGGCACCACGGTGGCCTTGAACCTCACCAATATCGAAGAGCTGCGCCATCAGTTGGACGCAATCGCCACCGACGTGGTGAATTACCAGTGTGACGTGAGCATCCAGGCGCCGCGCACCGAAGATTACCCGTGGTTGGCCACGTTGCTGACCAAACGGGTGAAGCACATTGATTCGGCGTATGAACTGAAGATTCACCGGCAGATTCTGAAGAACATTCCGGCGCAGGTGGTTTTGATTCCGCGCAAGGCGGAGTGAAGCCATCGGGGGCAAGTCGAATCGTCGCACCCCCCCTCCCACAATTGAACTGTGAATACATTCAAATGTGGGAGGGGGCTTGCCCCCGATAGCGATCTAACAACCAACCAAAAACTTAAGCCGGAATCGCCTTGGCCTTAGCCTCACGATCCCAAACCCGATGCTGGGCAATCGCGGCAAAAAACGCCTTGAACGCTTTCGCATCCGAGCCAACGATCAGCCCCGCATCCGCTTCAAGCTTGAGCTGGTCCAACAACGGCTTCACATCACTGGCGACAGCAATCGCCTTCAAATGCTTGTACGCCTCCAGCAGGTAGTGCAACGCCACGCCATCCCCGCTCAACGCCTTGACCGAGTCTTTACCACCCGGCACGAACACCGCGTCAAAGGCCACCGACGGCAACCCTTCCATGGAAGCATCCACCGGCAGTTGCTTGCCATCCGCCGTGGTCACCGGTGCCGATGTCGGCCCCAGCACCTTGGCCTGCGCGCCTTCAGCTTCCAGCGCCTTTTTCAACGCATCAATCGCCGCACCATCAACCCCGTTGGCAGCCAGGATCGCCACTTTGCGCGTCTTGATATCACCCGACAGCAAGTTGGCCTGACTCAACGCAGGAGAGCGCGCCAACGACGACTCGCGCTGCGGCACAGTGCCTTTTTTCGGCGCCGGCAAACCCAGGTTCTGCGCCACGCGCTTAGCCAGTTCCAAGTCAATATTGGCCAGAATCTCGTTAACCTGCCGCGCACGAATGAACTCACGCTCTACCTTGCCCAGCTCAAAGCTGTAGGCCGCGATGATGTGCTCCTGCTCGTGCTTGCTCATGCTGTGGAAAAACAGACGCGCCTGGGAGAAGTGATCACCGAACGACTCGCTGCGCTCACGCACTTTATGGGCATCGATGCGCTCGTGATACGACTCAAAGCCGCCGTCCTGCGCCGCAGGCGGGGTTTCTTTCGGCCAACCGCCATCAATCGAATTCGGCTCGTAGGCAGCACGGCCCTTATCAACCGTTATGCGGTGCATGGCATCGCGCTGGCCATTGTGAAACGGCGCCACCGGCCGGTTAATGGGCAGTTCGTGAAAGTTCGGGCCACCGAGTCGGCTGATCTGCGTATCGGTGTAGGAAAACAGACGACCTTGCAGCAACGGATCGTTGGAAAAGTCGATCCCCGGCACGATATGGCCTGGACAGAACGCAACCTGCTCGACCTCGGCAAAGAAGTTATCCGGGTTGCGGTTGAGCACCATCTTGCCCAGTGGCGTAATCGGCACCAGCTCTTCGGGAATCAGCTTGGTGGGGTCGAGGATGTCAAAGTCGAAGGCATGCTCCTTGTCTTCCGGAATCACCTGAACACCCAGCTCCCACTCGGGATAGTCGCCGCCTTCAATGGACTCCCACAGGTCGCGACGGTGATAGTCGGTGTCTTTACCCGCCAGCTTTTGCGCCTCATCCCACACCAGGGAGCAGGTGCCGACCGTAGGGCGCCAGTGGAACTTGACGAAATTGGACTCACCCTTCGCATTGATAAAGCGAAAGGTGTGCACGCCGAAGCCCTGCATGCTCCGTAGGCTTTTTGGAATCGCACGGTCGGACATAGCCCAGATCACCATGTGCGCCGACTCCGGCTGCAGCGAGACGAAATCCCAAAAGGTATCGTGGGCCGAGCCGCCGGTAGGAATTTCGTTGTGCGGCTCAGGTTTGACCGCGTGCACGAAGTCCGGAAACTTGATCGCGTCCTGAATGAAGAACACGGGCATGTTGTTGCCCACCAGGTCGAAGTTGCCTTCATCAGTAAAGAACTTCACCGCAAAACCGCGCACGTCACGCACCGTATCGCCGGAACCGCGCGGCCCTTGCACGGTGGAAAAGCGCACGAATACCGGGGTTTTATGCCCTGGGTCGCGTAGGAAACCAGCTTTGGTCAGCGCCGAATGGTTCTCGTAGGATTGGAAATAGCCATGGGCGCCTGTGCCGCGAGCATGCACGATGCGCTCGGGGATACGCTCAT
Organism: Pseudomonas sp. SR18; assembly: GCF_023701505.1. NCBI lineage: Bacteria > Pseudomonadati > Pseudomonadota > Gammaproteobacteria > Pseudomonadales > Pseudomonadaceae > Pseudomonas > Pseudomonas sp. SR18. The sequence continues at coordinate 436,062 of NZ_JAMQAU010000002.1, read as the reverse complement.
GGTCAAAGTGCGTGATTTTTTCACGCATGATGAAGTCTTCCAGCAGCGAAGGCCCGCGCGCGCCGACCTTCAAGCTGTTCTGGTTGTCGGAAATCTTCACGCCCTGGTTGGTGCGCAAGGCTTGGCCAGTGGCGTCTGAGCGAAACTGTTCCAGGCTTTGCAATTTGGCGTTGGTGTTGCCACGGTCCAGGGTGTCGGTGCCCGCAAGTTCACTCTTCGGCGGGGTGGCTGGCTTGTTGGTACTCATCAGTCAAAACTCCTTATTCAAAGTGGCCAGAGCGGTCCCCGGCTCGTTTGAGCAAAACCCCAGGCACGGCACCTGGGAAATCGAGTTGCTTTAGTAGTGACTGACGGGGTTTTGGGCCGTTCCTTTTTTATGACCTTTGATCGCGTTATTGCCAAATCACAGGTTGAATGCGAAATAAATGCTAAGAAACACTGGATGGACAGGCTAAAATGCGCGCCCGGCTAACCGCTGATCCCTTTTCAATGCGCCCCACAAGGTTCGCTACGTGATCGAGTTTCAAAACGTCCATAAAACCTACCGCGTCGCCGGTAAGGATATTCCCGCATTGCACCCCACCAGCCTGCGCGTCGAGAACGGCCAGGTGTTTGGCCTGATCGGCCACTCGGGTGCGGGCAAAAGTACATTGCTGCGCCTGATCAACCGCCTGGAAGAGCCCAGTGGCGGCCAGATCACGGTGGACGGCGAAGAAGTCACCGCGCTGGACGCCAACGGCCTGCGCCGTTTCCGTCAGCAGGTCGGGATGATCTTCCAGCACTTCAACCTCCTGGCGTCCAAGACTGTCGCTGATAACGTGGCACTGCCGCTGACCCTGGCCGGCGAACTGTCGCGCAAGGACATCGACTTGCGCGTGGCTGAACTGCTCGCCCGCGTTGGCCTGTCGGACCATGCCAGGAAATACCCGGCGCAGTTGTCCGGCGGCCAGAAGCAGCGCGTCGGCATCGCACGTGCCCTGGCGACCAAGCCAAAGATCCTGCTGTGCGACGAAGCCACCAGCGCCCTCGACCCGCAAACCACAGCGTCGGTCCTGCAACTGCTGGCCGAGATCAACCGCGAGTTGAAACTGACCATCGTGCTGATCACCCATGAAATGGACGTGATCCGCCGCGTGTGCGACCAGGTGGCCGTGATGGACGCCGGCGTGATCGTCGAGCAAGGCTCGGTGGCGGACGTATTCCTGCACCCCAAGCACCCGACCACCAAGCGCTTTGTACAAGAAGCCGAGCAGGTCGACGAAGGCGAGCAGCGTGACGACTTCGCCCACGTACCGGGCCGCATCGTGCGCCTGACGTTCCAGGGCGACGCGACCTACGCGCCGCTGCTGGGCACCGTCGCCCGCGAAACGGGGGTGGACTACAGCATCCTCGCCGGCCGTATCGACCGCATCAAAGACATCCCCTATGGGCAACTGACCCTCGCGGTCACCGGCGGTGACATGGAAGCGGCCTTTGCCCGCTTCACCGCCGCAGACGTCCACATGGAGGTGCTGCGCTAATGGAAATGTTCCTGAGTTTCTTCGCCAATATCGACTGGTCCGAAATCTGGCTCGCCACCGGCGACACCATGATCATGCTGTTCGGCTCGCTGTTTTTCACCGTGCTACTGGGCCTGCCGCTGGGCGTGCTGCTGTTCCTGACCAGCCCGCGCCAGCTGTTCGAGCAAAAGGGCCTGTACGCGCTGCTGTCGCTGATCGTGAATATCCTGCGTTCGCTGCCATTCATCATCCTGCTGATCGTGATGATTCCCTTCACCGTACTGATCACCGGCACCTCCCTGGGTGTGGCCGGGGCGATCCCGCCGTTGGTCGTAGGCGCTACGCCGTTCTTTGCGCGACTGGTGGAAACCGCCTTGCGTGAAGTTGATCGCGGCATTATCGAAGCCACCCAGTCCATGGGCGCCACCACCCGTCAGATCATCACCAACGCCCTGTTGCCCGAAGCACGCCCTGGCATCTTCGCGGCGATTACGGTGACGGCGATTACGCTGGTGTCCTACACGGCAATGGCCGGTGTGGTCGGTGCCGGCGGCCTGGGTGACCTGGCGATCCGTTTCGGTTATCAGCGTTTTCAGACCGATGTAATGGTGGTCACCGTGGTGATGCTGTTGATCCTGGTGCAAATTCTGCAAACCGTCGGCGACCGGCTGGTGGTGCACTTTTCTCGAAAATAACGGCCATTGCCGGTAAAAAGCCGGCACATGCCCGAACAAGGAGCTTGTTGGATGAAAAAACTACTGGTTGCTTTCGCCGCCGTTGCCGCGTTTTCCGCCCACGCCGAAACCATTACGGTCGCCGCATCGCCGGTGCCGCATGCGGAAATCCTCGAATTCGTGAAACCTGCCCTGGCCAAGGAAGGCGTGGACCTGCAGGTCAAGGTCTTCACCGACTACGTGCAGCCCAACGTACAGGTCGCGGAAAAGCGTCTGGACGCGAACTTCTTCCAGCACCAGCCGTACCTGGATGAATTCAACAAAGCCAAGGGCACTCACTTGGTGAGCGTCGGCGCGGTGCACCTGGAGCCCCTGGGCGCCTACTCCAGCAAGTACAAGAAGCTGGACGACCTGCCAAGCGGCGCCAACGTGGTGATCCCCAACGACGCCACCAACGGCGGCCGTGCGCTGTTGCTGCTGGCCAAGAACGGCCTGATCACCTTGAAGGACTCGACCAACATCCTGTCGACCATCAAGGACATCACCGAAAACCCGAAAAACCTGAAGTTCCGCGAACTGGAAGCCGCCACGCTGCCGCGCGTGCTGACCCAGGTCGACCTGGCGCTGATCAACACCAACTACGCCCTGGAAGCCAAGCTGGACCCGTCCAAGGACGCACTGGTCATCGAAGGCAGCGACTCGCCTTACGTGAACATCCTGGTCACCCGCGAAGACAACAAGGATTCGGATGCGGTGAAGAAACTGGTAGCCGCCCTGCACACGCCTGAAGTGAAGAAATTCATCGAAGAAAAGTACAAAGGCGCGATCAAGCCGGCGTTCTGATCCAACCCTCAATCTCCAAAACACTGGAGATCAAAAATGTGGGAGGGGGCTTGCCCCCGATTGCTGAGTGTCAGCCACTGTATCGAGTGACTGACCCACTGCTATCGGGGGCAAGCCCCCTCCCACATTTGCTTTGTGTTGTCTTCACTTGCGCTGCAACAACCCCGGCAACTGCGCCACCAGCTTCTGGTTGTTCAACGGCGCACGGATAAACCCACGCTGCGTCCCGTCCGGGCCGATCAGTGCCAGGTTGCCGCTGTGATCCACGGTGTAGTTCGGTTTGCTGGTATCGGCCGGAATAAACGGAATGCTCACCGCATTCGACACCTTCTGCACATCCTCCACATTCGCGCCGGTCAGGCCCACAAATTGCGGATCGAAATAGCCCAGGTACTGCTTGAGCTGAGTCGGCGTGTCGCGATGCGGGTCAACGCTGACCAGGATCACTTGCAACTTATCCACAGCCTCCTTCGGCAGTTCGCTCTTGATCTGGCGCAACTGGGCGAGGGTTGTCGGGCAGATATCCGGGCAGAAGGTGTAGCCGAAGAACAACAGGCTCCACTTACCCTTCAACTCGTTGATGACCACCGGCTGGCCGTCCTGATTGGTCATGCTCACAGGCGGCAACTGCCGGCTTTGCGGCAGCAGGATGATGCCCGCGTCGATCAGCGCGGTGGGGTCGCCCTGGCCTTTGCCGCTGAGCACTTTGTTGACGGTCAGGCCCATGATCAACGCGACGATGGCCACCAGGATGAAGACGGTTTTTTGAGTTCGAGTCATAGGTTCAACAATAAGTAATGGTCTACGAGCAGGGCGATAAACAGCAGCAGCAAGTACCAGATAGAGTACTTGAAGGTGTTGATCGCCGCGTGCGGCCGACCGCCACGGTACAACACCCAGGCCCATTGCAGAAAGCGTGCACCCAACACCAGCGCGCACGCCAGGTACAACGGGCCGCTCATATGGATCACATAGGGCATCAGGCTCACGGCCAGCAGGGCAAAGGTGTAGAGCAGGATATGCACCTTGGTGTAATGCTCGCCGTGGGTCACCGGCAGCATCGGGATGTCGGCCTTGGCGTATTCCTCCTTGCGATGGATGGCCAGGGCCCAGAAGTGCGGCGGGGTCCAGGCGAAGATGATTAGCACCAGCAGCAGCGGCTCGGCGCTGATGTGCCCCGTGACAGCGACCCACCCCAACAGCGGCGGCGCAGCGCCGGCCAGCCCGCCGATGACGATATTCTGCGGCGTCGCACGCTTGAGGAACCCGGTGTAGATCACGGCGTAACCAAGCAGCGAGGCCAAGGTCAGCCACGCCGCCAGGGCATTGGTGAACGCCAGCAACAGGCCCAAGCCTGCAACAGCCAGAAACAATGCAAAGGCCAGCGCCGCCATCGGCGACACCCGCCCTTGTGCCAGCGGCCGCTTGTGAGTGCGCGCCATTACCGCATCGATCCGCCGATCCACCACATGGTTGACCGCCGCCGCGCCGCCGGCACACAGGGCAATGCCCAGGTTGCCAAAAATCAGCACCGTCCATGGCACGCCGGCACGGGTCGCGAGGAACATGCCTACCAGCGAGGTGATGAGCATCAGCACCACTACTTTCGGCTTGGTCAGCTGCAGGTAATCACGCCAGATCGCCTGATCGTGACGCGCGCCGATCACGGTCGCCATGGCATCTCTCCTTTAAGGGTGATGAGCCCCGATACGTGTTTGCGCGGGATAAATCGCCAGCCGAACGGCGATTGATTGCGCACCCTGACCAGGCTGGTTCGCGCGTGGTAATTGACCAGCACCAGCGTCAGCAGCAAGCCAGCACCGCCCGCGTTATGCCCGACCGCGACCGCCAGCGGCAGGCCGAACGCTACATTGCTCACGCCCAGGCAGATTTGCGCAGCGAGGGCGATCAACAACAACCCCGCCAGCCGCGTCATGCCCACCGCACGCAGTTGCCAGGCCAGGCCCAGCAGAACCAGGGTTACCAGCACCGCGCCGAGGCGATGGGTCAGGTGAATGGCCGTGCGCGCCTCGCTGTCGAGTTGGCCGCCCAGGTAATTCGGACCGATGTGCTGGGTCAGGTGAAAGCCATTGGCAAAGTCGGCCGCCGGCCACCATTCGCCATGGCAGGTGGGCAAGTCGACACAGGCGACGGCCGCGTAGTTGGAGCTGACCCAGCCGCCGAGCGCAATCTGCCCGATCACCAACACCAACCCGGCCGTCGCCCAATACTGCAGGCGCCTGGGCACGATCAACGCGGGCAGCACGCCGGACAGGCGCAAGGTCAGCAAAAACAGCAGGCTCAAGGTGGCAAAGCCGCCCAGCAGATGGCCCGTCACCACTTGCGGCCACAGCTTGAGCGTCACCGTCCACATGCCAAATGCTGCCTGGGCAAATACCACGGCCAGCAGAAACAGCGGCAATTTGACTGGCTGGCCAGGATCACGCCGGTGACTCCACGAGCGCGCCGCCAATAACACAATCAACAGACCCAAAGTGCCAGCAAAGTAGCGATGGGTCATCTCGGCCCAGCCTTTGTCGGCCTCCACCGGCGTGTCGGGAAAATGCAACTCGGCATGGGCCAATTGGGCCTCGCTTTGCGGCACGCTGATAAAGCCGTAGCAACCGGGCCAGTCCGGGCATCCGAGGCCGGCGTGGGTCAGGCGCGTGTAGGCGCCGAGCAGCACGACGATCAGCGCCAGCAAGGTGGCAAACAACGCGAGGCGAAATCCAGGTTTGGCCATGACGATGCCCTTATCCGATATTCGACAGTTTCAGCAGGTGGCGCAGGTCGTTCAGCAGGTCCTTGCCCTTGACCCTGGCGTCGTAGCGCAGCACCAGGTTGCCGTGGGGGTCGACGATCCACAGCTGCGCATCGCCCGGCGCGGCAGCGTTTTTGGTAAAGGTCGAAACATCCAGCGCGTAACGCTGCAATTGAGGGTATTCGGCTTTCAACCTGGTTTCGTAGTCGGCGCCCACCGGCTGCGCACTCGCCAACGCATGACTGGCGCGCGAGGCATCGCGCCCCAGGCCGATCTGCAATTGCCGGGCGAGGTACACCAGTTGCTGGCAATCGGCTGCACACGCCGTGGGCGCGGTGACCAGCAGTTGCCAGCGCTGTTCATCCGCTTGCACGCCAATGTCGGCTCGGGTCTGGCCATTGCCGATCATCTCGCCGTGATAACTGCGGCTGTCCGGCACCCAGAACTGCAGCTTGTACATAAAGGTGGCCAGCACCATCGGGCCGATCACCATCAGCAGGATCAGCAGCAGTTGCCAGCGGCCTTTGCGCCGATCGGGCAGGTCAGACATGTTGAGTCGATTCGTGGCCGCTCCCATGGGGCTTCTCCTTCTTGTTGTGCGATCCGAGGTAGAGGTAAAGAACCAGCAGCGCCAGCGCCATTGCGAACCACTGCACGGCATAAGCCAGGTGTTTCTCAGGGCCCATGGCGACCACCGGCCAAGTCGTTTCATAGGTACCAGGGCCGGCGTCAGCGCGCAGCTCATAGGCAAAACCGTTGCGGCCCAACTCCGCCCAAAGCGCCGCGGGATGCAGGGCGGTGAGCAATCGCGGCCATGGCGCGCCCGCCGGGTCGGCCTGCAACTGGAAGGCTTCGCCGGGAGCGACGTACACCCAGGCATCGAGATTCAGCGGTTGTTCTGGTGTGGTGAAGGCGGGCGGGATACGCCGATCCGGCCAGGGCAGCCAGCCGCGATTGAGCAACAACCACAGGCCGCTGGCCTGGTCGTGGAAGGGTTGCAGCAACTCGACACCGGCCTTGCCATCGCGCATGCGGTTGTCGAGCAATACGCTGTGATCGGCGTCGAATTGACCGCGCAGATGCACACGGCGAAATGCCGGATCTGTGGAGTCGTTGAGTTGGGCGCTGCTCATCGGCGCCGCCACGCGGCGCTCGGCGTAACTGTCGAGCAAGTGTTGCTTTTCATGCCCGCGTGACAGCTGCCAGAACCCCAAGCCCACCATCAACGGCAGCAGCAGCAACACCACCACTGTCGGCGCAATACCGGGACGAAACTGTTTTATGGCGCTGGCTATACTTGTTTTCATTGCCCGCAGCTCTTCTTCAATGTCCAGGAGCCCGACCATGCTCAAAGCAGCCATTGCCCTGATGCTGATCGCAACTGTCGTAAGCCTGTTCAGTGGCTTGTTCTTTCTGGTGAAGGACGAGGGCAACTCCAATCGCCTCGTCACTGCCTTGACCGTGCGTGTCGTACTGGCCGTGATCACCCTGGCGCTGATCACCTGGGGATTTTTCAGCGGCCAGTTGGTTTCCCACGCGCCGTGGTAAGAAGCCTCACAGCACGTAAACGAAGAAAAACAGCCCGATCCACACCACATCCACAAAGTGCCAATACCAACTGGCCGCCTCGAAACCAAACTGATGCTCGGCGTTGAAGTGCCCACGCAGGACGCGCATCAGCATCACAAACAAAATGATCGTGCCGATGGTCACGTGGGCGCCGTGGAAACCGGTGAGCATAAAGAACGTCGCGCCATATACACCGGAGCCCAGCGTCAGGCCCAGCTCTTTATAGGCATGGATGTACTCCTCGGCCTGGAACCCGAGAAATGCCAGGCCCAGCAGCACGGTGAGCGCCAGCCAGATCTTCAGCGCGCCGCGATGGCCTTTGCGCAGTGCGTGGTGAGCGATGGTAATGGTCACGCTGGAACTCACCAGCAGGATGGTGTTGACCAGCGGCAACCCCCACGGGCTGATGGTGCCCTCGGGGGCGGGGTAGAGTTTTGGGTCAGGATTGTTGAGCAACGGCCAGGCAAATTCGAAATTTGGCCACAGCATATGCGCGACGCCCTTCGAGCCTTCACCGGCCAGCCAGGGCGCGGACATGTGCCGCACATAAAACAGCGCACCGAAGAACGCGATAAAGAACATCACTTCGGAAAAGATGAACCAGCTCATGCCCCAGCGAAACGAGCGGTCCATCTGGGGGCTGTACAAACCGGCGCGGCTTTCCTTGATCACCGCACCAAACCAGCCGAACAACATGTAGGCGAGTAGCAGTCCGCCGACGAAAAAGATCCACGGGCCGTGGGATTCCGGGCGCGCCGCCTTGAGATCGTTGAACCACACACCCAGGCCATACACCGTGATCAGCAGTCCAAACGTGGCAATTATCGGCCATTTGCTCTGCGCCGGTACGTAGTACGTATCATGATTCGACATGTATTCACTCTCCCGATTGAGGGGGCAAACAGTAGCTAGCCGCCGGTGTGGGCAGCCACGGGCGGTTGGCGCGCAGTGATATCAAACAGCGTGTACGCCAGGGTCAAATGCTTCACATCCTTGGGCATGTCGCGATCGACAATAAAGCGCACCGGCATCTCGATACGCTCGCCTGGCTGCAACACCTGCTGGGTGAAGCAAAAACATTCGGTCTTGTGGAAATACATCGCCGCTTCGGCCGGGGAAATGCTCGGTACGGCCTGAGCAGTCATCGGCTTGTCGGTGGGGTTGTGGGCCACGAACAGCATCTCGGTCACGGCGCCAGGGTTGACCACCACCTCGTCGGCCTTGGCGTAGAAGTCCCAGACCATGTCGATAGCGTTGGTGGATAAGAACTGCACGCGCACCTGACGTGTCGGGTCCACCACTTGCGAACCCTCGTACTGCCCGGCGGTCTTGCCGTTGATGCCGAACGCCTTGCACATCACGTCGTAGATCGGCACCAGCGCAAAGCCGAAGGCGAACATCGCCACCACCAGGATCAGCAGCCGAGTGACGAGGCGCTTGAGGGGCACGGAGTCAGCCATGGCGATCACCTAAGCCGAACTCGGTCAAGGTGGGAGGGGGCTTGCTCCCGATTGCGATTTCACAGCCAATGAAGTTGTAGGCCGATACACCGCCATCGGGGGCAAGTCGAATCGTCGCACCGCCCCTCCCACATTGACGGTGTTCACACCGAAAAAAGGTGTTCATTTGACCTCCGGCGGCGTGGTGAAGGTGTGGTACGGCGCCGGCGAAGGCACGCTCCACTCCAGGCCTTCAGCCCCATCCCACGGCTTGGCCGGCGCCGGTGGGCCGCCACGGATGCACTTGATCACGATGAACAAGAAGAAGATCTGCGTGGCACCAAACATAAACGCGCCAATCGACGAGACCATGTTGAAATCGGCGAACTGCAGGTTGTAGTCCGGCACCCGACGCGGCATGCCCGCCAGCCCCACAAAGTGCATCGGGAAGAACGCCATGTTCATGCCCACGAAAGACAGCCAGAAGTGCAGCTTGCCCAGGGTTTCGTCGTACATGTGGCCGGTCCATTTCGGCAGCCAGTAGTAGGCCGATGCGAAGATGCCAAAGATCGCGCCGGGCACCAGTACGTAATGAAAGTGCGCCACCACGAAGTAGGTGTCGTGGTACTGGAAGTCCGCCGGGGCAATCGCTAGCATCAACCCGGAGAAGCCGCCGATGGTGAACAGGATCACGAAGGCCACCGCAAACAGCATCGGCGTCTCGAACGTCAACGAGCCTTGCCACATGGTGCTGACCCAGTTGAACACCTTCACACCGGTCGGCACAGCGATCAGCAGCGTGGCGTACATGAAGAACAACTCGCCCACCAGCGGGATGCCGACCACGAACATGTGGTGCGCCCACACGATAAACGACAGGAACGCGATGCTCGCCGTGGCGTAGACCATCGAGGTGTAGCCGAACAGCGGCTTGCGTGAAAAGGTCGGAATGATCGAGCTGACGGCGCCGAAGGCCGGCAGGATCATGATGTACACCTCGGGGTGGCCGAAGAACCAGAACACATGCTGGAACAACACCGGGTCACCGCCACCGGCGGCACTGAAGAAGCTGGTGCCGAAGTGGATGTCCATCAGCATCATTGTCACGCAGCCCGCCAGCACCGGCATCACGGCGATCAGCAGGAACGCGGTGATCAGCCAGGTCCACACAAACAGCGGCATTTTCATCAGGGTCATGCCGGGCGCACGCAGGTTGAGGATGGTGGCGACCACATTGATCGCGCCCATGATCGAACTGATGCCCATCAGGTGGATGGCAAAGATAAAGAACGTCACGCTTTCCGGCGCGTAGGTGGTGGAGAGCGGGGCGTAGAAGGTCCAGCCGAAGTTCGGCCCGCCGCCGGGGGTGAACAGCGTCGAGACCAGCAGCAGGAACGCCGCCGGCAACAGCCAGAAACTGAAGTTGTTCATGCGCGGCAGGGCCATGTCGGGCGCGCCGATCATCAGCGGGATCATCCAGTTGGCCAGGCCGACAAACGCCGGCATCACCGCACCAAACACCATGATCAGGCCATGCATGGTGGTCATCTGGTTGAAAAATGCCGGTTCGACGATCTGCAGGCCGGGCTGGAACAGCTCGGCCCGGATCACCATGGCGAACGAACCGCCGAGCAGGAACATCGCAAACGCAAACCACAGGTACATCGTGCCGATGTCTTTGTGGTTGGTGGTCAGCACCCAACGCATCAAGCCCTTGGCGGGGCCGTGGGCATGGTCACCAGCGTGGCCATGGTCATCGATCACAGCGCTCATGGCCGTTCTCCTGCAAACGAATGGGCGGGGCGGGTCGGGGCAAACGCAATGAGGGCTGTCATTTGCTTTCCGCCTGTTTGATGGCCAGCACGTCTTTCGGCGTGACCATGTCGCCTTTGTTGTTGCCCCAGGCGTTGCGCTCGTAGGTCACCACGGCCGCGATATCCACTTCCGACAGTTGCTTGCCGAAGGCCGCCATGGCAGTGCCGGGCTTGCCGTGATAGACGATGCTCAGGTGATCGGCAGCAGGCCCGGTGGCGATTTTCGAACCTTTGAGCGCCGGGAACATCGGCGGCAGGCCCTGGCCTTCGGCCTGGTGACAGGCCACGCAGGTGGTGTGATAGACCTTGTCGCCACGGGCCACCAGTTCTTCAAGGGTCCATTCTTTGGAGGTCAGCTCCTTGAGCTTGGCGGCCTCGGCCTTACGCTCACCCAGCCAGGTGTCGTAGTCGGCCTTGGACTTGACCTCGACCACGATGGGCATGAATCCATGGTCCTTGCCGCATAGCTCGGCGCACTGGCCACGGTAGATACCGGGCTTCTCGACACGGGTCCAAGCCTCGTTGACGAAACCCGGAATGGCGTCGCGCTTGACCGCAAACGCCGGCACCCACCAGGAGTGGATCACGTCGGCGGCTGTGACCAGGAAGCGCACTTTGGCGCCCACCGGCAGCACCAGCGGCTGGTCGACTTCCAGCAGGTAGTGTTCGCCCTTGGTGGCCTGGTTGTGGATCTGCTCGGCGGGCGTGGCCAGGTTGCTGAAGAACTCCACATCCTGGCCCAGGTATTTGTAATGCCACTTCCACTGGTAGCCGGTGACCTGGATATCGATATCCGACTCACTGCTGTCGTAGATGTTGATCAGGGTCTTGGTCGCCGGAATGGCCATCGCAATCAGGATCAGCAAGGGCACGACGGTCCAGAGGATTTCCACGGTGGTGCTCTCGTGGAACTTGGCCGCGACCTGACCGGTAGAACGCCGGTGGACCATCATCGACCAGAACATGGCGCCAAACACGATGATGCCGATCACCACACAGATCCAGAAAATGGTCATGTGCAGGTCGAACACAGCGTGACTGACTTCTGTTGCCCCTGGCGCCATATTCGTTGTCCAGGCGGCGTGCGCCTGGCCGAATACCGACCACAACAGGAGGCCCATCCAAACGTGTGGATGTCGCATCATTGCGGGTTCCCCTTATCGTTCTTGTTATCCCGCCGGTTTGCACCTGCGTCGAAGGGAGCGGCTTCCATACTGCTTACAACCGCTTAGCCTTGCCTGCTTATGCAGTCTGGCGTCATCAGCTAATCGCGTACAAATCCGAGTATAGACAGGGACTGCAACCCCGCAATGTGTAGGGACAAATGAGGCAAAAACGCACGGCCGGAGCCAATAAAACCGGGTGCGGAATCGATTTTCCGACGAACGATGGCAATTCGATATAACGCCTGTGCATAACCATGAAATAATTATGACAAATGCGTCTTAGGCGCTCGTATAAACGAGCTACCTTAACTTCTCCCTTTTCCTACGCCTGATTCACTGGAGCCTTCATGAACACCGCCGCATTGCGCGAGCAGATTTCCCGTGCCCATCAACACGAAGCCACTACGGGCCAGCTTGCCCAGCAGCTGGAAAAACAATTGCCGCACCTTCATGCAGCCATTTCCCTGGCTGAAGGTGATCGCAACGTGGTCATGACCCGCTTTGTCACTGCCTACATCGACCTCGTGCCGGAGTTGCTCGATGCTGCCAATGACGTGGCTCGCGAAGCCGGGATCGAAAGCCAGATCAAGCCGGTACTGAAGATTGCCGAGCATTTTTTCCTGCAACCGCCCGCAATTCTGGCAGGCCATGAAGGCCTGGACGGGCTGCTGGACGAGGCCTACCTGGCACACCGGCTGGTGGAAGAAGTCAACGATGTGTATATCAAGCATTTCGGTCAGCCGTTGATTCCGGCGGATACCACCGTGGCTAACGTGATTGCCCATCAATTGATCGGTGAAGATTTCGCCAACCAGTTGGATCAAGCCGTGCACCTGGCGGTGGATGAGATGCTTAACGAAGAGAACTTCGCTCTGGAGTCGGTCGAAGCGTATCGCGAGCAACTGAAAAGCCCGGACACCGAGGCCGCCTGGAAGCGCTGGCCGTGCCTGTCGCGGCAGTTGGGGGTGGAGTTGGCGTTGGATCAGCCGGCTTAAACCTTGAATTCGACTCAGAACAAATGTGGGAGAGGGCTTGCCCCCCTCCCACATGTTGATCCGGTTCCGTCAGCCGATTGATGGCGCCGAGCCGATCCCCGTCGTCGTGCGAATCCTGCCTTCCAACCGTCGCTTCAACCCACGCGCCTCAATCACCAGCTTCGAACCCTTCGCCGCGTTGGCCCGACCCCATTCCTCCAGCAATTCCAGGCAGGAATGGTCGATATAGCTGAGGTTGTTGAGCGGGACATGCACCGTGGTCCCCGCAGGCACCGTCGACAGCACCTGGGTCAACGCCGGCACTTTCAGAAAGGTCGCCGCACCAATCAAACGCAGCTCCATCTCGCCCTCCTGGGGCAAGTCGATCAGGCTGACTTTCAGCCGCGACGCCTTGAACGCCAACTTGACCAACGTGAGACCAAAGCCCACCAGCACCCCCGTCAGCAGGTCGGTAAAGATGATCGCCAGCGCCGTGGCCGCATAGGTGAACATCGGCATCCGCCCGTAGCGCCCCAAAGCCTTGAACGCCTTGACGTCGACCAGCTTGATCCCGGTGTACACCAGCACCCCGGCGAGGCTCGCCACCGGGATGCTTTGCAACACGCTCGACAGCAGCAACACGAAACCCAGCAACCAGACGCCGTGGAACATTGCCGACAGACGGGTGGTTGCACCCGCCTGGACGTTGGCCGAACTGCGCACGATCACGCCGGTCATCGGCAAGGCACCGACCAGCCCGCAGAGCATGTTGCCGACGCCTTGGGCGGACAGCTCTTTGTCGAAGTCGGAACGTTGGCCGTTGTGCATGCGGTCGACAGCCGCCGCCGAGAGCAGGGTTTCGGCGCTGGCGATAAATGCCACGGCAAAGGCTGCAATCAGCAGTTGAGGATCAGCCAGGTTCAGCAGGTCGCTGGGGCGCAGCCAATCAATGGCGTCAGCCAGGTTTTCCGGGACTTCCACGCGTTTGACCTGCAACGCCAGCACCAGGCTGGTGACCGTAGCCAGGCCGACGCCGAGCAACGCACCCGGCACGAACCGCAGCGGTTGCGGGCGGAATTTATCCCACAGGTACATCACCAGCATCGTCGACAGGCCCAGCAAACCCGCTTGCCAGCCGAGCCCGCCACCAAGGGTCGGGATGGCTTCGGACAGTGCAGCCGGGAAGCCCGCCAGGTTGTCCAGCCCAGAAGGCTTGGGCGCGCCGTCAAGCATCACATGAATCTGCGACAGCACAATCAACACGCCAATCCCCGCCAGCATGCCGTACACCACTGCGGGCGCCGTCACGCGGAACCAGCAGCCCAGGCGCAAGCGTCCGGCCACCAATTGCAGGAAGCCCGCCAGCAGCAGGATCGGCCCCAGCATCAACATGCCGTGCTGGCGCACCAATTCGAACACCAGCACCGCCAGACCCGCCGCCGGGCCACTGACCTGCAGCGGCGAACCCGCCAGCCAACCCACCACCAGGCCACCGATAATCCCGGTGATCAGACCTTTGGCCGGCGGCATGCCGGACGCAATCGCGATGCCCATGCACAGCGGCAGGGCGACCAGAAACACAACCACCGAGGCGAGCAGCTCCCGTGGCAATACAGCTTTCAATTGAGCAGCACGCATGATGACTCTCCCGAGGCATTCGCCGGGCGCGGTAAAGCCTGGCTGCATCCATGGCAGCCACCGCATTACCCGGCAGGGAAGTGTTTTAGAAGCGCGCTTTAGGCGTCGCGCAAGGAATCGGCCCGTCGCCGCTCAACGGTCGGAACGCCGACTGGTCGGCATCGTAGGCGCGGATTTCGCTGGTCTCGATGTTGTAGATCCAACCGTGGATATACAACTGACCATTGGCCATGCGTGAGGCCACGGAAGGGTGGGTACGCAAATGTTGCAACTGGGCGATGACGTTTTCTTCGGTCAGCACCTTCATGCTCTCGCCTTCGTTGGCGCAGTCGCAGTTGTCCTCGACCATCGACTTGGCCACCTCGGCGTGCCGCAGCCAGGCCCGTACCGTCGGCATTTTTTCCAGGCTGTCGGGGTTGAGTACCGCACGCATGGCGCCACAGTCGGAGTGACCGCAGACGATGATGTGCTGCACACCCAGGGCAAGTACCGCGTACTCGATAGCGGTTGAAACACCGCCGTTCATCTGGCCGTAGGGTGGCACCACGTTGCCGACGTTACGGGTCACGAACAGGTCGCCGGGCGAGCTTTGGGTGATCAGCTCGGGCACGATGCGCGAGTCGGCACAGGTAATGAACATCGCCCGTGGGCTCTGGGCCGTGGCGAGTTTCTTGAAGAGTTCTTCCTGCTGGGGGAAGACGTCGTGATGGAAATGCAAAAAACCGTCAACGATATGCTTTAGCGCTGCATCGGCGGACTCCGCCACTTGAGGGGCTGAAGCCGACGCAGCCAACGGCTGTTTATCCTTATCACTCATGATTCATCCTCTTGATTAGTGCAGGGGAGTGTTCAGGACAGTTCGACGCCCGGCCAGTGGAATAGTTGTAAAACTCCAAAATCCAGGCGCCGACTCATCAGTCACTCGCTGAGCAAGGTAACCGTCGAAACTTAACTCAAACTGAATGAACCGCTCTAGATCGCGGGTTTCAGTGATGTCAAAACGCGACTATTCCTACAAGCAAGGTGCATTCTTGCTGATCAGTCTACAACAATGCCATCTGTCTGCCCGGTGGACAGAACGCCGTGCAATCCAGGTTGAATCCTTCACGGCGATTGAGCCCCAGGCGTTTGATCGCCTTGCTGAAACGCTGGGCCAGCAAATCGGCGAACGGCCCTTCGCCCCGCATGCGCACGCCGAAGCGGCTGTCATACACCTCACCACCGCGCACCTGCCGAACCAGGCTCATTACATGGGCCGCACGCTGCGGATAATGGGCTGCCAGCCACTCTTCAAACAGCGGCGCCACCTCCAGCGGCAAGCGCAGCATCATGTACGCCGCACTCTGCGCACCAGCGGCGTGCGCTTCGGTCAGCAGGCTTTCCAGTTCACTGTCGTTGATCATCGGGATCATCGGCGAGCACAGCACGCCCACCGGAATCCCCGCCTCACGCATCACCCGGATCGCTCGCAACCGCGCCTTGGGCGCGGCGGTGCGCGGTTCCAGGATGCGCTTGAGCTCATCGTCCAGGCTGGTGAGGCTGATCATCACCGCCACCAGGCGCTGGCGGGCCAACTCGGTGAGCAGGTCGAGATCACGCAGGATCAGCGAACCCTTGGTGATGATGGTCACCGGGTGTCGGTAGCGCAGCAACACTTCGAGGGTCTGCCGCGTGATGTTGTATTCGCGCTCGATGGGCTGGTACGGGTCGGTATTGGAACCCAGGTTGATCGGCGCACACACGTAGCCGGGCTTG
This sequence comes from Pseudomonas sp. SR18, assembly GCF_023701505.1. Lineage (NCBI taxonomy): Bacteria > Pseudomonadati > Pseudomonadota > Gammaproteobacteria > Pseudomonadales > Pseudomonadaceae > Pseudomonas > Pseudomonas sp. SR18. Next base: position 419,930 of record NZ_JAMQAU010000002.1, on the reverse strand, counting down.
GACAACTGCTGCTCCAGCACATCGGCCGCATTGCTCTTGGCGATCAGTCTGGTTTCGAAATCCAGCCCCGGTGACATGTCCCAATAGGCATGGCTGGGCCGCGCATAGCAGTAGATACAGCCATGCTCGCAACCGCGATACGGGTTGATCGAGCGATCAAACGGCAGGTCCGGCGAGTTATTGCGGGTGATGATGGTCTTGGCCGTCTCAATACGCACTTCGGTGCCCTGGGTCGGCGGTACTTCCTGGTACCAGCCGTCGTCCTCGGCCACGCTGACCGTTGGCGCAAAGCGGTTGTGCAGGTTGGTGGCCGTGCCCCGGCCACGGGGCGGCAACGGCGTAGACATAAAAGCGCCTCGATACTGTTTTTATATACAGTATCGAGGCGCGAGGTGTCTGACCAGTGCCGTTTGGCGGCCAGCCAGGATTTAGTGCTTTTGCGTGGCCTGCCCCAAATCATCGCCCGAAGTGGTGCGCATATCGTTCTTGCGCAGGTCGGCGACGTCGCTGGCGTTCACTGGCGCACCTTTGTTGCCCCAGCTGCCACGGATGAAACTGACCACGTCGGCGACTTCCTGGTCCGACAGGCGCCAGGCAAACGCCGGCATGGTGAAGGTCGACGGCGCCGCGTGCGTAGCCGGCAAAGTGCCGCCGTTCAACACAATGTTGATCAACGAGGTGGCATCCGCCGTCTGCACTACCGGGTTACCCGCCAGGGCCGGGAACACCCGTGTATAGCCATGGCCATCGGTTCGGTGGCAGGCCGCGCAGTTGTCGATATACACCGAGGCACCCCGCTGGCTGTCATCGCCTTTCCACAGCGCCTGGGCTACCTGCTTGTCGTACACATGGGGCTGATCCTGGGGATCGACCGCCGGCAGGCTCTTGAGGTAACGGGCGATAGCGGTCAGGTCGTCTTGCGACATGTACTGCATGCTGTGGACGACCACGTCGCTCATGCCACCAAACACCGCGCTGCGATCACTGCGACCGGTCTTGAGGAATTGCACCAGCTGCTCCTCGCTCCAGCTGCCGAGGCCGTCCTTGTGGTCGCCACGCAAGCTCTTGGCGATCCAACCTTCCAACGGCGCACTGCCGGACAGGAACGCGGTGCCATCGGTAGCACTCAGGGCTTTTTCCTGCATGGTCAGGGCACGCGGTGTATGGCACGCGCCGCAGTGGCCTAAACCTTCCACCAGGTAGGCGCCACGGCCGATAACCGGGTCAGTCGCTGCCTCAGCCGGTGTATCCGCCACTTCAGGGGCAAACATCCAACGCCACGCCGCCAACGGCCAACGCATGCTCAAGGGCCACGGAATGTCGCTGTCCTTGTTGTCTTGGGCAACGGGTTCCACACCCTTCATGAAGTACGCATACAGCGCCTGCATATCGCTGTCGCTGACACGCGCATAAGACGGATAGGGCATCGCCGGGTAAAGCGTACTACCGCTTTTGGCGACACCATGGCGCACGGCCTTGTCGAAGTCGTCGAAGCTGTAGTCGCCCAGGCCGGTCTTGTCCGGGGTGATATTGGTGGAGTAGATCACGCCAATCGGGGTTTCCATCGGCAGCCCACCCGCAAAGGGTTTGCCACCCTTGGCAGTGTGGCAGGCCACGCAGTCACCGGCGCGGGCCAGGTATTCGCCCTGCTGGATCAGGTCGGTTTCGGCAGCGCTTATGGAGCAACTGCTGAGCAGCGCCAACGTCGCGATAACAAATGCTTTCATGGTCATCGCTCCTTATGCCTGAACCAGTGGGCCGGGGTTTTTCAGGTACTGCTCACGGATCGCCCGAGCCGACCAGTAGGTCAGCGCCGCCACCAGGCCAGTAGGGTTGTAGCCCAGGCCCTGTGGGAAAGCGGACGCGCCTGGGACAAACACGTTGTGTACATCCCAGCTCTGCAGGTAACGGTTCAACGCACTGGTTTTCGGGTCGGTGCCCATGATCGCGCCACCGTTGAGGTGGGTGGTCTGGTAGGACGCAGTGTTGAAATGCTCACCGACTTTTTTACCAAGTACCGCAATGGCCTTGGGGTTCATCGCTTGGGCGACCTTGCCCATTTTCTCGACCATGAAGCGGTTCATCTTGATGTCGTTTTCCTGCCAATCGAACGTCATCCGCAGCAGCGGCAAGCCGTAGGCATCGCGGTAAACCGGGTCCAGATCCAGGTAGTTGCCCCGGTAGGATTGATGGGCGCCGTGGGCATCCATCGACACCTGATGGGTGTAGTAATCGGCGGTGGCGCGCTTCCACGCACTGCCCCAGGCCGGGGTGCCAGGCGGGTTGGACGTCCCGGCAATCGGCCGGCTGCCGGCCTGGTTGACCCACATCGGCGAACCGCCCACAAAGCCATGGGGCCCATGGTCGAAGTTGTCCGCGTTGAAGTCGTCCATCGCCACGCCATTACCGCCCGCGCCGATGAAGTTGTTGGTGTGAGTGTCTTTGTCGAAAAAGGCTTTGATGGTGGCCATGTTCTGGTAGGCGAAGTTGCGGCCCACCACGCCTTCATTGGTGATCGGGTCGTACGGCTTGCCGATGCCCGACAGCAGCATCAGCCGCACGTTGTGGAACTGGAACGCGCCGAGGATCACCAGGTCCGCCGGCTGCTCGATTTCGCGTCCTTGGGCGTCGATATAGGTCACGCCCGTGGCTTTCTTCTTGGTGCTGTCGAGGTTGACCTTGAGCACGTGGGAATTGGGGCGCAGTTCGAAGTTCGGCACCCGGCGCAAGGCCGGCAGGATGTTCACGTTCGGCGAGGCCTTGGAGTACATGTAGCACACGTAGCCACTGCAAAAACCGCAGAAGTTGCACGGCCCCATTTGCGCGCCGTAAGGGTTGGTGTAAGGCCCCGAGGTGTTGGCCGAGGGCAGGTTGTAGGGTTTGTAACCCACGTCGGCAGCCGCTTTCTGAAACAGCTGTGCGGAGACGGTGTTTTTCTGCGCCTGCAACGGAAACGGGTTGGAGCGATCTGGCGCGTAAGGGTTGCCGCCACGGCCTTCGCCCACCAGTTGGCCTTTGACGGTCCAGGCCTGGCCGGAGGTGCCGAAGACCTTTTCCGCGTAGTCGAAGAACGGCTCCAGTTCTTCATAGCTGACGCCGAAGTCCTGGATGGTCATGTCCTTGGGAATGAAATTTTTCCCGTAGCGTTCTTCGTAATGGCTGCGCATGCGCAGCTCGATCGGGTCGACACGAAAGTGCACACCCGACCAGTGCAAACCCGCGCCGCCCACGCCATTGCCCGGCAAAAAAGCACCGAGCTGACGGTTAGGCAGGGCGACGTCATTCACGCTGTGGCGAATGGTCACCGTCTCCTTGGAGATGTCCTGGAAGAGTTTCTTGCGCACGCTGTAGGTCAATTCGTCGATGACCTGGGGATAGTTGCCGTCCGGGTACGTGTCCTGCATCGGGCCGCGCTCCAGCGCCAGCACGTTGAGGCCCGCCTCCGTCAGCTCCTTGGCCATGATCGCGCCAGTCCAGCCGAAGCCTACGATCACTGCATCCACTTTCTTCATGATGGTCGCCACGGTTATGCCCTCTCGCCACGGATGGAAACAGCCGGGAAGGGGTATTGCTCGTTGCGTTCCACCCAATCCATAAAGTCGGCGCGGGCGCCGGGGAAGCCGATCATGGTCCAGCCGACCATGCCTTTATTGCCCCCGTGGATCGGGTCGCAGAAGAAGCCTTCCTTGGTGTTTTGCAGTAACAGGTTGAAGAACATCTTTGGCGGCACCGCCTCGAAATGCGCCGTTACTTCACTGCCGCCAGCCTCTAGACGGCGCAGCATATCGTCTCGGGTAGCGCTGTCTTGCGCAGCAAAAGCTTTACCGTTGAAGGCTTTCGACCAGGCATCCGTCGCAGCAATGCCCAGGCGATAGATCTCTTTGGGCACCAACTTGCTCTGCCAGCCCATCTCTGGCGCGGCGTCGGCGTTGAACGGACCTTGCATGAACCACAGCGCGCCACTGGCATACGGCGTGTTCATCTGACGGTCGATGTATTCCGGCGCACCGGCTTCCAGGGCACCTGGGCCTTGGGCGTCGGCGGGGATCAAGCGCTCGACGGCGGCGTTGATAAACGCCCATTCTTCTGCGGTGAAATAGCTTGGCTCGTAGGCCTTGTCGCTCGCCGCAGGCTTGGCCGGCGCGGCCTGGGCAGGCTCAGGCGTGGCCATCAATATCGAGCCGCCAAGGCCGGTACTGGCAACCGTGACCACCGGGATCAAGGTCAAGGATTTGCGCAAAAAGTCACGCCGGGGGTTGTCTTGATCTTGATCAGACATGGGTGCACCTCATCATGTGGTCACGGGTTTATTCGGTCGCTTCTGGGGAGCGGCTCGTCTATTTTTGGCAATCAATGGTTACAAATGATAGCAGGCTAAGGATGTGGAGAAAGGATTCAACGACCTAAGTCGAATAAACGCAGGCAAAAAAATGTGGAAGGGGGCTTGGCTCCGATAGCGGTGGGTCAGCCGATACATAGGCTGCCTGACACTGCGCTATCGGGGGCAAGCCCCCTCCCACATTAGGTGTGCGTGAAACTTTTAGTCTTTTTTCAGCTTCGGGTTCGGAAAGAATTGCACTGCCTGAACCTTGGGGTCCGCCGGCGCTTTGAGTGCCGAGGTATTGACCCGCGTCCCCAGCTCCTTGGGCACTGACAGCCCTTGATCATTCAAGGTGTCGGTATAGCCACAGGCCACGCATTCGCGGTGCGGCACGTTGTCCTCGGTCCACATTTTCAGCTTGTCCGGCTCGCTGCACGCCGGGCAGACCGCCCCGGCGATGAATTGTTTTTTGGTAATCACAGGCCCTTCACTCATGCTGCCGCGTCCTCACTCAGGCCGCTGTGGCGCAAGAGTGCGTCAATCGACGGTTCGCGTCCGCGGAAGTCGACGAACAGCACCATCGGCGCCTGTGAACCACCACGGGCCAGGATCGCCTCGCGGAATGCACGACCGGTGTCAGCGTTGAGTACGCCGTCCTCTTCGAACTTGGAAAAGGCATCCGCCGACAGCACTTCTGCCCACTTGTAGCTGTAGTAACCAGCCGCATAACCACCGGCGAAGATGTGCGCAAAGCTGTTGGGGAAGCGGTTGTAGGCCGGCGGACGCATGACCGACACCTCGTCGCGTACGCCTTCCAACACCTGCGCCACGCTGCGGCCATCACCGTGGGTGGCGTGCATTTCGAAGTCAAACAACGAAAATTCCAGCTGGCGCACCATCATCAGGCCGGACTGGAAATTCTTCGCCGCGAGCATTTTTTGCAGCAGGTCCTGGGGCAGCGGCTCACCGCTTTCATAATGGCCGGAGATCAGCGCCAGGCCTTCTGGCTCCCAGCACCAGTTCTCCATGAATTGGCTCGGCAACTCCACCGCATCCCAGGCCACCCCGTTGATGCCGGACACGCCGGCGTGCTCGACGCGGGTCAGCAGGTGATGCAGGCCGTGGCCGAATTCGTGGAACAGCGTGGTGACTTCATCGTGGGTCAGCAGGGCAGGCTTGCCGCTGTCAGCCGGGGTGAAGTTGCACACCAGATTGGCCACCGGGCTTTGCAGCACACCGTCAACGGTGCGACGACGGTCGCGGGCGCCGTCCATCCAGGCACCGCCACGCTTGTTGGCGCGGGCGTAAAGGTCAAAGAAGAAGCGGCCGACGTGCTGGCCGTTTTCCTTGATTTCAAACAGGCGAACATCCGGGTGCCAGGTGTCGAAGCCTTTCTGCTCGGCGATCTCGATGCCATACAGGCGCTGCACAATGGCGAACAGGCCGCCCAGCACTTTGTCGATCGGAAAGTAGGCGCGCAGGGCTTCCTGGGACACGCTGTAGCGCTGCTCGCGCAGTTTTTCGCCGTAGAAACCGCTGTCCCAGCTTTGCAGGTCGGCGCAACCTTGTTCGGCGGCGTAAGCCTTGAGCTGTTGCAGATCCTGGGCGGCAAACGGCTTGCTGCGCTTGGCCAGGTCGCGCAGGAAGCTCAGGACCTGATCGCTGGATTCAGCCATTTTGGTGGCCAGGCTCAGTTCGGAGAACGACGCGAAACCGAGCAGTTGCGCCAGTTCCTGACGCAGGTCGAGGATCTGCTCCATCACCGGGCCGTTATCGTTCTGACCGGCATTCGGGCCTTGGTCCGACGCACGAGTGCAGTAGGCCGCGTAGATTTCTTCACGCAGGGTACGGTCGTGGGCGTAGGTCATCACCGCGTAGTAGCTGGGGAATTCCAGGGTGATCAGCCAGCCGTCGAGGCCTTTGGCCTGTGCGGCAGCGGCCATTTGCGCCTTGGCCGAGTCGGTCAGGCCGGCGAGCGTAGCCTCATCGGTGACATGTTTGGTCCAGGCCTGGGTGGCGTCCAACAGTTGGTTGGAGAACTTGCTGCCCAGCTCGGACAGTTTGCTCTGCACTTCGGCATAACGCTTCTGCTGCTCAGGTGGCAGGTCAATGCCCGACAGGCGGAAATCGCGCAGGGAGTGCTCAAGAATGGTTTTTTGCGCCACGTCGAAACCGGCGGCTTCGGGGCTGTTGGCCAAGGCTTCGAAGGCCTGGAACAGCTCGCGGTTCTGGCCCATTTCGGTGGAATACGCGCTCAATGCGGGCAGGCAGCTTTCATAGGCCTCGCGCAATTCGGCGCTGTTGCACACCGCGTTGAGATGGCTGACCGGGCTCCAGGCGGCGCCCAGGCGGTCATTCAGTTCGTCCATGGCCAGTACCAGCCCGGCCCATGTCGGATTTTTACCCTGGCTTTGCAGGATGCCTGCGATGGCAACGCGGTTGTCGGCGAGGATCTGTTCGATGGCCGGCTGCACGTGCTCGGCACGGATCGCCGAGAACGGCGGCAGGTCGTAGGACTGCAGAAGAGGGTTGTTCGCGCTCACGGTTGGCACCTTGGCTGAAGAAACATGTAAGAACAAAGATGGGGCCATCTTAATTACAATCAACGCCCACCGCAGCTATCAGCAGAAGAGAGAGAGGCTATCGTGACCCTTCGCACCTATCAGAACCACACGCCAACCCTGGGCGCCGGGGCTTTTGTCGATATTTCGGCGGTGGTGATCGGCGATGTCGAAATCGGCACCGACAGCTCGGTTTGGCCGCTGACCGTGATTCGCGGCGACATGCACCGCATCCGCATCGGTGCGCGCACCAGCGTGCAGGATGGCTGCGTGCTGCACATCACCCACGCAGGCCCCTTCAATCCTGATGGTTTCCCGCTGCTGATCGGCGACGACGTGACCATCGCTCACAAAGTCATGCTGCATGGTTGCACCGTGGGCAACCGCATCCTGATCGGCATGGGCAGCATCGTGATGGACGGCGCCGTGGTGGAAGACGACGTGATCATCGGCGCCGGCAGCCTGGTGCCGCCAGGCAAGAAACTCGACAGCGGCTTCTTGTATGTGGGCAGCCCGGTTAAACAGGTCCGGGCGCTGACTGACAAGGAGCGCGCCTTTTTCACCTACAGCGCCGCGAACTACGTGAAGCTCAAAGACCTGCACCTGGCTGAGGGATTTGACCAATGAGCCTGCCTTACCAAACCGTGTTGTTCGACCTGGACGGCACCCTCACCGATCCACGCGAGGGCATCACCCGCTCGATCCAGTATGCCCTCGGCAAACTGGGCATCGACGAGCCGGACCTGACCAAACTCGAACATTTCATCGGCCCGCCGTTGCTGCAAGCGTTCATGCAGTTCTACGCCTTCGATGAAGCCAAGGCCTGGGAGGCGCTGAATTTTTACCGCGAGCGCTTCAAAGTCACGGGGCTGTATGAAAACCGCGTGTTCGACGGGGTGACGCCGCTGCTGGAAGACTTGAGCAGCCAGGGCCGCCAGCTGTACGTAGCCACCTCCAAGCCGTGGGAATTTGCCCGTGAAATCGCCCGACATTTCGACTTTGCCAAGCACTTCAAGGTGATCTACGGCAGCGAATTGGACGGGACGCGGACCAACAAGGTCGAGCTGATCGCGCATCTGATGTGCGAGGAAGGCCTGGACCCGGCCACGACCTTGATGATTGGTGATCGCAAGCACGACCTGATCGGAGCGCGTAGCAATGGGCTGGATTCAGCGGCCGTCGGTTATGGGTTTGGCAGCTTTGAAGAGTTGAATGCCGAGGCGCCGACCTGGCACTTTGAGACGTTGGCAGAGATGCATCAGGCGTTTTTGCAGCGGGCTTGAGGCCGCCGCCCCCTCCCACATTTTTGAAAGGTGTACACCGGACAAGGTGGGAGGGGGCTTGCCCCCGATGAGTCCCTAAAGATCAACCCCCCGCCAACTGCCTCAACGCCGCCTTGCGCTGCGCCACCGGCGATCCACCCAACTTCTCCACCGCCGCATAGAACTTCACCCAATCCCCGCCTTCACGCGCAAACAACGCCGCAAACGCCGGCACCCACTGGTCATACAGCCCGAACGGCAGCAGCCGCGCATTGTTCATCGGCAGGTTGATCCAGGCGTCATAACGCTTGTCGCCACCCCACTGGCTGTCGCGCATCTGCCGGTACTTACGGCGCAAGTGCTCGAATTCGGCCGCCTTGGCCCGGCGCATCGACTCGGCAGACAGCGGCTGCGCGTAGAGTTTTTCCAGGCGTTTGCGCGTGTCGAGGATCAGCTGGATAAACTGGTCACGCTGCTTCAACGTCAAATTGCTCAGAGGCCCCAAACCACGGGCGGCGCGCCATTGTCGGGTACCTTCCTGCTCGACAAAGCTGGCAAATGATTCGTTGAACTCAGTGTCGTCCTTCACATAAAAACGCTGGTGCGCGAGCTCATGAAAAATCAGCGTGGCCAGGCGTTCATCACCCCAGTGCATCATCGAACTGATGATCGGGTCATTGAACCAACCCAGCGTGGAATAGGCTTCGACCCCGCCAATCGAAACATCCATGCCTTGCTGACGCAATAACGCCGCCTCACCCCGTGCGGCACCTTGGCTGTAATAACCGCGATAGGCCACGCAACCGGCAATGGGGAAGCAGTGATTTTCAGGAGACAGGGAAAACTCCTGCGTGGCGAAGACATTCCAGACCACATAAGGCCGGCCAATATCGGCGTACAGCCGGTAACTCTGGTTGTCAGGCAGGTGCAGGTGTTCGCTGGCGAAGGTTCGCGCTTTTTGGGATTGGGCGAGATGCTCGCGCAGTTGCTGCGGGCGGGATGGGTCAGCGACGACCTTTGAAACGGGCTCCCGAGCCTGCAACAGCTGCCACTGGCCACCCGCCAATTGGCTGTAGTAGCTGACACTGGAACAGCCACTGAGCAGCAACACCATCAACCCTGGAAGAAAACGCCTGACCATACCTGACTGCTCTTGGCTGATGGGTTCGTGTTTATACTGACCGAGATACCCGTCCTGTCATCGAGTGCCTGTCATGCGTCAGCTCTTGCTTTGCGTCGCCGCCGTGTTCATCAGCGCCTGTACGTCAACCCCGATGCCTCCCGCCGATCCGCAACAAGCATGGGTTGATTTTGCCACGCCAACGCCGGGCGCCAAGCTGGTGATGGCACAGCGCCTGGACGGCAAGAACCTTAATGACGGACGCTACTTCCAAGTCCCGCCTGGCGGCCACGAGCTGATGGTACGTTTTGATTTTGAAGTGCCTACGGGCGGAAATTTCAGCAGTTTTGGCCAAACGACCGAGCGAACCTGCTTCATTACCCTGCAGTACGACCATTTCGAAGCAGGCCAACGTTATCGCCTGGAAGGACGCTCGTTGGGCTACACGCCGAATATTCGCCTGTATAACGCCGCCCGCCAGTTACTGGCTGAAGAGCGCAGCGTGAACTGCCTCTGATCAGTCGTTATTTTTTTGGTAGACGATCGCCTTGGTGCCGTTCTCACAACTGCCGACGACCATGGCTACGTCGTGCTTATCAGCTTCTTCCTTGCTGACAATCTCCAGGGTGTAGGACGGCACCGCGTTAGCCTGAATCTTGACCTCGATCTCTTTCCTGAGCTCTTCACAATCTTTCGGCGCGGCCACGGCCGAAGTGGCCAACACACCGCAGATGATCGCCAAGGCAAAACGTTTCATGTGTGAAGCTCCCTGAATGCACTGCGCACGGGTGTGCGCCTAGGCTGCATATGGCTATTCGACCACAGTTTGGAAACACGAGTTCTGATTTAACGCAGAACTGAATGTAGGAGGGGGCTTGCTTCCGATAACGGTGGATCAGTCGACATTTATATGACTGAAAGACCGCTATCGGGGCAAGCCCCCTCCCACAGTGGACCTACGCGGTCAGTTGACCAGCGTGGCGTCCAGGCTGATTGTTGCATTCAACACTTTGGACACCGGGCAGCCTTCCTTCGCCTTCTTGCTCAGCTCATCGAACTGCGCCTGGCTCGCGCCTGGGATCTTGGCTTTCAGGATCAGGTGCACAGCCGTAATAGCAAAGCCGCCATCGACCGGGTCCAGCGTCACTTCGGCCTGGGTGTCGATGCTGTCAGCCTTGAGCCCCGCATCGCCCAGAATCATGGAAAACGCCATGGAGAAACAGCCGGCATGCGCCGCACCAATCAGTTCTTCCGGGTTAGTACCCTTGCCGCCTTCAAAACGTGCCTTGAAGCCGTAGGGCGCTTCGCGCAACACGCCGGTTTCCGTGGAGATAGACCCCAGGCCCGTCTTCAGGTCACCTTCCCAATGCGCGGATGCTTTTTTAACGATACTCATAGCGGTCTCCTCGAACGGTGGTTTTGCGTCAGTAAGGGTTCTGAGGATAGACCGCTTGGCAAAGTTCATCTTCTTGTCGGAGAAACCTAGCAATCCAGTAGGAAATTTCTGCTCAGCTATTGAATCTCGGGTATATGCCCTCATTGCATAGAGCATGCACATGAAGCGGCAGGTTTTGGATCGTCTAAAAAGCCTGCGCCCCTATTGGAGAAGCAGGCTTATGAAATCGCTGTCCGACGTGAAGTTCTCGACCCTCGACCTGGTGCCCGTGCGGGCCAATGGCAGTGTGGCGCAGTCGCTGCGCAATTCCCTGGACCTGGCCCAGCATGTGGAAAAGTTTGGCTACAACCGTTTCTGGGTGGCTGAACACCACAATATGGACGGCATCGCCAGCTCGGCCACCTCGGTGTTGCTGGGTTATCTGGCGGGCGGTACGTCGACGATCCGCGTCGGCTCCGGTGGCGTGATGCTGCCCAACCACGCGCCGCTGGTGATCGCCGAACAGTTCGGCACCCTGGAAAGCCTCTACCCCGGCCGTATCGATCTGGGCCTGGGCCGTGCGCCGGGTTCCGATCAAATGACCGCGCGCGCTCTGCGCAGAGAACGCTCCGGCAGCGCCGATGAGTTCCCTGAAGATGTTGCCGAGCTGATGGCCTACCTGGGCCCACGGACACCCGACCAACGCATCATTGCCGTACCCGGCACCGGCACCAACGTGCCGGTCTGGTTGCTCGGTTCCAGCCTGTTCAGCGCACAACTGGCAGGCGAGCGGGGTTTGCCCTACGCCTTCGCCTCCCATTTCGCACCTCGCCTGATGCATGAAGCGATTCGCGTGTACCGCAATCACTTCAAACCATCGGCGGTGCTGGACAAGCCCTATGTGATGCTCGGCATTCCGCTGGTGGCCGCTGACACCGATGAACAGGCCGACTACCTGGCCACCTCGGTGTACCAACGCATCCTCGCGTTGATGCGCGGGCAAAGCCTGGTGCAGCGCCCGCCGGTCGATACCATGGACGGCCTGTGGCTGCCCCATGAGAAAGATGCGGTGGGAAGCTTCCTCGGCCTGGCAATGGTCGGCAGCCCGGCGAAGATCCGCGCCAAACTGGAGGTGTTGATCGAGCAAACCGGCGCCGACGAGCTGATCTTTACCAGCGACCTGTATGAACACGCCGACCGGATTCATTCCTACGAGCTGCTGGCGCAGTTGATGAAGGGCTAAAACCCAGGCGAAAAAAAACCGACGCACCTGCGTCGGTTTTTTATGTCTGAAACACGCAATCAACCGCGTTTGTAGACGATTTCCTTGGTGCCGCCTTCACAGCTACCGACCACTTTAGCGTCGGTCGAGGCGCCTTTATCCACCACTTCCAGCGAATAACCCGAAGCGCCCTTGGCGTCGATTTTCGCGGCAATTTCGCTTTTCAGCTCGTCACAAGGCTTGCCCGCCGCCAGGGCTGTGCCGGCAATGCTCAACAAACCTACCGCTAACAGGAACTTCTTCATCCGTTACTTTCCTTGCGCTGATCAAAAAGAGCGTGCCGACGCTTGTGGCGTCGGCACCCATTGGTTGTAGCGCAGGTTATGGCAATCGGCCAGCCGGCAAAGTTCAACTCGCCCGATCAACTACTGGCAATTCGGAACCCCACCTTGAGGGTGACCTGGTAGTGGGCGACCTTGCCGTTTTCGATATGCCCGCGGGTTTCAGTCACCTCAAACCACTCCAGGTGCTTGATGCTCTTGTTGGCTTCAGCAATGGCATTGTTGATGGCGTCCTCGATACTCGTGGTCGATGAGCCAACCAATTCGACTTTCTTGTAGGTGTGGTGATCACTCATGGCAGTTCTCCTAGGGTCGTTAAGCAAGCGTAGCAGTCAATGTTCGTACTGCTTCTGGCGGCCATTCCTATTCGAAAGTTCAGATTTACTGCACTTTCTGAAACCGCTGGAGTCGGTATCTACACACGCCACTCAATCACTTCAGGAGAGTCCACATGGCCAACACTTCTTTACGCAAAGCGTCGCTGGAAAGCATGGAAGCCGAGATTTCGAGCCTGCTCAAGTCCCTTGAAAGCCTCAAGGACGATGCGTCGGATGAGTCGCGCAAAACCTTGAAGGCCCTGAAAAGCAATGCCGAGAATGCCCTCAAGCACTCCCGCCACCTGATCAGCGACGCCTATGAAGAAAGCAAAGTCAAAATCCGTGAAACCGGTGTCGCTACCCGGGATTACGCGCAAGAGCACCCATGGACTACAGCCGGTGTTGCTGTGGGTGCCTTGGGCCTGCTCGCCGCTTATCTGCTGTGCAAGCGTGGTGACTAACTTCCCGGCTGGCTCCCCGGCTGGCGCGAAAGCTCAGCCTTGAGCCACTGCGCCAGTTGCCCGGCGCGCCCGTCTGCGGCGCGTTTGGGCAGCCACAAAGCCAGGTGCGCCGGGGTTTCACTGAAACCCCACGGCGCCACCAGCCGACCTGCACGCACGTCCTCGGCCACCAACGGCTGCGGCGCGATCGCCACACCCAGCCCGGCCACTGCCGCTTCCAGCAAATAATACAAATGCTCAAAACCCTGGCCGTGTTTCAACGCGCCGGGTTCGATGCCGTGTTGCTGCGCCCAACTGGGCCAGGCTTGGGGGCGCGAGGTCGTGTGCAGCAGCGCTTCGCCACATAAAGACGAGGCGGGCGCCTGGCGCAGCCGTTCGTAACCGTTGAAGCGCGGGCTCATCACCGGGCCGATGCGCTCACTGGTCAGCTCATACACCTGCATGTCCGCCGGCCACGGTGGCTCGGCGAAGACCAGCAGGGCATCCAGGCCGGGGCGCCGAGGATCAAGGTCGCCGTCACCTGCTGACAGGTGCAGACGCAAGTCCGGCAAGTCTGAGTTCAAACGCCCCAAGCGCGGGATCAGCCAGCGCGCCAGCAAACTCCCCGAGCAGCCGAGCACAAACGGCGCGTCGGCGCTGGCCTGGGTCAGTTCGGCGCATACATCCCTCAACCGCTCGAATGCCTCGAAGCTGGCATCCCGTAGCCGAACGCCGGAATCTGTGAGTTTAAGGCCGCGCCCGTCTTTGATGAACAGACTGACCCCCAAGTGTTCCTCAAGCACCTTCAACTGTCGGCTGACTGCTCCGTGGGTCACGTACAACTGCTCAGCCGCTTGGCTGACACTGTTGAGCCGCGCGGTGGCTTCAAACGCGCGCAGGGCATTGAGGGGTGGAAGGTCTCGGCTCATCTGTGAGTTTTCCTGACAGGTTTCGGCGATCTTATCGGTTTTCAGTCGGGAGCGTCAGGGGTAGAGTGGCCCTCATTGTCAGTTACACACCTTTTTTCCTGGAGCGTCCCATGACTCAATCCCAGACCGATCTACGCAACGGCCCTGACGCCAGCGGCCTGTTTGGCGCATTCGGCGGCCGCTACGTTGCCGAAACCCTGATGCCGTTGATCCTCGACCTGGCCCGCGAATACGAAGCGGCCAAGATCGATCCGGCATTCAACGAAGAATTGGCCTACTTCCAGCGCGACTATGTGGGCCGTCCAAGCCCGCTGTATTTCGCCGAGCGCCTGACTGAGTTCTGCGGCGGCGCCAAGATCTACCTCAAGCGCGAAGAGCTCAACCACACCGGCGCGCACAAGATCAACAACTGCATCGGCCAGATCCTGCTGGCGCGGCGCATGGGCAAAAAACGCATCATTGCCGAGACCGGCGCCGGCATGCACGGTGTGGCCACCGCCACCGTCGCCGCGCGTTTCGGCCTGCAATGCGTGATCTACATGGGCACCACCGACATCGAGCGCCAGCAGGCCAACGTGTTCCGTATGAAGCTGCTGGGCGCCGAAGTGATCCCGGTGGTTGCCGGCACCGGCACCCTGAAAGACGCCATGAACGAAGCGCTGCGTGACTGGGTGACCAACGTCGACGACACCTTCTACCTGATCGGCACCGTGGCCGGCCCACACCCGTACCCGGCGATGGTGCGCGACTTCCAGGCCGTGATCGGCAAGGAAACCCGCACCCAGCTGCAAGCCCAGGAAGGCCGCCTGCCGGACAGCCTCGTGGCGTGCATCGGCGGCGGTTCCAACGCCATGGGCCTGTTCCACCCGTTCCTGGACGACACCAGCGTCGAGATCATCGGCGTGGAAGCCGCCGGCCACGGCATCGAAACCGGCAAGCACGCGGCCAGCCTCAACGGTGGCGTACCGGGTGTACTGCACGGTAACCGTACCTTCCTGCTGCAGGACGACGACGGCCAGATCATCGACGCCCACTCGATTTCCGCCGGCCTGGATTACCCTGGCATCGGCCCGGAACACGCCTGGTTGCACGACATCGGCCGCGTCCAGTACACCTCGGTGACCGACGACGAAGCGCTGGATGCCTTCCACAAATGCTGCCGCCTGGAAGGGATTATCCCTGCCCTGGAAAGCGCCCATGCCCTGGCCGAAGTGTTCAAACGCGCACCGACCCTGCCCAAGGATCACCTGATGGTGGTCAACCTGTCCGGCCGTGGCGACAAAGACATGCAGACCGTGATGCACCATATGGAACAGTCCCAGCAGGAGAAACACTGATGAGCCGCCTGCAAACGCGCTTTGACCAACTCAAAGAACAAAACCGCGCCGCCCTGGTGACCTTCGTCACCGCTGGCGACCCTGGCTATGACACGTCCCTGGCAATCCTCAAGGGCCTGCCGGCCGCCGGCGCCGATGTGATCGAGCTGGGCATGCCCTTCACCGATCCGATGGCCGACGGCCCAGCCATCCAGTTGGCCAACATCCGGGCGTTGGAAGCCAAGCAGAACCTGCTGAAAACCCTGCAGATGGTTCGCGAGTTCCGCAAAGACAACAACGACACCCCGCTGGTGTTGATGGGCTACTTCAACCCGATCCACAAATACGGCGTGCCCACGTTCATCGCCGACGCCAAGGAAGCCGGTGTCGACGGCCTGATCGTGGTCGACATGCCCCCGGAACATAACGGCGAGCTGTGCGACCCGGCCCAGGCGGCAGGTATCGACTTTATCCGCCTGACCACGCCGACCACCGACGACGTGCGCCTGCCGACCGTCCTCAACGGCAGCTCCGGTTTTGTGTACTACGTCTCGGTGGCCGGTGTGACCGGTGCCGGTGCCGCCACCCTGGAGCACGTCGAAGAAGCCGTGGCCCGCCTGCGCCGCCATACCGACCTGCCGATCAGCATCGGTTTTGGTATCCGCACGCCGGAACAAGCCGCGGCCATCGCTCGCCTGGCGGACGGTGTGGTAGTGGGATCGGCGTTGATCGATCACATCGCCAATGCCAGCAACGACCAGCAAGCCATCGACGGGGTGTTGAGCCATTGCGCGGCGCTGTCGGAAGGTGTGCGTAACGCCCGTAAGTAAGCGCCATGTAGCCAGAGGTAAAGTTCCTGATACAGAGGAATCAACTCGCCGCTTCACGGCCTAAACAGCAAGACCAAGGGATTTCGAACTGCGTTCGACGTCCCTTTTTTGTTTGTGTGCCCTGAGGAATACCCGATGAAAATGCCCAAATCCGTGATTGCAGGTCTTGGCGTGCTGGTGCTTGGCGCCAGCGCCCTGGTGCAAGCCGCGCCGCCTGACCAGCGAGGTGATGACCGTGGCGGCCCGCAAGGCCAGCACGAGCAACGGGGCGACGACCATCGCGGCCCACAGGCCAACCGTCGCGGCGGCCCACCCCAGGACTTCGGCCCGGTGCGCCAGATCATCCACGACAACCATGGCCAGTTCTCCCGGGGCGCACCGCCGCCGCCAAATGTGCGCCTGGTTCGCGGCGAGCCACTGCCTCGCGGCTATTACGGCGAACGCCTGGACAACCGCGCCCTGGCCCGCCTGCCGGTGTACCAGGGTTACGAATGGCGCCGTTCGGGACCGGATGTGGTGTTGATTGCTGTGGGTACAGGCATCGTCTACGAGATTCTGGACGGTGTGCTGAACTGACCGAATAACCTCTCGAATGTCCGCTAGGCTTGAAGGGTGAGCGTTTTGCTCACCCTTCAACGCACTTCATGCCGCTTGCCGTCTAACCACCTATTATTTCAAGGCAATGCCGGACGCACCCAAAGAGGTGCTTTGGCTGATGCTGGAATGGGACTGGCCGCTATTGACCTTTTTTTACAACTGGATCCGTTCGACCTTGCCCACCAGCAGGATGTAGGACAACGCCCCAAGCAACGCCAGCACCGCAATATAGGTAATCGCTGGCGCGAACGAATCGCCGCTGGCCAGAAAACCAATCACGATCGGCGTGGCAATCGCGGACAGGTTGCCGATGAAGTTGAACACGCCCCCCGTCAGGCCCAGCAACCGTGCCGGTGCCAGGGTCGACACCAGTGACCAGGTAATCGACGCCAGGCCGTTACCAAAGAACGCCACCGCCAGGAACGCGATCACCCATGCGGTTGAGTCCACATAGTTGGCGCCGATGATTGCTGTGGAAATCAACAACCCGCCAATGATCGGCAACTTACGCGCAAAGCCTACCGACGCACCCCGGCGAATCAGCCAGTCGGAAAAAATCCCCGAGCACAGCACACCCACGAACGCAGCCAGGAACGGCAGCGATGCCAGCAAACCGGACTTGATGAAGTCCATGCCGCGATATTTCACCAGGTAGGTTGGGAACCAGGTCAGGAAGAACCACAGGGTAGAGTTGAGGCAGAACTGCCCCAGGTAGATACCCCAGAGTTTGCGCTTGCTCAGCACGATGCCCAGGTCGACCCAGCTGAACGGCGCCTTGACGGTTTGCGCCTGCATATCCACCAGGCCACCACCGTCGCGGATCAGTTGGATTTCAGCCTCGTTGGCGCCTTTGAAGTCCTTTGGCTCGCGGTACACCGCGTACCAGATCGCCGCCCACAAAATACCGACGCCACCGGTGACGACAAACACCATATGCCAGCCGTAATAGTGTTGCAGCCAGGCCAGTACGGGCGTGAGGAACGCCAGCCCGACAAACTGCCCGGAGGTGTAGAAACCGATCGCCGTCGCGCGCTCGCGCTCAGGGAACCAGGTGGTGACCACGCGGCTGTTGATCGGGTAGGCCGGGGCTTCCAGCGCCCCCACGGCCATGCGCAGTACAAACAGCGCAATGAAGCTGGCGGCGAAACCGAGCATCACGGTCGCGATGGACCACAACAGCAAGGCGGCGGTGTAGAGGATGCGCGGCGGCACGCGGTCCACCAGCCAGCCGCCGGGGATCTGCATGGCAGCGTAGGTCCAGCCGAACGCGGAGAAAATAAGGCCGACGTGCACCGGGTCGATCCCCAACTCACTGGTCAACGCCGGCGCGGCAATCGACAGGTTGCTGCGATCGAGGTAGTTGATAACCACGGTGATAAACAGCAACACCATGATGAAGTAGCGCTTTCGGGTAGGCGTGACTAAAGACGCCTGTCCGGTGAGGGATTCAGGGTGCATGGGGGTTGCCTCTTCTTATGTTTATTGAGGTGGGCCTTCTGAAAAAACCGGATCAAGTGTGGGAGGGGGCAAGCCCCCTCCCACATTTTTTGACCCCTGTTCTTTCAGGCAGAAATCACCACTCGGCAAAGCTGCCGTCGGCATGGCGCCAGATCGGGTTGCGCCAGCGGTGGCCGATAGCCGCGCGTTCGATCACGTATTCCTCGTTGATCTCAATGCCCAGGCCCGGCCCGTTGGGGATCTTCACGAAGCCCTTGTCGTAGTCGAACACGCCTGGATCCCGCACGTAGTCGAGCAAGTCGTTGCTCTCGTTGTAGTGAATGCCCAGGCTTTGCTCCTGGATAAACGCGTTGTAGCAAACCGCGTCCAGTTGCAGGCAAGCCGCCAGGGCGATCGGGCCCAGCGGGCAGTGCAGGGCCAGGGCCACGTCGTAGGCTTCGGCCATGTTGGCGATCTTGCGGGTTTCGGTGATGCCGCCGGCGTGGGAGGCGTCCGGCTGGATGATGTCGACGTAGCCTTCGCTGAGCACGCGCTTGAAGTCCCACCGTGAGAACAGACGCTCGCCCAGGGCAATCGGCGTGCTGGTCAGCGGTGCGAGTTCCTTGAGCGCTTCGTAGTTTTCGCTGAGCACCGGTTCTTCGATAAACATCAGTTTGTACGGGTCCAGTTCTTTCATCAGGACCTTGGCCATGGGCTTGTGCACCCGGCCATGGAAGTCGACGCCGATACCCACGTTAGGGCCGACCGCATCTCGCACGGCCGCCACGTTGGCCAAGGCAAGGTCGACTTTTTCGAAGCTGTCGACGAACTGCAATTCTTCGGTGCCGTTCATTTTCACGGCGGTAAAACCGCGAGCCACGGCCTCTTTGGCAGCGCGAGCGGTGTCGGCCGGACGGTCGCCGCCGATCCACGAGTACACGCGGATCTTGTCGCGCACCTGGCCGCCCAGCAGGTCGCTGACGGACACACCGAGGGCCTTGCCCTTGATGTCCCACAGCGCCTGGTCGATACCGGCGAGGGCGCTCATGTGCACGGCGCCGCCACGGTAGAAGCCGCCGCGATAGAGCACGGTCCAGATGTCTTCGATATTGCGTGGGTCTTTGCCGATCAGGTAGTCAGACAATTCTTCAACGGCAGCCGCCACGGTGTGTGCGCGGCCCTCGACCACGGGCTCACCCCAGCCGGTCACGCCCTGGTCGGTCTCGACCTTGAGGAAGCACCAGCGCGGCGGGACGATATAGGTCGTCAGTTTGGTGATTTTCATCTGTTATCTCTCTTATAGATGCGGCGCCTGTGGGCGCGGAACTTGATATCAGCTCAGGGCTTTCCAGGCGGCGACATAAGCCTGGGCACGGCTCGCTACCTGATCCACTGTCATACCCGGCTTGAACAACCCGGAACCCAGCCCGAACCCCTTGGCGCCGGCGTCGGTAAACACCTGCATGTTGTCCGGGGTAATGCCGCCTACCGGCAACAGCAGCGTGCCCGCCGGCAGTACCGCCAGCCACGCCTTGATCACTGCCGGGCCCATTTGCTCGGCTGGGAACAACTTCAACACGTCGGCGCCTTCGGCGAGGGCCGCAAAGGCTTCGGTCGGCGTGGCCACACCCGGCGACAGGTAAAGGCCCGCCGCTTTGGCGGCGCGCAACACCTTGGCATCGCTGTGGGGCATGACGATCACTTGGCCGCCAGCCGCTTTGACCTGCCCGACCTGCTCGGGCGTCAACACCGTGCCGGCACCGATCAGGCAATCGGCGGGCAGGCTGTCGCGCAGGGTGCGGATGCTGGTGTACGGGTCCGGCGAATTCAGCGGGACTTCGATCACGCGGAAACCGGCGTCATACAACACCTGGCCGACCGCCTGGGCTTCATCCGGGCGCAGGCCGCGCAGGATTGCGATCAAACCGTTTTGTGCGAGTGCTTGCTTGAGCATGTCAGGCCTCCGATACAGGTTGAACCAGCCCGGCCGCCACGGCCAGTTGCCACAGGCCGCGCTCGGTGGCTTCCTGCGCCAGGCTGACGTGGGCGAAACCGCAAAGGGCGAGGGCGCGTTGATAGCGGGCGCACAGCGGTGCGGCGCCCACCAGGATGATGGGGGTCTTGCGGGCACTGGCCGGCAGGCCGGCAAGTTCGTGGCCGATCAACAGGCCAGACAGATAATCGGGCTGCTGGTCGCCAGCGAGTTCCTTGGTGAGCCCCAGGGTGCGGGCGCTGAACAAGGTCGACAGCACGCCGCGCTGGCCGTCTTGGGACAACGCCACGTGCACGCCGCGGTCAAAGGCGTCGGCCTGGAAGGCTTCGGGGGTCTTTTGGGTGCGGCCGAGGATGCTGTGCTTGCTCAGCACGGCGAAGACTTCACCGGTCATGAACGTATCGAAGTGAGTGATACGGCCATCGACGACCTCGACCCACTTGGAGTGGCTGCCCGGCAGGCCAATCAACACTTCAGCGCCCAGACCCTGCAGCACGCCCAGCACTTGGGTTTCTTCGCCGCGCATCACATTGGGCAAACCGACCTGCTCGATCACACCCGGCACGATGTGCACATCGACACCGCGCAAGCTGCGCACCGTATGCAGAGCCTGGCCGAGGCTGGCGACATCAACCGGAGTATTGCGATAAGCCGCTTCGCTCCAGCCTTGGGCGCTGCCGACCATACCGCAAGCAATCACCGGCAAGCCGGGTTGGGCGTCGAGCCAGTCACCGCAGGCCGCGTCGAAGGCCAATTCAAAACCGTCACTGCAACGCACGCCGGCGATGTCCCGGGGCTCACTGGGCAAATGCATGATGCCCGACGCCAGCGAGCGTTGTTCCAACACCACGCCAGCGGGGCCGAGTTTGTAAGCACGAAGGGAGCTGGTCCCCCAATCGAGCGCGATCAATTGCGCCTGCATCGCTTCACCTGAGTTCAGAGCGGATGCCGCGAATATAAACCTATGGGCGAGAAAGTCTCAATATATAAATATCAATCCCACATTCAGGGACGAAATTTAAGAAAAGGCTGACAAGTTCAGGTCACGCATGGCGCCCATCCAGATCGCGTAGTCGGTGTGATCCTTTAAATCGTCGCCGGTATCCGGGTGCAGGAACACCACCAAGCCGTCGCGATGGATCACCAGCCACGGCAGCACGACGCCGATGTATTCGGCGTCGAATGCCAATTGGCAACTCCAGTCCGGGTGCGGGCCGACGGGCTTTTCGTGTACACGCCCCATGCGCAGCGGGAAGAGTTTGGCAGCGTCTTCGCACAGGGTGCGCGCCTGCTCAAGGGTGTTTGCGTCAAAGTAGATATGGGCGTGATAGCCCTTGATACGTTGCATGACGGACTCCGGATCCAATATGCGCCAAATCCTAGACCGCAATCGACGGCAGAGCCAGCCCGGTCAACGACTGCGCGCTGCTGGCCTGCTCGGCCACCAGCCACTCGACAAAACGCTCGACCAACTGCCCCCGGCGTTTGCGCTGGGGCTGTACCACGTAGTAGCCGAAACGTGAGATCACGGTGTCGCTGATCGGTCGGCACAGCCAGTTCTGCTCCAGCAGGTTATCCACCAAATGGCGCCAGCCGATGGCCACGCCCTGGCCGGCAATCGCCGCCTGGATCAGCAGGGTGTAATTGTCGAAACGCAACTGGCCGGGGGTGGGCGCCGCGGTGATGCCCAGCTCGCGGAACACGCCGCTCCAGTCGAACCACTGGCTGTTGTTTTCCTGGCGCAGGTGCAGCAGCGGCACATCGTGCAAGTTATGCAGGGTCAGTGGTGCGGGTTGGGCGTTGAGCCACTGCGGGCTGCACACCGGGAACACTTCCTCATTGAACAGCCACAGGCTGTCGCCCTGTTTGAAGCGGCCGTCGCCAAACAGCACCGCCACGTCAATGTCGCTGCGCAGGGTCGCGTGGTTGCGTTCACTGGTCACCAGGCTCACATCGACCTGAGGATTGGCCTGGTGGAAGCGGTGCAGGCGCGGCATCAGCCAGTAGGCGGCGAAGGCGAAGTCGGTGGCCACTTGCAGCACTTCGTGCTGGTCCTGCTGGGTGATGGCGCTGAGGCCCTGATTGATGCTCTGCAGGCCACCTTGCACGTGCTCGAACAGCAGGGCGCCGGCGTCCGTCAGTTCGATACCGCGATAGATGCGATCAAACAGGCGCACCGCCAGCTGTTCTTCGAGGCGCTTGATCTGCTGGCTGATCGCGGGCTGGGTGGTGCCCAGCTCCATCGCGGCGGCGGTAAAACTGCGATGGCGTGCCGCCGCTTCAAATGCGCGCAGCAGGTCGAGAGACAGGTCACCCAGGGACTCATACATAAGCTGTGCTTATCCTAGACATTGCTTTTTATGGGCTTTACCCCATTTTCAATGGGCCGCATGCTCATTCGCATAAACACCGCCTATGGAATGCCGAGAACCCATGAAGCGCAAGAACATTCTTTTCATCATGGCCGATCAAATGGCCGCGCCGATGCTGCCGTTCTACGGATCTTCCCCGATCAAGCTGCCAAATCTCAGCCGCCTCGCCGAACAAGGCGTGGTGTTCGACGCTGCCTATTGCAATAGCCCACTGTGCGCGCCGTCGCGCTTCACCTTGGTCAGCGGCCAGTTGCCGAGCAAGATCGGCGCCTACGACAATGCGGCGGATTTGCCCGCCGATGTACCGACTTATGCCCACTACCTGCGTCGCCTCGGTTACCGCACCGCGCTGTCGGGCAAGATGCACTTCTGCGGGCCGGACCAGTTGCACGGCTATGAAGAACGCCTGACCAGCGACATCTACCCCGCTGACTACGGCTGGGCGGTGAACTGGGATGAGCCGGACGTGCGCCCCAGTTGGTATCACAATATGTCCTCGGTACTGCAAGCCGGTCCCTGCGTGCGCACCAATCAGCTGGATTTCGACGAAGAGGTGGTGTTCAAGGCTCAACAGTACCTGTTCGACCATATTCGTGAAGACGGCGACCAGCCGTTCTGCCTGACCGTGTCGATGACCCATCCCCACGACCCGTACACGATTCCCAAGCCATTCTGGGATCTGTACGACGACAACGACATCCCGTTGCCTGCAACACCCGCGCAAGCTGATCTCGACCCGCATTCCCAACGCCTGCTCAAGGTCTACGACCTATGGGACAAGCCGCTGCCTGTGGATAAGATCCGCGATGCTCGCCGGGCTTACTTCGGTGCCTGCAGCTACATCGACAGCAATGTCGGCAAGCTGCTGCAAACCCTTCAAGACACCGGCCTGGCCGACGACACCATCATCGTGTTCTCCGGTGACCACGGCGACATGCTCGGCGAGCGCGGCCTCTGGTACAAAATGCACTGGTTTGAAATGGCCGCCCGCGTGCCGCTGCTGGTCTGTGCACCGGGGCAGTTTGCGGCGGGCCGCGTTTCCCACGCGGTGTCCACCGCCGACCTGCTGCCGACCCTGGTGGAACTGGCCGGCGGCGAACTCGACCCACACCTGCCACTGGATGGCCGCTCACTGGTCCCGCACTTGCAAGGGCAGGGCGGGCACGACGAAGTGTTTGGCGAGTACATGGCCGAAGGCACCATCAGCCCGCTGATGATGATTCGCCGGGGCGCCTATAAATTCATCTACAGCGAAGACGATCCCTGCCTGCTGTTCGATGTGCACAACGACCCGCACGAGCAGGAAGATCTCAGCCAGTCACCGCAGCATCGGTCACTGTTCGAGGCGTTTTTAAGTGAAGCGCGGGCCAAATGGGACATCCCGGCGATCCACCAGCAGGTGCTCGCCAGCCAACGCCGTCGGCGCCTGGTATTCGAGGCGCTGACCCAAGGCAAGCTGAAGAGCTGGGATCACCAGCCACTGGTAGACGCCAGTCAGCAGTACATGCGCAACCATATCGACCTCGATGACCTGGAGCGCAAGGCACGTTATCCACAACCCTGCCAAAACCAATAAATACAGAGGGAAGGCCATGCAAAAGTTATCTGTGATAGTGGGCATGCTGGTGCTGGGCAGCGCCAACGTGTATGCAGACACCAGCTGTGAAACCGTGAAAATGGCCGATCCAGGCTGGAGCGATATCGCGGCCACCAACGCCATCACCGGTTTTCTGCTGACGGGCATGGGCTACAAACCCAAGGTCGACACCCTCGCGGTGCCGATTACCTTTGGCGGGCTCAAGGACGGCCAGGTGGATGTCTTCATGGGCAACTGGATGCCCGCGCAGCAGGGGTTTTACGACAAGTTCGTGGCCAACGGCGATGTGGTGCAACTGGCAAAAAACCTCGACGGCACCGAGTTCACCCTCGCCGTGCCGGACTACGTGTGGGACGCGGGTGTGCATGACTTTGCCGACCTGAACAAATTCGCCGACAAGTTCGACAAGAAGATCTACGGCATCGGCTCCGGCGCGCCGGCGAATATCTCGTTGCAGGAAATCATCAAGAAGAACGACTTCGAGCTCGGCCAATGGAAACTGATCGAGTCCAGCGAACAGGCGATGCTGGCTGAAGTGTCACGGGCGGTGAAAAAACAACGCTTCGTCACCTTCCTCGGTTGGACCCCGCACCCAATGAACGTGCAGTTGAAAATGCACTACCTCAAAGGCGGGGAAAAGTACTTTGGTGACACAGGCAGCGTGTACACCCTGACTCGCAAGGGTTATGCACAGGCCTGCCCGAACGTAGGAAAACTGCTGACCAACTTGAGTTTTACCCAGGAAATGGAGAACAGCATCATGGCCGAGGTGGCCAACAACAAGGTCAGCAATGCCGAGGCTGCGAAGGCGTGGATCAAGGCCAATCCGGCTGTGCTGAATAAGTGGCTTGATGGGGTTAAAACCGTGGATGGCCAGGATGCATTGGCCGCAGTCAAAGCCAAACTCTAACGCCTGCCCCCTTTCCCCCGTAGATCCCGTCTTCTGCAAGTTTCGGGTCGTAGCAGCTGTCGAGCGCAAGCGAGGCTGCGTGGCGGACGTATTGACACCTCGCGATCTGCGGGGACGCCAACGCAGCCTCGCTTGCGCTCGACAGCTGCTACAGGGCGAAACGCGCGCTTGCCCGGTGAGAGGTCAAGACGGTATCTACGTGCAGCCCAATGTTATTCTGGTTTAACCCTTTAAATCCGAGCCTCTGATGCCACGGCCCAACCGCCACACACTGTTCCCCTTCCTCAGCTGGCTCCCACGCCAAACCCGTGCCAGTGTCGGCCGGGATGCGCTGGTGGGCCTCAGTGGCGCCGTGCTTGCCCTGCCGCAGTCGATTGCCTACGCGCTGATCGCCGGTCTCCCACCGGAGTACGGCCTGTATGCCGCCATCATTCCGGTGCTGATCGCCTGCCTGTGGGGCTCGTCCTGGCATCTGATCTGCGGCCCTACGGCGGCGATTTCCATCGTGCTGTATGCCAGTGTCAGTCCACTGGCCGTACCGGGCTCACAGGACTACATCACCTTGATCCTGTTGCTGACGTTCCTCGCGGGGGTGTTCCAGTGGTTGCTGGGCATGCTGCGCTTTGGCGCGCTGGTGAACTTTGTCTCTCATTCGGTAGTGCTGGGCTTCACCTTGGGCGCCGCCGTCGTGATCGCGCTCGGTCAGCTGCCCAATCTGCTGGGGCTGGACTTGCCGAGCCAGGCCACGGCGATCAATAGCCTGCTGGCGTTGATCGAGCATGGCGGCCAATGGGACCACGCCTCGCTCGCCCTGGGCTTGAGTACATTGCTGGTGGGCGCAGTGCTCAAGTACCTGGTGCCGCGCTGGCCGACACTGTTGATCGCACTGGCCTTAAGCAGCGTCGCCGCATGGCTGTGGCCGGCGATGTTCGGGCATGTGGCATTGGTCAGTTCGTTTATCGGCAAACTGCCGCCGTTCAGCCCGTTACCGTTGGACCTGGACATGATCCTGCGCCTGCTGCCCAGCGCCGTGGCGGTGGGCATGCTGGGGCTGGTGACCAGCCTGTCGATTGCCCGCTCGTTGTCGGCACGTTCGCAACAGTTGCTCGACGCGAATCAGGAAGTTCGCGCGCAGGGTTTATCCAATATCGTCGGCGGGTTTTTCTCCGGCTACTTGTCGGCCGGGTCCTTTACCCGCTCGGGCCTCAGCTATGAGGCGGGTGCCTGCTCGCCGTTGGCCGGGATGTTTTCCGCGTTGTGGGTGGCGCTGTTTGCGTTGTTTGGCGCTGCGCTGATCGCGCATATTCCGATCCCGAGCATGGCGGCGAGCATCCTGCTGATTTGCTGGGGTCTGGTGGATCACCGCGGGATTCGCGCATTGTTCCGGGTCAGCCGCGCCGAGTTTGTGGTGATGAGCCTGACCTTCGTCGCCACCTTGCTGCTGGAGTTGCAAACGGCGATCTATGCGGGGGTGCTGGCGTCACTGTTTTTCTATCTCAAACGCACATCGCAGCCACGGGTTCAGCAATGGCGCGACGGTCGCGACGACGTATTGCGCGTCGGCGGCTCGATCTTTTTCGGCGCCAGCCACTACCTGCAAGTGCGCCTGCAACGTTTGCAGGGCGAGCGGGTGGTGATCGAAGCGCAGCAGATCAACTTTATCGACTATTCCGGGGTGGAGATGCTGCACCAGGAGGCGCGGCGATTGAAGGGGCTGGGGCGTAGCCTGACATTGCGCGGGGCGCGGCCGCAGGTAGTGGAAGAACTGAAGAAGCTGGAAGGGGCCGACAAATGCCCCCTCCATTTCGAGAACTGAACGCAGTTCAAATGTATCAGGCCAACTGACGGCGCAGCTCAGCCAACACCGGCGCCGAATCCGGGCGCACACCGCGCCACAGGAAAAACGCTTCGGCCGCCTGCTCAACCAGCATGCCCAGGCCATCCATCGCCACCGCAGCACCCTGCTCGGACGCCCAACGGCAAAACGCGGTCGGCTCCTTGGCGTACATCATGTCGTAGCAAAAGGTCTTACCCGGTTCGATCAGGCTGCCGGCAATCGGCGGTACATCGCCTGACAGACTGGCAGACGTGGCATTGATGATCACGTCCACCGGCTCACGCAGCCAGTCGAAACCACTGGCAGACACCGGGCCCAAGTCGTCGAACAGTTCAGCGAGCAACTCGGCCTTTGCCACGGTGCGGTTGGCGATGATCAAGGAAGCAGGTCGCTCAGCCAGCAACGGCTCCAACACCCCGCGTACCGCGCCACCGGCACCCAGCAACAGGATGCGTTTGCCTTGCAGGCTCAGCCCGGCGTTGACCGTCAGGTCGCGCACCAGGCCGGCGCCGTCGGTGTTATCACCCAGCAGCGTGCCATCGGCCAACTTGCTCAGCGTGTTCACCGCCCCGGCGCGTTGGGCGCGTTGGGTGAGGTTGTTGGCCAGGCGGTAGGCCTCTTCCTTGAACGGTACGGTGACGTTGGCGCCACGCCCTTGCAGGAAAAACTCACGGGCACACCCGGTGAAATCCTCCAGGGGAGCAAGCAAGGTGCTGTAGTCCAATTGTTCGCCGGTCTGCTCGGCGAACATGCAGTGAATCAGCGGCGATTTGCTGTGGCCGATGGGGTTGCCGAATACGACATAACGATCCATCAGACGGTCGCCTTAGGCGCGGCAAGGCCGAGCCAGTCGCGGTCTTGCAGGAAGTAATCGGTGAGGCGCGCTTCTTCGCTGCCGGCCTCGGCTTTCCAGTCATAGCCCCAGCGCACTTGCGGCGGCAACGACATCAGGATCGACTCGGTACGCCCGCCCGATTGCAGGCCGAACAGCGTGCCACGGTCGTAGACCAGGTTGAATTCAACATAGCGGCCACGCCGGAATTCCTGGAACTGGCGCTGCTGCTCGGTATAGGCCGTGGCCTTGCGGCGCTGCACGATCGGCAGATAGGCATCGATATAGGCATCGCCGATGGCGCGGATGAAGGCGAAGCAGGTGTCGAAGTCCCACTCGTTCAAGTCATCGAAAAACAGCCCGCCGATGCCACGGGGCTCGTTGCGGTGCTTGATGTGGAAATAGGTATCGCACCAGGCCTTGTAGCGCGAGTACACATCCGGACCGAACCGCGCGCAGGCCTGCTCGGCCACGCGGTGCCAGTGGATGCAGTCTTCTTCGTTGCCGTAATACGGGGTGAGGTCAAAGCCGCCGCCGAACCACCACACCGGCTCTTCGCCCTCTTTTTCGGCGATGAAAAAGCGCACGTTGGCGTGGGACGTCGGCACATGGGGGTTGTGCGGGTGGATCACCAGCGACACGCCGAGGGCTTCAAAGCCGCGACCGGCCAGTTCAGGGCGGTGCGCGCTGGCGGAGGGTGGGAGGCCGCTGCCGAAGACGTGGGAAAAGTTAACGCCGCCTTTTTCGATCACCGCGCCGTTTTCGATCACACGGGTGCGACCGCCGCCGCCGGCAGGCCGGGTCCAGGCGTCTTCGATAAAGCGAGTGTCCGTCTCGAAGGTTTCCAGGGCGCTGCAAATGCGGTCTTGCAGGTCAAGCAGGTAGGCCTTTACAGCCTCGGTGCGGGTAGTCATGGCATCACCTTGAATCGGGCAAAGCTACGCGAGGCCATTGGGCGTCGGCGGCAAATGGGCGCACAGGATAACACCGCACCCTATGCCGTCGCAGTTGACGAAGATCAAGCTTAGGAGTTCGATAAGCGGCTACGCGAGTTCGAACCAAGGAGAAGGCAGATGGCAAAACGTATCCAGTTCAGCGCCCATGGCGGCCCCGATGTACTTGAATATGTCGACTACACGCCGGCGGAGCCGGGCCCGCAGCAGGTTCGGGTGCGTAACGAGGCCATTGGCCTGAACTTCATCGACACCTATTTCCGCAGCGGCCTGTATGCGCCGCCCGCCTTGCCGTCCAGCCTGGGTGCAGAAGGCGCCGGCGTGGTTGACGCCGTCGGCAGCGAAGTCAGCCAATTCAAGGTCGGCGACCGCGTGGCCTATGGCAGCGGCCCGCTTGGTGCCTACAGCGAACTGCACGTATTGCCCGCCGCCAACCTGGTGCACCTGCCGGACGATATCAGCTTCGAACAAGCCGCCGGGGCCATGCTTAAAGGTCTGACCGTGCAGTACCTGCTGCGCCAGACCTATGAACTGAAGGGCGGCGAAACCATCCTGTTCCACGCCGCTGCCGGGGGTGTGGGCTCCCTGGCCTGCCAATGGGCCAAGGCGCTGGGCGTGAAGTTGATCGGTACCGTGAGTTCGCCAGAAAAGGCCGCTTTGGCCAAATCCCTCGGCGCCTGGGAAACCATTGATTACAGCAAGGAAGACGTGGCAAAGCGCGTGCTGGAATTGACCGACGGCAAAAAGGTCCCGGTGGTGTACGACGGCGTCGGCAAGGATACGTGGCTGACGTCCCTGGACAGCGTTGCGCCACGTGGATTGGTGGTGAGCTTCGGGAACGCGTCGGGCGCGGTGGATGGCGTGAACCTGGGGATACTGTCGGCCAAAGGCTCGCTGTACGTCACCCGGCCGACCTTGGCGACCTACGCCAACAACCCGACGAACTTGCAGGCGATGGCGAATGATCTGTTTTCGATGATCCGAGGCGGCAAGGTGCGCATTGATATCAACCAGCGGTATTCGTTGGCGGAGGCGGCGAAGGCGCAGACGGAGTTGTCGGGGCGGCGTACCACGGGGTCGACCATTCTGTTGCCTTGAGGGCCCCATCGGGGGCAAGCCCCCTCCCACAGTTGACCGTGTTGTCCTGAAGGACACGGTTCAAATGTGGGAGGGGCGGTTCGACGATTCGACGCGGTCTCAGGAAGGCCGCACCACCTCACCCGTCGCCAGGTTGCGAATCAGGCTGGGGTTCTTGCGCCCGCCCAAGGCGCCACCCAACACCAAGTCAACCT
Organism: Pseudomonas sp. SR18; assembly: GCF_023701505.1. Lineage (NCBI taxonomy): Bacteria > Pseudomonadati > Pseudomonadota > Gammaproteobacteria > Pseudomonadales > Pseudomonadaceae > Pseudomonas > Pseudomonas sp. SR18. The sequence continues at coordinate 390,076 of NZ_JAMQAU010000002.1, read as the reverse complement.
GGCCACGGAAATACTGCTCCACACGAATCCGCGTACGGGCAGCCGGGCGGCCTTGCGGGTTGGCCGAGGTGGAAATCAACGGCCCCACCTGCGCGCATAAATCACGCACCAAGGGGTGATCGCTGACCCGCAGCGCCACGGTGTCATGCACACCGGTAACCCATTGCGGCAGTAAATCCTGATGCGGCACCAACCAGGTATTCGGCCCAGGCCAGGTGCTGGCCATGCGGTCGATCCAGGTATCCGGGAAGTCTTCGAACAGGAAGTCGAACTGACGGATATTGTCGGCAACCAGGATCAGGCCCTTGTCCACCGAGCGATTCTTGATCGCCAGCAGCCGGTCCACCGCTTCTTCGTTCCAAGGGTCGCAACCCAGGCCCCAGACCGCCTCGGTTGGATAGGCAATCACCGCGCCTGCGCGAATTTCCCGTGCGGCTTCCAGCACACGCCACCTGTTGACCATTGTTTACTCTCCGGACTAAAGCTCTGCGCAGTTTACCGATCTTCGTTACAAAACCTAGCAGCGTGCAAGCCAGCGCCCGCTTTCGCAGATGACCAAGCCTTCCAGTTCCAACTCGGTGAGGGTCGCCAGCACCTGGGACAAAGGCCGGCCGCTGGCAATCGCCAGGGCTTCGCTGGTGTGAGGTGCCGCGTGCAGCAAAGCCACCAACGGATGGGTCACTGGCATCGGCGTGGGGCGCGACAATGCCTGCCAGCCCCGCAAGCCTTCAAGGATGTGCTCGATGGTTTCCACCAGCGTCGCACCCTCGCGGATCAACTGATGACAACCCTTGGCCCCAGGGTGATGGATGGAGCCAGGGATCGCGTACACCTCACGGCCCTGCTCGGCGGCCAGCTTCGCGGTGATCAGCGAGCCACTGGCCACGCTGGCCTCCACCACCAGTACGCCCAACGACAGGCCACTGATGATGCGATTGCGCCGGGGAAAGTTGTTCGCCTGGGGCCCGGCATCCAGCGGGAACTCGGACACCACGGCACTGCCTTGGGCAATCATCGCCTCGGCGAGCCGCCGGTGGCGCTGTGGATAAAAATTTTCCAGGCCCGTGCCAAGCACGCCGATGGTATGTCCACCCACATCCAATGCCGCTTGATGCGCCGCGCCATCGATACCCAGCGCAAGGCCACTGGTGATGACAAAACCAGCACTGGCCAAACTGCGAGAAAACGCCGCGGCAGTGTCCATGCCAGGGCGCGACGCGCGCCGGCTGCCGACCATCGCCAGTTGCGGTTTTTCGAGGATTGAAGGGTCGCCAGCGACGAATAACAGCGGTGGCGCATCGTCGATCTGGGCGAGCAGAGCGGGGTACTCCGGTTGGTCCCACATCAGCAAATGCTGGGCCGGGCGCCCTAACCAGGCCAATGCTTGACTGGCGCCATCACGGATTTGCGGACTGCGCCGGGCGTCGGCGCTGACGGGGGGCAACCCCAGCGCACGCCAGGCACTGGCCGGTGCACTGATAGCCTTTGAAGCGCTGCCGAACGCTTCGATCAACAACCTGAAACGCTTCGGCCCTACCTCCGGCAGCCTGTGCAAGCGTAGTCGGGCCTCCAGTTCTGACGGGGAAATTTCACTGCTGTTTATCGGAAACATCTGATCATCCTTGACCGGAACAAGCTGTGGATAACTCTGTTGGTAACTTATTTAGCAGGCTATTTATTGCGTTTGCTCAGCAGTCTCGAAACGGTCCATCACGGCCAGTGGGCGCGAGGCGTTGAGAACCAGGCCATAACTGAGTTTTTCGTAGGTGCGGAACACCAGCAGCGTGCCGGCGCGCTCATCGGGTAGCTTCGTGGGGGCGCCGGTTAGCGGGTCACGGACGGTGGCGCCGGTTTTGATGACGGCCAGCAATTGGCCCTCGACCAGCCCGTCGCGCCGGCCCTTGTTCAGGGTGACGGCGTCCAGCACGCCGATCTGGGTCACGCCCCTCGGGATATCGATGATTTTTCCTTCAATGAAAGGCGCTGATTTCTGAGGCTCCAGCGCCGTGGGCAATTGCGCGCGGAGCAGACGGTCCCCAGGACGCACCTCCTGGGTGGCCCGTTGCACGGCGAGAGTGCTGAGGTCCCCCGCCATCACAAAACGAGCAGTACCGATGTCATCGGCATTGATACCCAGCAATTCTTGGGTCTGGGGGTCGGTATAGACCTTGCCTCGGCGAAAGATCCCATAGCTCGGCTGGGCCGGGTCCAGGTCGCCCCTGGCGTGCAAACGCTCGCCCTGGGTGCCCAGCACGCGCCCGGCCTCGGCCGCGACAATGTAAGGCGCTGTGTCCAGATCCCGGGGAGTATCCAGAATGCGGTTGTGCAATAAAAAGCGCTGGATGGCCTGTTGCGTCGGTAGATCCAGACGCGGGCCAGGTTGGGGAACCAGGGCTGCGGCAAACGGAACCCACAGCAGCAAGACGAGTAGCGATTTCCTCATGGGGTGAATCTCCTTTATTATGTGCGTTCGCGTGAAATGCCAGAGCCTTCGCGGCTTTCGAGCCTTTCACACCGGCCGTATGGGTCCATCCCACCGCCGATTTGCCTTTACCTCACATGTGCAGCAATTACGCTTATGGCTATTTTGAACATCCTCGAATTCCCCGACTCGCGCCTGCGCACGATCGCCAAACCGGTGGCCGTAGTGGACGACAAGGTTCGTCAGTTGGTCGATGACATGTTTGAAACAATGTATGAAGCCCCGGGTATCGGCCTCGCCGCCACCCAGGTCAACGTGCATCAGCGCATCGTGGTCATGGACCTGTCGGAAGACCGCAGCGAACCGATGGTGTACATCAACCCAGAGTTCGAACCGCTGACCGAAGAGATGGGCGAATACCAGGAAGGCTGCCTGTCGGTGCCGGAGTTCTACGAGAACGTCGAGCGCCCGCTGCGCGTCAAGATCAAGGCCCTGGACCGCGACGGCAAGCCGTTCGAGCTGATTGCCGAAGGCCTGCTGGCGGTGTGCATCCAACACGAATGCGACCACCTCAACGGCAAGCTGTTTGTCGATTACCTGTCCACGCTCAAGCGTGATCGGATCAAGAAGAAGCTGGAAAAAAAGCATCGCCAGCAAGCTTGATGCCCTCCTTCCAAAGGCTTGCTGCGGCAAGCCTTTTTCTTTTGTGACTGCTTTTAACCGAGACCTCCCATGACCGAGCCACTGCGCATTGTTTTTGCTGGCACCCCCGAATTCGCCGCCGAACACCTCAAGGCGCTGCTTGCCAGCCCTTACGATGTCATTGCGGTGTATACCCAGCCGGATCGCCCGGCCGGTCGCGGGCAAAAACTGATGCCGAGCCCGGTCAAGCAGTTGGCGCTGGAGCACAACATTGCTGTGCTGCAGCCGCCGACCCTGCGCAACGCCGAGGCACAGGCCGAGCTCGCTGCGCTAAAGCCTGACCTGCTGGTGGTGGTGGCTTACGGCTTGATCCTGCCGCAAGTGGTGCTGGATATCCCGCGCCTGGGCTGCATCAACAGTCATGCGTCACTGCTGCCACGCTGGCGCGGTGCGGCGCCAATCCAGCGCGCGGTGCAAGCCGGTGATGCTCAAAGCGGTGTAACCGTGATGCGCATGGAGGCGGGTTTGGACACCGGCCCGATGCTGCTCAAAGTGGTGACGCCGATCACCGCCGCAGACACTGGCGGCAGCCTGCACGACCGCCTGGCCGAAATGGGCCCGCCCGCCGTGATCCAAGCGATCGCTGGCCTCGCTGCCGGCACCCTGGAAGGCGAAGTGCAGGACGACAACCTGGCCACCTACGCCCACAAATTGAACAAAGACGAAGCACGCATCGACTGGAGCCGCCCGGCCGTGGAGCTGGAGCGCCTGGTGCGTGCCTTCAACCCGTGGCCGGTCTGCCACAGCACCCTCAATGGCGAAGCCTTGAAAGTGTTGGCCGCCACGTTAGCCGACGGCAAAGGCACCCCCGGTGAAATCATTGGCGCCAGCAAAGACGGCCTGTTGGTCGCCTGTGGCGAGCAGGCCCTGTGCCTGACCCGTCTGCAATTGCCCGGCGGCAAGGCGCTGAATTTCAGCGATTTGTTCAACAGCCGCCGTGAGAAGTTTTCCCTGGGCACCGTACTTGGGGTGGCCGCGCAATGAACCCACGTCTGGCCGCCGCCAAGGCTCTCGCCGCCGTACTCAACGGCAAGGCTTCGCTGAACAGTTCACTGCCGACGCAGTTGGATAAGGTCGAGGACCGCGATCGCGGCTTTACCCAGGACCTGGCTTTTGGCACCGCCCGTTGGCAGCCGCGCTTGTCGGCGCTGGCGGCCAAGCTGCTGCAAAAGCCATTCAAGGCGGCCGATGCTGACGTCGAAGCGCTGCTGCTGGTGGGGCTTTATCAGTTGCTCTACACCCGCGTGCCGGCCCATGCCGCCATCGGTGAAACCGTCGGTTGCGCCGACAAGCTGAAAAAACCCTGGGCCAAGGCCTTGCTCAATGCCGTACTGCGCCGCGCCCAGCGCGAAAGCGAAGCGCTGCTGGCCGAGCTGGAACATGACCCAGTGGTGCGTACCGCCCACCCGCGCTGGCTGCAAAAGTCCCTGAAGGCGTTCTGGCCCGAGCAGTGGGAAGCGATTTGCGCGGCCAACAATGCGCATCCACCGATGATTTTGCGGGTCAACCGTCGTCATCACGCACGTGACGCCTACCTGCAATTGCTCACCGATGCGGGCATCAACGCCACGCCGTGCGTGTACAGCGTCGATGGCATTGTGCTTGAAGCCGCCACTGACGTGCGCAGCCTGCCGGGTTTTGCCGAGGGTTGGATCAGCGTGCAGGACGAAGCCGCGCAATTGGCCGCCGATTTGCTCGACCTGGCGCCCGGCCAACGCGTACTCGACGCCTGCTGCGCCCCGGGCGGCAAGACCTGTCACATCCTGGAAGTCGAAAAAGACCTGGCCGGTGTCGTCGCTGTCGACCTGGAAGCCAAGCGCCTGGTGCGCGTACGAGAAAACCTCGCACGCCTGGGCCTGAGTGCCGACCTGATCGCCGCCGATGGCCGTGACACCGCCACCTGGTGGGACGGCAAACCATTCCAGCGCATCCTGCTCGACGCGCCATGCTCGGCCACCGGCGTGATCCGCCGCCACCCGGACATCAAGCTCACCCGCCAACCCGACGACATCGTCGCCCTGGCCACCCTGCAAGGTGAGCTGCTGGACGCCATGTGGCCGACCCTGGAAGTCGGCGGCATCCTGCTCTACGCCACCTGCTCCACCTTGCCTACCGAAAACACCGAGGTGATCGAAGCCTTCCTCGCCCGCACCAGCGGCGCCCGGGAGCTGGACCTCGCCACGACGGCTGGCATCAAGCAGCCGCACGGTCGCCAATTGCTCGCGCAAGAAGGCGGGCACGACGGCTTCTACTACGCCAAACTGATCAAGATTGCCGCCGCACGCGGCTGAATGGTTTTTGAGGGAGTGACCGGATGAAAATCATCATCCTTGGGGCAGGGCAGGTGGGCGGCACACTGGCGGAACATTTGGCCAGCGAAGCCAATGACATCACCGTGGTGGACACTGACGCTGAGCGCCTGCGCGACTTGGGCGACCGCCTGGACATCCGCACCGTACAAGGTCGTGCGTCGTTTCCTACGGTGCTGCGTCAGGCCGGAGCCGACGATGCCGACATGCTGGTGGCCGTGACCAACAGCGACGAGACCAACATGGTCGCGTGCCAGGTCGCCCACACTCTGTTCCACACCCCGACCAAGATCGCCCGTGTCCGCGAAGCCGCCTACCTGACCCGCGCCGGCCTGTTCGATAACGACGCCATCCCGGTCGACGTGCTGATCAGCCCGGAGCAGGTGGTGACCCACTACATCAAGCGCCTGATCGAAATTCCGGGCGCCCTGCAGGTGATCGACTTCGCGGGTGGCAAAGCGCAGTTGGTCGCAGTGAAGGCCTATTATGGCGGCCCACTGGTCGGCCAGCAGCTGCGCCAGCTGCGCGAACACATGCCCAATGTGGAAACCCGCGTAGCAGCGATTTTCCGGCGTGACCGGCCGATCCTGCCCCAGGGCGATACGGTGATCGAGGCCGACGACGAAGTGTTTTTCATCGCGGCTAAAGCGAATATTCGCGCCGTGATGAGCGAAATGCGCCGGCTTGACGAAAACTATAAACGCATCGTCATCGCCGGCGGCGGGCAGATCGGTGAGCGCCTGGCCGAGGCCATCGAAAGCCGCTATCAAGTGAAGATCATCGAGATGAACCCGGCGCGCTGCCGGCATTTGTCCGACACCCTCGACAGCACGGTCGTCCTGCAAGGCAGCGCCTCGGACCGCGACCTGTTGATGGAAGAAAACATCGCCGACGCCGACATTTTCCTGGCCCTGACCAACGATGACGAAGCCAACATCATGTCCTCGCTGCTGGCCAAGCGGCTGGGGGCCAAGAAGGTGATGACCATCATCAACAACCCGGCTTATGTCGACTTGATCCAGGGCGGCGATATCGACATCGCTATCAGCCCGCAACTGGCGACTATCGGCACCTTGCTGGCCCACGTACGCCGTGGCGATATCGTCAGCGTGCACTCCCTGCGCCGTGGCGCGGCGGAAGCCATCGAAGCGATCGCACACGGCGATGCGAAGTCGAGCAAAGTGATCGGCAAGGCCATCCGCGATATTGGCCTGCCACCGGGCACCACCATTGGCGCGATTATTCGCGATGAAGAAGTGATCATTGCCCACGACGATACGGTGATCGCCACGGGTGACCACGTGATCCTGTTCCTGGTGGATAAAAAACATATCCGCGATGTGGAGAAGTTGTTCCACGTGGGTTTGAGCTTTTTCTGATCAACCGGAGTGACCGACATGCTCGAATCCCTGGAAAAAATGCTCGCCAAGGGTGTGGATAATTCGCTGCTGCGCTTTGGGCTGGGCAAGGGTTATCTGGATCTGAAGGACAATGCCAAGGCGGCCGAGCATTTGCAGAAATGCGTGGAGTTCGACCCGAAGTATTCGGCAGCGTGGAAGTTGTTGGGTAAGGCGCAACTTGGCTTGAATGATCTGACCGCCGCACGGCTGGCATGGGAAAAGGGCATAGAAGCGGCCCAGGCCCATGGCGACAAACAGGCGGAAAAAGAAATGACGGTGTTCCTGAAGAAACTCGACCGCCAAGCCTAAGCGCAAATCAAATGTGGGAGGGGGCTTGCCCCCGATAGCGGTGTATCAGCCAAATATCAGTAGCTGACAGACTGCAATCGGGGGCAAGCCCCCTCCCACATTTGGTTTGTGTTGTTCTTTAGATCAGCGGTGAATCAGTACCACCGCGCTTCACCCGGTGGGCGTTTCTTGAAGCGTTTCATGCTCCACATGTACTGGCTCGGGTAGGCGCCGACATAGCGCTCCACCACCTTGCTCATCGCCGCGCAGGACGTGGCCGTGTCGGTGCTGTACATGTCTTCCGGCGCCGCTTCGAGGATTACTTTGTAGCCAGAACCGTCCGGCAGTCGCAGGGCGTGCAGGAACACACCAACAGCCTTGTGGCCCGCGAGCATGTTGGGCACGAACTTGCTGGTCAGCGCCTGGGTGGCAAAGAACGGCACGAAGATCCCTGCCGATTCCGCCGGCTCCGGGTCAGCGGGAATACCCACCTGGCCACCTTTGCGCACTTCCTTGATCACACTGAGAATGCCTTCCTTGGTGGACGCCGCCACGCGGTTGCCCAACTGCACGCGCTGTTTGCGCAGCAACTCATCCACCGCCTTGAGCTTGGGCGGGCGATAGAAAATGATCGGTTTGCACTGGTTGCAATAGAAGTGGTTCAACACCTCCCAGTTACCCAGGTGGCTGGTGATGCCGACCACGCCTTTGCCCGAGGCCAATGCTTCGTGCAGCACTTCGAGGCCTTCGACTTCACGCACCAGGTCGATGGAGCGTTGCGCCGGCCAGATCCAGGCACAGGCGCTTTCGGTCAGGGACTTACCGATGTCCATCAGGCTCTGGCCAACCAGGCGTTCGCGGGCGGCCGGGTCCATGTCCGGGAAACATTTGGAGAGGTTGATCCGCACCGTCTCGCGAGAGCGGTTGGGGGTTTTCCACATGATCCAGCCAATCGCCGTGCCGACGGCCTGGACGGCACGCCAGGGCAGCAGGGCAAACAACCGAAGAGCGCCTACCAGCAAGGCGCCTTTAAACTTTTCCACAGGTCACTCCCGTTCGTGTGTGGTGCGCAAAGCACGCATTCTAACCGGCGTTGACCAAGTCCGCGTAACGGTCGCAGTCCTGAGTGTGGTCCATGACCATGCCCGAGGCCTGCATGAACGCGTAGCAAATGGTCGGTCCGACGAAGGTGAAGCCGGCCTTTTTCAGGGCTTTGCTCATGGCTTCAGCCTCGGGGGTGATCGCCGGGACTTCGCTGCGATCCTTGAAGTGATTGACCTTGGGCACGCCGCCGACAAACGACCAGAGCAAGCCCACCGGATCTTCCAGCGCCAGCCAGGCCGCGGCGTTGCGGCGAGTGGCGTTGAGCTTGAGGCGGTTGCGCACGATACCAGGGTCGAGCATCAGCGCTTCGATCTCGTCGTCGCTCAAGTGCGCCAGGCGCTGCGCATCAAAACCAAACAAGACCTTTCGGTAATGCTCGCGTTTGCGTAAAACGGTGATCCAGGAAAGGCCCGCCTGGAACCCTTCGAGTAAAAGCAACTCGAACAAGCCCTGCGCATCGCGCAGCGGCGTTCCCCACTCCTGATCGTGATAAGCCATGTACAGCGGATCTTCAGAACACCAAAAGCAGCGTGGCATAAGGCTCCAGGGGATGGTGGCGCGGCCGAATCGGGTATACTCCCGCTCTTTAAATCGCAGCCCAAGTAACAGGTGAATTTCGTGAGCCAGCCTACGCCAGCCGTGCGTACCTTCCAAGACTTGATCCTCGCCCTCCAGCAATACTGGGCCGAGCAAGGTTGTGTGGTACTTCAGCCCTACGATATGGAAGTAGGCGCCGGCACTTTCCACACCGCTACCTTCCTGCGGGCCATTGGCCCGGAAACCTGGAACGCCGCTTATGTGCAGCCCAGTCGTCGCCCGACTGACGGCCGCTACGGCGAAAACCCGAACCGTCTGCAGCACTACTACCAATTCCAGGTGGTATTGAAGCCGAACCCGGACAACTTCCAGGAACTGTACTTGGGCTCGCTCAAGCATGTTGGCCTGGACCCGCTGGTCCACGATATCCGTTTCGTCGAAGACAACTGGGAATCGCCGACGCTGGGCGCCTGGGGCCTGGGCTGGGAAGTCTGGCTCAACGGCATGGAAGTGACGCAATTCACTTACTTCCAGCAAGCGGGCGGCATCGAGTGCTACCCGGTGACCGGCGAGATCACCTACGGCCTGGAACGCCTGGCCATGTACCTGCAGGGCGTGGACTCGGTCTACGACCTGGTATGGGCGGACGGCCCGTTCGGCAAAGTGACTTATGGCGATGTGTTCCACCAGAACGAAGTGGAGCAGTCGACCTACAACTTCGAACACGCCAACGTCGAGAAGCTGTTCGAACTGTTCGACTTCTATGAAAGCGAAGCCAAGCGCCTGATCGAACTCGACCAGCCGCTGCCGTTGCCAAGCTATGAAATGGTCCTGAAGGCATCCCACACCTTCAACCTGCTGGACGCCCGCCGTGCCATTTCGGTAACCGCGCGCCAGCAATACATCCTGCGTGTACGCACCCTGGCGCGTTCCGTCGCCCAAGCCTACCTGCTGGCTCGCGCCAAGCTGGGCTTCCCGATGGCCACCCCGGACCTGCGTGATGAAGTGTTGGCTAAGCTGGAGGCTGCACAATGAGTGCTCAAGATTTCCTGGTTGAACTGGGCACCGAAGAGCTGCCACCCAAGGCCCTCAACACCCTGGCCGATGCATTTTTGGCCGGTATCGAAAAAGGCCTGCAGACTGCCGGCCTGAAGTTTGAAGCCAAGAAAGTCTACGCCGCGCCACGTCGCCTGGCGGTGTTGCTGACTGCGCTGGAAACCCAGCAACCGGACCGCAGCATCAACCTCGACGGCCCGCCGCGCCAGGCGGCTTTCGACGCTGAAGGCAACCCGACCCAGGCCGCCCTTGGTTTTGCCAAGAAGTGTGGCGTGGAGCTGAGCGAGATCGATCAGAGCGGTCCGAAACTGCGCTTCAGCCAGGTCATCACCGGCAAGCCGACTGCCAGCCTGCTGCCGACCATCGTTGAAGACTCCCTGAACGACCTGCCGATCCCCAAGCGCATGCGCTGGGGTGCACGCAAAGAAGAATTCGTCCGCCCAACCCAATGGCTGGTGATGCTGCTCGGTGACCAGGTCATCGACTGCACCATCCTCGCCCAGAAGGCTGGCCGCGATTCCCGTGGTCACCGCTTCCATCATCCTGAAGCCGTACGCATCACCTCGCCGGCGAGCTATGCCGCCGACCTGCGTGCCGCTTACGTACTGGCCGACGCCAATGAGCGTCGCGAGCTGATCAGCAAGCGCACCGAAGAGCTGGCCCGCCTGCAGGAAGGCACGGCCATCGTGCCGCCAAGCCTGCTCGACGAAGTGACCGCGCTGGTTGAATGGCCAGTGCCGCTGGTGTGTTCGTTCGAAGAGCGCTTCCTCGACGTGCCGCAAGAAGCCCTGATCACCACCATGCAGGACAACCAGAAGTACTTCTGCCTGCTGGATGTGGACGGCAAGTTGCTGCCGCGCTTCATTACCGTGGCCAACATCGAAAGCAAAGACCCGCAGCAGATCATCGCCGGTAACGAGAAAGTCGTCCGCCCGCGCCTGACCGACGCCGAGTTTTTCTTCAAGCAAGACAAGAAGTCGAAGCTTGAAGACTTCAACCTGCGCCTGCAAAACGTGGTGTTCCAGGAAAAGCTCGGCAGCGTCTACGACAAGGCTGCGCGCGTTTCCAAGCTCGCTGCCTATATCGCACCCCGCATTGGCGGCGATGCGGCCTCGGCCGCCCGCGCCGGTATGCTGTCCAAGTGCGACCTGGCCACCGAGATGGTCGGCGAATTCCCTGAGATGCAAGGCGTTGCCGGCTACTACTACGCCCTCAACGATGGCGAGGCCGAAGACGTTGCCCTGGCACTGAACGAGCAGTACATGCCACGCGGTGCCGGTGCAGAGCTGCCAACCACCCTGACCGGCGCGGCCGTGGCCATCGCCGACAAGCTGGATACCCTGGTGGGTATCTTCGGTATCGGCATGCTGCCTACCGGTAGCAAAGACCCCTATGCCCTGCGCCGTGCAGCCCTGGGTGTGCTGCGTATCCTGATCGACAAGAAGCTCGACCTCGACCTGACCCAGGCCGTGGTGTTCGCGGTCGGCCAGTTCGGTACCAAGGTCAAGCAAGCCGGCCTGGCCGAGCAAGTGCTGGAGTTTGTGTTCGACCGCCTGCGTGCGCGCTACGAAGACGAAGGCGTGGACGTTTCCGTCTACCTGTCGGTACGTGCCCTGCAACCGGGTTCGGCGCTGGACTTCGATCAGCGCGTACAAGCCGTGCAGGCCTTCCGCAAGTTGCCGGAAGCCGATGCCCTGGCCGCTGTGAACAAGCGTGTGTCGAACCTGCTGAGCAAGGCCGAAGGCCTGGGCAACGCCGATGTCGACCCTGGCCTGTTTGCCGATGCCAAGGAGTTCTCGCTGAACTCGGCCATCGCCAAGGCAGAAAACGCCGTGAAGCCGCTGATCGCCGAGCGTAACTACGCCGAAGCACTGGCGCGCCTGGCCACATTGCGTGAGCCGGTGGATGCGTTCTTTGAAGCGGTGATGATCAATGCCGAAGACGCCGGCGTGCGGAAAAACCGCTACGCCATGCTGGCGCGTCTGCGCGGCTTGTTCGTCAACATCGCCGACATTTCGACCCTGAGCTGACCATGGTGAAACTGCTGATTCTCGATCGGGACGGGGTGATCAACTACGACTCCGACGCTTACATCAAGTCAGTGGCGGAGTGGATACCGCTGCCCGGCTCGATCGAGGCCATCGCGCAGTTGAGCAAAGCCGGTTGGACAGTGGCGATTGCCACCAACCAGTCCGGCATTGCCCGTGGCTACTACGACATCGCTACCCTGGACGCCATGCACGCGCGCTTGCGCACGTTAGTGGCGGAGCAGGGCGGTGAGGTGGGGTTGGTGACGTACTGCCCCCACGGGCCGGATGAGGGCTGCGATTGCCGTAAACCCAAGCCTGGCATGTTGAAAACCATTGCAGAACATTACAAGGTGCCGTTAGCTGGGATATGGTTCGTCGGGGACAGCCTCGGTGACCTGGAGGCGGCCAAAGCCGTCGACTCTCAGCCAGTTTTGGTAAAGACCGGGAAAGGCGAAAAGACCCAGGCGAAAAACCTGCCGGTAGGCACTTTGATTTTTGACGATCTGGCGGCCGTTGCCGCAGAACTTATCAACAACTAGCCGCCCTCAACATCCTGGCCAAGGAGTGTTCGGGAGTGCGCTTTTCAACAGGCGGGCCGTGTCCCGCAACGGTAAATGCCGCCATGTCGATCTTGCAGGCCATCAGAACCTTTTTCTTTTACCTGCTGCTGGGCACCAGTTCGCTTCTCTGGTGCACCCTGAGCTTTTTTATTGCACCCTTCCTGCCGTTCAAGGCGCGCTATCGCTTTATCAACGTCTATTGGTGCCGCTGCGCGTTGTGGCTGACCAAGGTGTTCCTGAACATCCGTTTTGAGATCAAGGGCGCTGAAAACGTCCCGGACCAGCCCTGCGTGATTTTGTCTAACCATCAGAGCACCTGGGAGACGTTCTTCCTCTCGGCGTACTTCTCGCCGTTGAGCCAGGTGCTCAAGCGCGAATTGCTGTACGTACCGTTCTTTGGCTGGGCCATGGCCATGTTGCGCCCGATCGCCATCGACCGTGACAACCCCAAGGCGGCGCTCAAGCACGTGGCCAAGAAGGGCGACGAGCTGCTCAAGGACGGCGTTTGGGTGCTGATCTTCCCGGAAGGTACGCGGGTGCCCTTTGGCACCGTGGGTAAATTCTCCCGAGGTGGTACGGCCCTGGCGGTCAACGCCCATCTGCCGGTGTTGCCGATTGCGCATAACGCCGGCAAGTTCTGGCCGAAGACTGGTTGGGCAAAACGCGAAGGCACCATCACCGTGGTGATTGGCGAACCTATGTACGCAGAAGGCGAAGGCCCACGCGCCATTGCCGCGCTGAATGAGCGCGCGCAGGCGTGGAATGAAGCGCAGCAACGGGCCATGGGTTCCCTGCCGCCGGAGCCGGTTGTGGTAGACACTCCGGTGGTATGAGCATCTGTGGATAACCTGTGCACGGATTGTTGGCGAATTGGCTTTTTTGCTTCATAACAAGCTGATTTACTTACATATTTCCAGAGACCTGAAAATCTCTAAAAACGTGCATAAGTTTTTTCCGCATAAAAAAACCGGTCCTTGTGACCGGTTTTTTATGCACAGCGCAAAAGCACGTTTTAGCACTCGTCCAGCAAGGGCAATTGCAGGCTGAATGTGGTGCCTTTGCCCACACTGCTTTCACATTCGATACGTCCTCCATGACGCTCCACGACCGCTTTGACCATGGTCAGCCCGAGTCCCAACCCATCGCTGCCTTGGGCTGAATCAAAGCGTTTGTACTGGCTGAATAACTCCGGTAAATCTTCGGCAGCTATACCCGGGCCCTGGTCACTGATCCGGCATTCCAACCAGCCTTGCGTGCTGCTGTGTCTCAACCGGACGGTGGTGCCGGACGGCGAGTATTTGATCGCGTTCTCCAGCACGTTGAATAACGCACGGGTGAGCAGCGACTGATCGGCTGACACCATCCCCTCATCTGCCTCATCCAGATCGTGGACCAGGTGAATGCCCTTGAGCTGTGCGATCAGCGCCACTTGGTCAAAAGCATCCATAACCAGCATGGCGAACAGCGTTGGCTGGAAGTGGTAACCGTCGGCCTCGGCTTTTGCCAACTGAACAAAAGATTCAGTCAGGCTCAAGGCGCGGCGTACCTGCTGCTCTATCTGCGCAAACACTGGCGACTCGGCGCTGTGTACGTCGAGCAGTGCAAGGATCGCCGAGTGCGGCGCACGAAGATCATGGGACAGGAAACGCAACATGGTTTCTCGGTGCTGCTGGGCCTCACGCTCCTTGCTGAGGTCAGTGAGGCTCAGCAGCCAACCCAGCGCCACGTCCCCTTCGGCCGGTAGCAGAGGTGCAAGCTCCATGCGCAGGCTGCGTTGGTGGATATCCCGAAACTCAACCAATTCCAATGCCGAAAGGGCAGGGCGCACGCCGTTGTGCAGGGGTGGATAACCCAGATCAACCAGCTGGTCCAACAGGTTTTGGTTGACCAGATCATTACCGAACACGTCGCGGGCAATACGGTTAGCCAGCAATATATTGCCTTGGGTGTCCGTGATCAGCGTCGCCACCGGCAGGCACTCAAGGCCGTCGGCCATAAAGCGCCGGGTGTCCCGCGTGCGGCTCACCGCTTGCTCCAGGGCAAAGATGCGCCCCTGCAACACATCACCTTTGCTGGCTGGCGCACGGCGGCGTTCGGGCAAGACTTTGGGTTCGTTATCCAACCGCGCCAGCTCCCAGCCAAAGTAGGCCAGGATCACGCTGAGACGCCGCCAATTCCAGATCAGGTAGCTGAGCAGCAAGCCGATCAGGCATGCCGCAGGCGACCACCAGTAGCCCATACGCAGTAGGGCAAATGAGCCGAGCAAGGCCGTAAACATACACCCCAGCGTCATCCATAGCGCATAGCGTGGACGGTAGAGCAGCAGGCCCAGCAGCAGCGCCACCCAGGACGTTGCCATCACGGCTGACAGCCATTGCGGCATATCCACGACGCTACGCCCTTGCAGTAGGCCGTTGAGCACGTTGGCCTGGATCTCCACACCCGCTGTAGTGCCCATCATGGGGGAAAGCGGAGTGACAAAACGATCGCCCATGCCCGAACCTGGGGCGCCTACCAAAATAAGGCGGTTACGCAACTGCTCAGGAGGGACTTCGCCGCGTAATACGCTGACATAAGACACACTCGGAAAACGGCTGTCGGGGTCGATATACGGGATGCGAACTGCATGTTCCTGATGCCAGCCCTGGGAGTTCGAATCGCGAGGCTCACCTGGCATCTCTGAGGGTTGGCCACTCATCGTGAACGCTAGCCATGCCAACTGAGGCGCCGTGGCATCGGGTGGGCCCTCGCGCAAATACAGCCTGCGCACCACGCCATCGCTGTCCGCTTCCACGTTGATATGCCCTATGCCTTTGGCACATTTAAGCAGTGGCTGCAGCTCTCCTCTGGGCTGGCTATCGCTGGCAGAATCATCACGCGCCAGGGGCAACAGTACGTTGCCGGCGCTGCACAGCGCGTCGGCCAAGCGTTTGTCAGCAGCGAGATCGGCAGGATCGCTGAATATCACGTCGAACAGGATGGCGGTGGGTTGTGCAGCACTCAGGCGGTCGATCAGGTCGGCATGCAAACTACGGGGCCAAGGCCACTGCCCGAGCTTCTTCAAGCTGGCGTCATCGATGGTCACCAATAAGATACGTGGGTCCACCGGCAGCGGTGTCAGACGGCGAAGGCTGTCGTACAGCGGATTGTTCAACGCCAGGCCAGCACTCGTCGAAAGGTAGGCCGTGATCGGCAACAACAGCAAACCGATCCACAACCACTCACGAACCAAACCGTGGAACAGCCGTTGGGCATGGGTGGGTTGACGTTTTTCAGCCTTGCCCCAGAGCATCATTGATCAGCGTTTCCCTGTTGTTGGCATACGAAAGGAAGTGGCATAGCGCCCAGTGAAGCTCATTTTCGCGGCAGTGGAAAAGTTTTCCTGCGTGAGGCTCATAAAGGTAGAAGCACCAAGGTATCTACCATTGGGGCACAGAAGTCTACGACAGCGCACGCGTCGGCTGATCCTTTTCCTTACGGCCTGGAGCCGGTATCTTTCCCACATCGGTACCGAGGACTTTAACTGGGTTGATCACTCATTGAACCCAGCCTACCGAGAGATCCAAGGGGCTAACGAATCTGCGCACAATTCTTCAGATTCGATGGCTGGCATCTGCGCAGTACGTGCCCTCACTACGACTGCCGTACTCTTCAAAATGAAAGGACCCACCCATGCGTGTCGCAATACTGGATGACGAACCCGCTGAATTGCGAAGGGTGGAACAGACACTGCGACAAATCCCCAGCACCGCCGAACAGCCCTGGACCCTGCATTGCTTCGAGCGTGGTGAGGACCTGCTGCGTCAGTTGCGGCGGGAAACCTTTGATCTGCTGATACTCGATTGGCAACTGCCCGATATCACCGGCATTGCGTTGCTGCGCTGGACCCGTGAGCACATGGAGTCGCCACCCGCCGTGATCATGCTCACCAGCAGGGATGCGGAAAGCGATATCGTCACCGCGTTGAACAGTGGCGCCGATGACTACGTCAGCAAACCCTTTCGTCCCAACGAACTCAAGGCTCGGGTTACCGCCGTTCTACGTCGCCATGGCCTGCAGAAGTCGGCGACCCAGGAAGTACAAAGTTTCAACGATCTGACCTTCGACGACGCCGAGTTGACCGTCACCCGCGCGGGAAAACCGATCAACCTTACTGAACGCGAATACCGCTTGGCGAGTTGCTTGTTCGCCAACTTAGCGCGACCGTTGTCTCGCGAGTACCTTTACGAGCGGTTCTGGACCCATGAAGAAATGGTGTCCTCACGGCCATTGGATACGCATATCTATCGACTGCGCAACAAGCTCGGCCTTACTGCTGATAGAGGTTGGCAGCTGTTGACGATTTATGGGTATGGGTACCGGTTGGAGAGCGTGGCGACTGCTTCCCATGGTTGAAAAGGGTGATGTTCCACGTGGAGCATTCAAAAAATACTGATTTCCACGTAATAAAAAAGGCCAACGCATAACGTTGGCCTTTTTGTTTTGCGGGTCCCGCCTGGATCAGAAGTCCAGGTTAGACACTGCCAGAGCGTTGCTTTCGATGAAGTCACGGCGAGGCTCGACCGCATCACCCATCAGGGTGTTGAAGATCTGATCCGCACCAATGGCGTCTTCGATGGTCACGCGCAGCATGCGACGCTGGGCAGGGTCCATGGTGGTTTCCCACAGTTGATCCGGGTTCATCTCGCCCAGACCTTTGTATCGCTGGATGGTGTGACGTTTGGTGCTTTCGGCCATCAACCAGTCCAGAGCCTCTTTGAACTCCTTGACTGCTTTCTTACGCTCGCCACGCTGAATGTAAGCGCCGTCGTCCAACAGGGTGCTGAGTTGGGCACCCAAGGTAACCACGGTCTTGTAGTCGTTGCTGCCGAAGAAGTCGCGGTTGAAGGTGACGTAGTTCGACAGGCCGTGGGAGATCAGTTCAACCTCTGGCAGCCACACGTTACGTTCACGGTCTTCACGCAGACTGGCTTTGTACACCAGGCCAGACTTCTCGACAGTGCGCAGACGTACTTCGTACTGGGCCAGCCAATCCTGCATGTGTGCATGATCGCCCAACTGTTCCAGGGTGATGGCCGGAAGGTAAATGAAGTGCTCGGTCAGCTCCTGAGGGTACAGGCGCGACAGGCGCTTGAGGGTCTTCATCACCATGCGGAAGTCGTTAACCAGACGCTCCAATGCTTCGCCGGAAATACCCGGGGCTTCATCGTTCAAGTGCAGGCTCGCATCTTCCAGAGCCGACTGCGTCATGTACTCTTCCATGGCGTCGTCGTCTTTGATGTATTGCTCTTGCTTACCCTTTTTCACTTTGTACAACGGTGGCTGGGCGATGTAGATGTAGCCGCGCTCGATCAACTCCGGCAACTGACGGAAGAAGAAGGTCAGCAGCAGGGTACGGATGTGCGAACCGTCGACGTCAGCATCGGTCATGATGATGATGTTGTGATAGCGCAGCTTGTCGATGTTGTATTCATCGCGGCCGATGCCGCAGCCCAGCGCCGTGATCAAGGTGCCGACTTCCTGGGAGGAAATCATCTTGTCGAAGCGGGCCTTTTCAACGTTGAGGATCTTGCCCTTCAACGGAAGAATGGCCTGGGTGCGACGGTTACGACCCTGCTTGGCGGAACCGCCAGCAGAGTCACCTTCCACCAAGTACAGTTCGGAGAGGGCAGGGTCCTTCTCCTGGCAGTCAGCCAGTTTGCCCGGCAGGCCGGCGATATCCAGCGCGCCTTTGCGGCGGGTCATCTCACGAGCCTTACGTGCGGCTTCACGGGCACGCGCGGCATCGATCATCTTACCGACGACCAACTTGGCTTCGTTCGGGTTCTCCAGCAGGAAGTCGGAGAAGTACTTACCCATCTCCTGTTCAACAGCTGTCTTCACTTCGGAAGACACCAGCTTGTCTTTAGTCTGGGAACTGAACTTGGGATCCGGCACTTTTACCGAGATGATCGCGGTCAGGCCTTCGCGTGCATCGTCACCCGTGGTGGCGACTTTATGCTTCTTGGCCAAGCCTTCGGCTTCGATGTAGGTGTTCAGGTTGCGCGTCAGTGCGGAACGGAAACCCACCAGGTGAGTACCGCCGTCGCGCTGTGGAATGTTGTTGGTGAAGCACAACAGGTTCTCGTTGAAGCTGTCGTTCCACTGCAGGGCGATTTCTACGCCGATGCCGTCTTCACGCTGGATGTTGAAGTGGAACACCTGGTTGACCGCAGTCTTGTTGGTGTTCAGGTATTCAACGAATGCCCGCAGACCGCCTTCGTACTTGAACAGCTCTTCCTTTCCGCTGCGCTCGTCTTTGAGGACGATACCCACACCGGAGTTGAGGAAGGACAGTTCACGGATACGCTTGGCCAGAATATCCCAGCTGAAGTGGATATTCTTGAAAGTTTCAGCCGATGGCTTGAAGTGAATCTGCGTGCCGGTCGATTCACTGTCGCCGACGATTTTCATCGGCTCCTGTGGAACGCCGTGGACGTAAGTCTGTTCCCAGATCTTTCCGCTACGGCGGACGGTCAGGATCAACTCTTCGGACAGCGCGTTCACTACCGAAACACCTACACCGTGCAAACCGCCGGATACTTTATAGGAGTTATCGTCGAACTTACCGCCAGCGTGGAGCACGGTCATGATGACCTCTGCCGCCGAAACGCCTTCTTCTTTGTGCACATCTACCGGAATGCCACGACCGTTGTCGCGCACGGTAATGGATTCATCCGGGTGGATGATGATGCTGATGTCGTCGCAGTGACCGGCCAAAGCTTCGTCGATGGAGTTGTCGACCACCTCGAACACCATGTGGTGCAGACCGCTACCGTCATCAGTGTCGCCAATGTACATACCGGGACGTTTGCGTACGGCATCCAAACCTTTCAGCACTTTAATGCTGGTCGAGTCGTACGTGTTTTCTTCGCTCATGCCTTCACTCCCGATGGTCGTGGGTCTGGGTGATACGGCCTTGTTCCACGTGGAACAAAGC
This sequence comes from Pseudomonas sp. SR18, assembly GCF_023701505.1. NCBI lineage: Bacteria > Pseudomonadati > Pseudomonadota > Gammaproteobacteria > Pseudomonadales > Pseudomonadaceae > Pseudomonas > Pseudomonas sp. SR18. Next base: position 370,689 of record NZ_JAMQAU010000002.1, on the reverse strand, counting down.
GACTGGCGTTTCCGTCTGCCAGCCTTCCCTCAATAATTCATGGTCTACACAAGTGATAAACACCTGGCAGCGTAAGTCTTCCAATAAGCGGCATAGCGCGCGGCGGTGTTGCTCGTCGAGTTCAGACGGCAAGTCATCCACCAGATAAATACACTGGCCGCGTCGGGCTTGGCTAACCAAGTGGCCTTGAGCGATACGCAGCGCACACACCACCAACTTCTGCTGGCCGCGGGACAAGATATCCGCAGCGTTATGAGCGCCTAATCTAAGACGCAAATCTGCCCGTTGGGGTCCGGCCTGGGTATGGCCAATTTGCTGATCCCGCTGCAGGGACGTGGCGAGCACTGCGCTCAGTTCACGCTCTTTGTCCCAACCACGGTAGTAGCTCAGCGTCAGCCCTTCGAGATCCAACAACTCACTCAAAGTCTGCTCAAAGACTGGTTTCAAGGCTTTGATGTAGGCGCGGCGGTATTCATCTATTTCGTCGCTGGCCAGGCACAGTTCCCGGTCCCAGGCCGCTTGCGAAGCGGCGTCAAGTGTACCATGCCGCAGCCACGAGTTCCGCTGCCGCAGGGCCTTCTGCAGGCGCTGCCAAGTGGCCATGAAGCGCGGTTCCACGTGGAACACTCCCCAATCGAGGAATTGCCTGCGGATTTTGGGTGCGCCTTCCAACAGCCGAAAGCTGTCAGGGTTTATCAACTGCAATGGCAGGATCTCTGCCAATTGCGCAGCACTGCGCGCATTTTGCCCGTCGATACGAATCTGAAATTCACCGCCACGATCACGTGATATCCCCAGGCTGCTGTATCCGCCCTCCGCCAGTTCAACCTGGCCAAAGACAGTACACGCCAATTGTTCGTACTGGATAACCGGTAACAAGCGCGCACTGCGAAAGGAACGGGCGAGCCCCAGCAAGTGGATAGCTTCCAGCACGCTGGTTTTTCCACTGCCGTTGGCACCGTGGAGGATATTAATGCGGGGGGAGGGGGAGAAGGTCACCGGGTGCAGGTTGCGCACCGCGGTGACTGAAACGCGACTGAGGGACATCTAGCGTCTGCTGAGCATGATTACAGGCGCATCGGCATAACAACATAAGCCGAATCGTCGTTGTCGGATTCCTGCACCAAGGCGCTGCTGTTGGAGTCCGACAGGATCAGGCGCACCTGTTCAGTGGTCATCACGCCAAGTACGTCCAGCAGGTAGCTCACGTTGAAGCCGATTTCCAACGAACCGCCGTTGTAGTCAACGCCTACTTCTTCTTCCGCCTCTTCCTGCTCCGGGTTATTGGCCTGAATTTTCAGCTGACCGTTGGCCAGTTGCAGACGAATACCACGGTATTTTTCGTTGGACAGAATCGCTGTGCGGCTGAACGCTTCACGCAGTGCCTGACGATCGCCGATCACCAACTTGTCACCGCCTTTAGGCAGCACGCGCTCGTAATCCGGGAATTTACCGTCGACCAGCTTGGACGTGAAGGTGAACTCGCCGGTGGTGGCGCGAATGTGGTGCTGACCCAATACGATGCTGACATTGCCATCCGGCTCAGTGAGCAGGCGCGCCAGCTCAAGAATACCTTTACGCGGCACGATCACCTGGTGACGGTCCGGCTGGCCGATATCGGCGCGCATCGAGCACATCGCCAGACGGTGACCGTCAGTGGCTACGGCGCGGATAATGCCCTCGGACACTTCCAGCAGCATGCCGTTGAGGTAGTAACGCACGTCCTGCTGGGCCATGGCGAAGCTGGTGCGCTCGATCAAACGGCGCAATTTGCTTTGCTCCAGGCTGCAGGTCAGCGAGCCAGGGCCTTCTTCTACCGTCGGGAAATCATTGGCTGGCAGTGTCGACAAGGTGAAACGACTACGGCCGGCCTTCACCACCAACTTCTGCTCATCAACCTTGATGTCGATCAGCGCGTCGTTCGGCAGGCTCTTGCAGATGTCCATCAGCTTGCGCGCCGGTACCGTGATTTCGCCCGGCTCGGCAGGCTCTTCCAGCTGTACACGACCAACCAGTTCGACTTCCAGGTCGGTGCCAGTCAGGGACAACTGCTGGCCTTCGACAACCAGCAATACGTTGGAGAGCACCGGCAAGGTCTGTCGGCGCTCGACGACGCCTGCGACCAGTTGCAGGGGTTTCAACAGGGCTTCGCGTTGAATGGTGAAATGCATGGTCTAGTCCCTTGCCTTAATAAGCTGCGCTGGTGTCATCAAGTGGTCAGTGTACGCAGCAGGTTCTTGTAGTCCTCGCGAATATCCGCGTCGGATTCCTTAAGTTCGTTGATCTTGCGGCATGCGTGCAAGACCGTAGTGTGGTCGCGACCACCAAACACATCGCCGATTTCCGGTAGGCTATGGTTGGTCAACTCCTTGGAGAGAGCCATGGCCACCTGGCGCGGACGAGCCACCGAGCGCGAACGGCGCTTGGACAGCAGATCGGAAATCTTGATCTTGTAGTACTCGGCCACGGTGCGCTGGATGTTATCCACACTCACCAGTTTGTCCTGCAGTGCCAGCAAGTCTTTCAGGGATTCGCGGATCAGTTCGATGGTGATGTCGCGACCCATGAAGTGCGAGTGAGCGATGACCCGCTTGAGCGCGCCTTCCAGCTCACGCACGTTGGAGCGAATGCGTTGGGCGATAAAGAACGCCGCGTCGTGCGGTAGATCGACCTTAGCCTGATCAGCTTTTTTCATCAGGATCGCAACGCGGGTTTCGAGTTCCGGCGGCTCGACCGCAACGGTCAGACCCCAGCCGAAGCGCGATTTCAAGCGCTCTTCCAGACCTTCGATTTCCTTCGGATAACGGTCACTGGTCAAGATGACCTGTTGGCCGCCTTCGAGCAGGGCGTTGAACGTATGGAAAAACTCTTCCTGGGAACGCTCTTTGCGCGCGAAGAATTGGATGTCATCGATCAGCAAGGCGTCAACGGAGCGATAGAAGCGCTTGAACTCGTTGATGGCATTGAGCTGCAAGGCCTTGACCATGTCAGCCACGAAACGCTCCGAGTGCAGGTACACGACCTTGGCATTCGGGTTCTTCTTTAATAGGTGGTTACCCACAGCGTGCATCAAGTGAGTCTTACCCAAGCCAACGCCACCATAAAGGAAGAGCGGGTTGTAACCGTGCTTGGGGTTATCCGCCACTTGCCAGGCCGCGGCGCGAGCAAGCTGGTTGGATTTACCTTCGACGAAATTCTCGAAGGTAAAGGTGCGGTTCAGGTAACTGGTGTGCTTGAGCGCGCCTTCTACCTGCACGGTGCGCTGTTCGGCGCGAACCGGTGCCTGTTGCGAGCTGGCGCCAGCCATCGGGTCGAAGCTGTCGCGAGACGGCTCTTCATTAATAGGCGCATTTTTCTGCGACGCTGATTTCGAAGGCGTCTGGGCAAGCGGCGCGGGTGAATTGTTAACAGGTGCCACTGCGGCCTGGGCCTGCGAGGCACTCGCCGCCAACGGCGCATTCGGCGCAGCGCGAGGCGCCGAGCTACGTTTGCTGCCTATTAACAAGGAGAGAACGGGCGCGAGACCGTTGCCATGTTCGTCGAGCAATTCGAGAACGCGGCTCAGGTACTTCTCGTTGACCCAGTCGAGAACGAAACGGTTGGGCGCATAAACGCGCAACTCGTCGCCTTCGGCTTCGACCTGTAGCGGACGGATCCAGGTGTTGAATTGCTGGGCAGGCAGCTCATCGCGCAAAAGCTCCACGCACTGCTGCCAAAGTTCCACTGACACGGATATCCCCTAAGTTGAAAGCCGGTGAGGCAAAAACAGCCGCCATTGTAGCGGCGAGCCGCCCACTTATCCACATGTAGGTTGCCCACAGGGCACCCAAAATCAACGTCTTATCGGGGAAAAAGGCGACCAATGGTCTGTGCATAAGCTCTGTGGATAAGCGCCCCTGAGCTCGTTGCACAAGTGGGGGTGAAAGTCTGTGGGTAACTGGCCTGTGAATAACATGCCATTCCACACACAGCTTATCCGACAGCGCAGCACAGGCAGAGCACTGCTTCTCCCCCGTGTTGTCATCCTCTGTACACCACGTGGAATATGGCCTTAACACAGTTATCCACAGAGGATGGCCTGCCTAGCTTTTATAAGCTTTACAGAAAAGCTTTAAATAACTTCCTTCTTTATTTTTATATCTATGACATTGCTCGTGGAAGGCCGGCGGATAGAAAAGGGCGTTTTGCCCTATAGCGATCTAATTGAAGGAAAAGCTGGTTGGAAATTGACCTAGAGGCTTGCTTTCTCTAGAATCGCCGGTCTCTTAAAACGGGGGCCATTCCGGCCCGTTGTGGACGAACCAGGTAACAACGCCATGAAACGTACTTTCCAACCAAGCACCATCAAACGCGCCCGTACTCACGGCTTCCGTGCTCGCATGGCTACCAAGAACGGCCGTGCTGTCCTGTCGCGTCGCCGCGCCAAAGGTCGTGCGCGTCTGGCAGTTTGATAATCCGGTACTGGTGGTGAGTCAGGACTTCAGTCGGGAAAAGCGTTTGCTAACCCCCCGGCACTTCAAGGCAGTCTTTGACTCCCCCACCGGCAAGGTTCCGGGGAAAAATCTCCTGCTCCTTGCGCGTAACAACGATCTTGATCACCCCCGTCTCGGGTTGGTGATCGGCAAGAAGAGCGTAAAGCTCTCCGTTGAGCGCAATCGCCTCAAGCGTCTGATGCGCGAATCGTTTCGCCTCCACCAGGACACTCTGGTTGGTTGGGATATTGTTATCGTCGCGCGCAAAGGCTTGGGGGATGTAGAAAACCCCGAATTGATTCAGCATTTCGGCAAGCTCTGGAAACGTCTGGCGCGTACCAACAAGCCAGCACCAGCAGTCAGCACCGAAACTGTAGGGGTAGACAGCACCGATGCGTAAACTGGCACTCGTTCCGATCCAGTTTTATCGCTATGCCATTAGTCCTCTGATGGCCAGTCACTGTCGTTTCTACCCCAGTTGTTCCTGCTACGCGTTAGAGGCCATAGAAAATCATGGTCTTCTGCGCGGTGGCTGGCTGACCTTTCGTCGTTTAGGTCGCTGTCATCCGTGGAATCCCGGTGGTTATGACCCGGTTCCACCTATCCCTACCTCCCGTTCTTCTTCGATGGCCGAGTAATCATGGATATTAAACGCACGATCCTGATCGTCGCCCTGGCAATCGTGTCCTATGTCATGGTTCTTAAGTGGAACCAGGATTATGGCCAAGCTGCCCTGCCGACTCAGAATGTTGCTACCAATCAGGCTGCGCCGGCTATTCCGGACACTCCGTTGGGTACCAATGCGTCCGCGAGTGCCGATGTTCCCAGCGCGAATGGCGAGACAACCGCCCCTTTAGAAACGCCAGTGGTCACCAATAAAGACCTCATCCTTGTGAAAACGGATGTGCTCGACCTGGCTATCGACCCACAAGGTGGTGATATCGCGCAGTTGAAACTGCCGCTTTATCCACGTCGCCAAGATCATCCAGATGTACCGTTCCAACTGTTCGATAATGGCGGTGAACGTACTTATCTGGCGCAAAGCGGCCTGACCGGCACCAATGGTCCGGATGCGCGTGCTACCGGTCGTCCGGTTTATTCGACCGAAAAGAAGACTTATCAACTGGCTGATGGCCAAAATCAGTTGAACGTCGACCTGAAATTCAGTCTCGACGGCGTCAATTACATCAAGCGCTTCAGTTTCACTCGCGGTTTGTACGACTTGAAGGTCACTTACCTGATCGACAACACCAGCGAAAAACCGTGGAGCGGCAACCTGTTTGCCCAACTCAAGCGTGATGGCAGCTCCGATCCTTCTTCCAGCACCGCCACCGGCACCGCGACTTACCTGGGCGCAGCCCTGTGGACAAGTAGCGAGCCGTACAAAAAAGTGTCGATGAAAGATATCGACAAGGGCGCGCTGAAAGAAACCGTCCAAGGCGGCTGGGTCGCCTGGTTGCAACACTACTTCGTGACCGCATGGATCCCGAACAAAGGTGAAGCCAACCTGGTTCAAACCCGTAAAGACAGCCAAGGCAACTACATCATCGGCTTTACTGGCCCGGTGCTGAACGTCGCACCAGGTGCCAAGGCTGAAACCAGCGCTACCCTTTACGCCGGCCCGAAAAGCCAAGCGGTATTGAAAGAGTTGTCCCCAGGTCTGGAACTGACTGTGGATTACGGCATTCTGTGGTTCATTGCCCAGCCGATCTTCTGGCTGCTGCAACATATCCACAGCATTGTGGGTAACTGGGGCTTCTCGATCATCTTCCTGACCATGCTGATCAAGGGGATCTTCTTCCCACTGTCGGCTGCCAGCTACAAGTCGATGGCGCGTATGCGTGCCGTTGCCCCGAAGCTGGCTGCGTTGAAAGAGCAACATGGTGATGACCGGCAGAAAATGTCGCAGGCCATGATGGAGCTGTACAAGAAAGAGAAGATCAACCCGCTGGGTGGATGCTTGCCTATCCTCGTGCAGATGCCAGTGTTCCTTTCGTTGTACTGGGTACTCCTGGAAAGCGTAGAAATGCGCCAGGCACCGTTCATGCTGTGGATAACTGACCTGTCGATTAAAGACCCGTTCTTTATCCTGCCGATCATCATGGGCGCGACCATGTTCATCCAGCAGCGTCTGAACCCAACACCGCCGGATCCGATGCAGGCCAAAGTGATGAAAATGATGCCTATCATCTTCACCTTCTTCTTCCTGTGGTTCCCAGCTGGTCTGGTTCTGTACTGGGTGGTCAACAACGTATTGTCGATCTCTCAACAGTGGTACATCACACGTAAAATCGAAGCGGCCACCAAAAAAGCCGAGGCGTAATTTACTCTGTGGATAACCACTCAAGACGCCCCCTAGTGGGGCGTTTTGCTTTCCGTCACTTTTGTTCTGGAACCTGCTGATGAGCGCTCCTCGTGAAACCATCGCTGCTGTCGCTACCGCTCAAGGTCGTGGCGGCGTGGGCATCGTTCGAATTTCAGGGCCGCTCGCTGGCGTGGCTGCACAGGCCATCAGTGGTCGGGAATTGAAACCGCGTTATGCCCATTACGGCCCGTTTCTGGATGCAGACCAAAGCGTGCTGGATGAGGGCCTGGCCCTTTATTTCCCAGGGCCGAACTCGTTCACCGGTGAAGATGTTCTGGAATTGCAGGGCCACGGTGGTCCTGTAGTCCTCGATATGCTGCTGCAGCGCTGCCTGCAACTCGGCTGCCGGCTGGCCCGCCCAGGTGAATTCAGCGAGCGGGCATTCCTCAACGATAAACTTGACCTGGCCCAGGCCGAAGCCATTGCCGACTTGATCGAAGCCAGTTCTGCACAGGCGGCACGCAATGCGCTGCGCTCGCTGCAAGGCGCGTTTTCCTTGCGTGTGCATAACCTGACGGAGCAATTGATCAGCTTGCGCATCTATGTGGAGGCGGCGATTGATTTCCCGGAAGAAGAAATCGACTTCCTGGCCGATGGCCACGTACTGGCGATGCTGGATAAAGTCCGTGAAGAGTTATCCACAGTACTGCGCGAAGCCGGGCAGGGCGCCTTGCTCCGCGACGGTATGACCGTGGTGATCGCAGGTCGCCCGAATGCCGGCAAATCCAGTTTGCTCAATGCACTGGCCGGCCGTGAAGCGGCTATCGTTACCGAGATTGCGGGGACCACCCGGGATATCCTGCGGGAACATATCCACATCGACGGCATGCCTCTGCATGTGGTCGACACCGCAGGGCTGCGTGACACCGATGACCAGGTGGAAAAGATCGGCGTGGAACGAGCGCTCAAGGCGATCGCCGAGGCCGATCGCGTGCTGCTCGTGGTAGACGCCACCGCGCCTGAGGCTGTGGACCCTTTTGCACTCTGGCCGGAATTCCTGGAGCAACGGCCGGACCCGGCCAAGGTCACCTTGATCCGCAACAAGGCCGACCTGACGGGCGAAGTCATCGCCATGGAAACCAGCGAGGATGGCCATGTCACGATCAGCCTGAGTGCCAAGTCGGCAGGTAATGGCCTGGAATTGCTGCGCGACCATCTCAAGGCCTGCATGGGCTACGAGCAGACCTCCGAAAGCAGCTTCAGTGCCCGTCGCAGGCACTTGGAGGCACTGCGTCATGCCAGCGCAGCCCTGGAGCACGGACGTGCTCAGCTGACCTTGGCGGGGGCAGGGGAGCTGCTGGCCGAAGATCTGCGTCAGGCACAGCAGCTGCTGGGGGAAATCACTGGCGCGTTCAGCTCCGATGATTTGCTGGGGCGGATCTTTTCCAGTTTCTGTATCGGCAAATAACCGAGTTATCCACAGCGCCTCACCAGTTGTAAGACACCGTACCGAGCAAGGTACGGCTGTCACCCCAGTAGCAGCGCCCTGCGTCGTTGCAACCAGATACATATTCCTTGTCGAAGAGGTTCTTGGCATTCAGGTCGATCGACCAGTGGGTATCAATCTGGTAACCAATCGCGGCATCCACCAACGTGACACTGCCGGGGTCGAGCTTCCCGTAGAGAGTCGGCTTGGTGTAGGAATAGGCGCTATCGAAGTAGCGCACGCCACCGCCCAGGGAAAGGCCTTTGAGTTGGCCATCCAAGAATCGGTATTTGCCCCACACCGAGGCCTGGTTGCGTGGAACACCTGTCATCTGGTGCCCTTCGACCAACGAACCGGCCGTGTCCTTGGTAATCCGTGCGTCGGTATAGGTATAGGCCGCCGTCAGATTCAGGTTCGGTGTGATGTTGCTGTTGATTTCTAGTTCCGCACCTTTGGCGCGGCTTTCTCCCACTTGGCGGTAGGTATTGGTGGTGCTGTCGAGATAGGTATCGTCTTGTTTGCGCAAGTCGTACACCGACAACGTCATCGCTGTGTCCCAACCGATCGGTTCGTATTTCAAGCCCACTTCGTATTGCCGGCTGGTGATGGGCTTGAGCGGTGAGCCCGCCACCGAGATCTGCTGCACCGGGACAAATGCGGTGGAGTAGCTGACATACGGCGTCAGGCCGTTGTCGAACTGGTACATCACACCACCCTGGTAGGTGAATTTCTGCTCGGTGGTGCTGGAGTCCGTGGCGCTTTTTACCTTGTCCCGGAAATCACTGTCGACCCAATCTTGGCGCCCACCGAGCAGGAACAACCAATGGTCGTACTTGCTTTGGATCTGTGCATAAACGCCTTTCATCTGTTGCGCGAGCAAGGTGTTTTGCACCGCCTGCGGGGTGGTCGGGTCACGCAGATACACCGGGTCATACACATTGATCGTGCCGGCGAACCCCGCATCCCAGTCCTGGTTAAACGAAGTACGGTCGTAGCTCGCGCCGAACAGCAGCGTGTTTTCCAGGCTGCCCAGCTGGAATTTGCCTTCCAGCTGGTTATCCAGGGAGTAAACCATCGACTTGTTGTAGCGGTCGTAGGCATTCATGTTCAGTTGCGTGCCGAAGCCTTGGTTGTTCAAGTCGCCCGGCCAGGTTTCATGACGGGTGATACGTGACTGCATGTAGCGGGAGTTCTGGCGAAACTGCCAATCGTCATTGAAGCTGTGGCTGAATTCGTAACCGGTGTTCCAGGCTTCGCGCTCAAAGGTATTCCAATCCGGGTCACCGAGCATGGTGTGTTTGGACAGCTTGCCGTTGGGATTGGTGAGCAAGGTGCCGGCAGCCGGTAGGCCGAGTTCAAGGTTGGTGTGGTCTTTCTGGTAGTTGGCCAGCAGGGTCAGGGTGTTGAAGTCATCGAAGTTAAGGGTCAGGGAGGGCGCAATGTAGAGCCGATCATCCGGGACATGGTCAGTTTGCGTATCGGATTTACGCCCAAGCATCACCACCCGCCCGAGGATATTCCCGTTTTCATTGAGCGGGCCGGAGATATCCACACCCACCTGGCGACGGTTGTGGGAGCCATAACCCAACTGCACCTCACCCTGTGGCGTCGCAGTAGGGTGTTTACTCACCAGGTTCACCAGCCCACCTGGGGCATTTTCGCCGTACAGCAGTGAAGAGGGCCCACGGAAGATTTCCACACGCTCTAAGCCGTAGGGTTCGCTAGTGGTGTCGTACCGATTCCCTTGTACACGTAGGCCATCACGCAGCAGGCCGTAGCCGTAATCGGTGGCGTTGAAACCGCGAATGAAGAACAAATCCCCTGCCAGGCTATCGCCGGCGGCAAAGGGCGGCGCAAAAATACCGGGCACATAACCCAATACTTCGGTCAGCGTCTGGGATTTCTGGTCCTTGATGCGTTGGCCGGTGACCACCGATACCGAGCGCGGTGTTTCCGACAAGGGCGTACTGGTCTTGGTGCCGATGCGGCTGTTTAGCGCCTTGTAGCCTACATCCCCGGCAATCTCTTGATTAAAACCGTCCTGTTGATAAGTACTCACGGTGGTCGGTGAGAGCGTGAGTTGCCCGGATGGCACGGCTTGCAGCACATAGCTTCCAGGGGCCTGGACGACAGCCAGCAGGCCTGAGGTTTGCAGTAATAGCGCAAAACCCTGTTCCACCGAATAGTCACCTTCCAACCCTGGCGTACTCAAACTCGCGGTCTGCTGAGGCGAGAACGACAGAATCACATTGGCCTTGGCGGCAAATTGGCTTAAGGCATTGTCCAGCCGCCCGGCAGCAATGGTGTAGTGCTGCACCGTAACGGCTGCAAAGGCGCCGGTCGAGAGCAAAGCAACCGTTGTGGCTACAGTGCCCGTCAGCAGGCCGTAGGTTATGCCGTGGTAAGAAAGTCGCTGGCGAAGCTTGGTGAGAAGGCGCATAGGTGGGTAAGCCCTGAAGGTAGCATCGTGATTACCTGTAGGGCCGCGCCAGGTAAAAAAAAGATAACCCCCCCTGTAGATTATTTTTGCGATCAGCCGGTTCGACTTACCGATACCCAATACCGAGTGAAGTATTTCACCTGGATAGGCAGGGTCGCTTGCAGGTTGGAAAGCACGGCATCGGTGGAATCCAGGCGGAACGTTCCGGAGACGCGCAGACGTGCAGAGGCTGCGTCGCACTGCAAGACGCCCGGCCGATAGCGGGCAAGCTCGTCGATCACATCACCCAGCCGAGCATCCAGCACAATCAATTGCCCGTCGACCCAGGCGGCTTGAGTGCTGCGATACGGATGGTTATCCCCAACCTTGTGGCGGTCGAAGTCGACGCTTTCACCCGCACTGAGGATTTGGCTGTGGTCAGGTTGATCTGCGGGCGACACGCTGACCCGATCTTCCAGTACCCCAACGCGTGTGGAATCCGACAGCTGGCGTACAGTAAACCGCGTGCCTAATGCCTGAACCCGGCCTTGGCGGGTTTCGACGTAAAACGGTGTCTGCCCGCCAGACTTGCCCGTGTGGATAAGTACTTCCCCCTCACGCAGGCGGATCAATCGCTGGCGCGCATCGAACGCCACGTCTATCGAGGTGTGGGTATTGAGATCGACCTGCGTGCCGTCGGCCAACGCGATGCGCCGGTGTTCACCTACGCCGGTGCGGTAGTCGGCCCACACGTTGCCCAGGGACGTATGTTGCTGAACATTCCACCCCAAATACCCGGTGCCACCCAGCAGCAACATCCACTTCAGTACCTGGCGGCGTTGTTGCGTGTTGGACAGCGCACGGCGCGTCAAATCCGCAGGCAGTGCGCCAAGGCTGCGCTGCACTTGCTCCATCTGGTTCCACGCGGCCTGGTGGGAAGGATCTCCATTGAGCCATTGCTGCCAGGCATGGTGTTCGGCCGGAGTGGGTGGTTGGGCTTGAAACTGCACATACCAACTGGCAGCCGCTTCGAAGATTTTGCGATCAGGGGCCGCCATTACAAGGTGGCCATGATCAGCGAGCATTCCGTCAGTGCGCGGATCATGTGCTTTTTCACCGTGGTCAGTGAAACCTGCAGTTGATCAGCGATCTGTTGATAAGTCAGCCCGTCGATCTGCGAGAGCATGAAGATTCGCCGCGCCCGATCACCGAGGCCGCAAAGCGCTTTGTCCACAGCCACCAGCGTTTCAATGATGATTGCCTTGTCTTCTTCACTGATGGCCATGACTTCAGGGCGTTCGGCCAAAGTCTGCCTATAGGCTTGTTCAATGGCGTGCCGGCGATACCGATCAATCACCAACCCGCGGGCGATGGTCGCCAAGTAATCGCGCGGTTCCAGGATCTGCGATGCATGACGACCGCCCAGGATACGCACGAACGTATCGTGGGCCACATCGGCCGCATCGCAGGTGTTATGCAACTTGCCTTTGAGCCACCCGTGCAGCCAGGAATGGTGTTGCTCGTAGATGTGCTGGACTACAGCTGTGTGCGAAGGAGCAGACATAGGAGCGAGACAAGGTGGCTTAATGATAATCGCTATTATTAACTGCCCTATCGTTTTCTCACAATAGCCCTCTTTCTACCGCCCGCTCCAACGGACTGATGAGTTTGGATGGCCTCATCGTGGGTGAAATACAGCCCAATTCAACAATTTCTGTGGATTAAGCCCTGTGAATAACCGCCCCTGTGCCCAGTTGATAACAGGGCCTGAAACCTGAGCAAAAACTCATCTGTGGATAACCACCTGTTTAATCCACAGGCTTAAAGCACTTATCCAAGGGCCTCATTGGCACATGACCACAGACTTTTGAATCGCTGTACACGACGGAAATAAAGGGCTGTATAGATCTATCCACAGAAAAGTTGCTCAGTAGAAATAAACATAAAAACAAAGATCTTATAAATTTCTTTCTTTTTAATTTCTATTGTCAGTGATTCATCCACAGCTGGTTAAATTTTGTGCAAAGGGTTCTTTAGGAAGGGCTAAGTCCCTATACTTGCCGCCAAAGCTCTAAAACTCTTTCAACAATCAATTCCTGATTACCTACATAAGCAGGCACGAGGTGCGTGGTGGATTTCCCTTCCCGTTTTGAAGTGATCGTCATCGGCGGCGGTCATGCCGGTACCGAGGCAGCACTGGCGTCAGCACGCATGGGCGTAAAAACCCTGTTGCTCACGCATAACGTGGAAACCCTCGGTGCAATGAGTTGCAACCCCGCCATTGGTGGGATCGGCAAAAGCCATCTGGTCAAGGAAATCGACGCCCTTGGCGGCGTCATGGCCATGGCGACCGACAAAGGTGGTATTCAATTTCGCGTGCTCAACAGCCGCAAAGGCCCCGCCGTGCGTGCTACTCGGGCACAAGCCGACCGCATCCTGTACAAGGCTGCGGTACGTGAAACCCTGGAAAACCAACCGAACCTGTGGATATTTCAACAGGCAGCCGATGACCTGATCGTCGAACAAGACGTGGTGAAAGGTGTTGTCACCCAAATGGGTCTGCGTTTCTTCGCTGAATCCGTGGTGTTGACCACCGGTACGTTCCTTGGCGGACTTATCCACATCGGCATGCAAAATTATTCCGGTGGCCGAGCCGGTGATCCGCCGTCGATTGCTCTGGCAAAACGCCTGCGTGAATTGCCACTGCGTGTCGGTCGCCTGAAAACCGGGACCCCGCCGCGTATCGATGGGCGTTCTGTGGATTTCTCGATGATGACCGAGCAAGCCGGCGATACGCCGATCCCGGTGATGTCGTTCATGGGCTCCAAAGAGCAGCATCCAAAACAGGTGAGCTGCTGGATTACCCACACCAATGCCAGGACTCACGAGATCATTGCCGCGAACCTCGACCGTTCGCCAATGTATTCCGGCGTGATCGAAGGGATTGGCCCGCGTTATTGCCCGTCGATCGAAGACAAGATCCACCGCTTTGCCGACAAGGACAGTCACCAGGTCTTCATCGAGCCCGAAGGCTTGACCACTCATGAGCTGTACCCGAACGGGATTTCCACTTCCCTGCCGTTCGACGTGCAAATCCAGATCGTGCAATCGATTCGCGGCATGGAAAATGCGCACATCGTGCGCCCCGGTTATGCCATCGAGTACGACTACTTCGATCCGCGGGATCTGAAGTACAGCCTGGAAACCAAAGTGATCGGCGGGCTGTTCTTCGCCGGCCAAATCAACGGCACAACCGGTTACGAAGAGGCCGGCGCCCAAGGCTTGCTGGCCGGAACCAACGCGGCACTGCGTGCTCAGGGCAAAGACAGCTGGTGCCCGCGCCGCGATGAAGCCTACATCGGCGTGTTGGTCGACGACCTGATTACCCTGGGTACCCAGGAACCGTATCGGATGTTTACGTCCCGCGCCGAATATCGCCTGATCCTGCGTGAAGACAATGCCGACTTGCGCTTGACCGAAAAAGGTCGCGAACTGGGTCTGGTCGATGACGCGCGCTGGGCAGCCTTCTGCAAAAAACGCGAAAGCATTGCACTGGAAGAGCAGCGCCTGAAAAGCACCTGGGTTCGCCCAGGCACTGAGCAGGGCGACGCAATTTCCGAAAAATTCGGCACGCCGCTGACCCACGAGTACAACTTGCTGAATCTGCTTTCCCGTCCGGAAATCGACTACGCTGGCTTGGTCGAAGTGACGGGGAGCGGCGCAGAAGATCCACAGGTCGCCGAGCAGGTCGAAATCAAGACCAAATATGCCGGTTACATTGATCGCCAGCAGGACGAGATTGCTCGACTGCGCGCCAGTGAAGACACCAAGTTGCCTGTGGATATCGACTACACCGGAATTTCCGGTCTATCGAAAGAAATTCAAAGCAAGCTGGGGATAACTCGACCAGAAACCCTGGGCCAGGCTTCACGTATCCCCGGCGTCACTCCGGCAGCCATTTCGCTGTTGATGATTCATTTGAAAAAACGCGGCGCGGGCCGTCAGTTGGAGCAAAGCGCTTGAGTTCGTTGGTCACCTTGCAACATGCCGAAGAGTTATCCACAGGTGCACGCCAGTTGGGCGTTGATCTGACCGCAGTCCAGCACGAGTTGCTGCTGGGCTATCTGGCCCTGTTGATCAAATGGAACAAGGCTTACAACCTTACCGCGGTGCGCAATCCCGACGAGATGGTGTCCCGGCATTTGCTCGACAGTCTGAGCGTGATGCCGTTTATCGAAAACGGTCGCTGGTTGGACGTGGGCAGTGGCGGCGGCATGCCGGGTATTCCCCTGGCCATCCTGTTTCCCGAGTCCCAAGTGACTTGCCTGGACAGCAACGGCAAGAAAACCCGCTTCCTGACCCAGGTCAAACTCGAACTCAAGCTGGATAACCTCCATGTTATCCACAGCCGTGTCGAAGAATTCAAGCCTGAACTGCCTTTCAACGGAATTGTTTCCCGGGCGTTCAGCAGCATGGAGAACTTCAGCAACTGGACACGCCACCTGGGTGACCGCGATACCCGCTGGCTGGCAATGAAGGGCGTCCATCCAAGCGATGAGCTGTTAGCATTGCCGACAGACTTCCACCTCGATAGCGAACACGCCTTGGCCGTACCCGGTTGCCAAGGCCAACGCCATCTGCTGATACTGCGCCGCACGGCATGATTGGGAACACAAGCAAGAATGGCTAAGGTATTCGCGATAGCGAACCAGAAAGGTGGCGTGGGCAAAACCACCACCTGCATCAACCTCGCAGCATCCCTGGTCGCGACCAAGCGCCGGGTGCTGTTGATCGATCTCGATCCACAGGGCAACGCCACCATGGGTAGCGGTGTGGATAAACACGGCCTGGAAAACTCGGTCTATGACTTGCTGATCGGTGAGTGCGACCTGGCCCAGGCCATGCACTATTCCGAACACGGCGGTTATCAACTGCTGCCGGCCAACCGCGATTTGACCGCGGCGGAAGTGGTGCTGTTGGAAATGCAGATGAAAGAAAGCCGTCTGCGCAGCGCCTTGGCGCCGATCCGCGAGAACTACGATTACATCTTGATCGACTGCCCACCGTCGCTGTCGATGCTGACACTCAACGCGTTGGTGGCTGCCGATGGGGTAATTATCCCCATGCAGTGCGAGTACTACGCGCTGGAAGGTTTGAGCGACCTTGTGGATAACATCAAGCGGATCGCCGAGTTGCTCAACCCGAACCTGCAGATCGAAGGCTTGCTGCGCACCATGTTCGACCCGCGCCTGAGCCTGATGAACGATGTGTCGGCACAGCTCAAGGAACACTTCGGCGAGCAGCTTTACGACACCGTGATCCCGCGCAACATTCGTTTGGCCGAAGCGCCAAGCTATGGGATGCCCGCGTTGGCGTACGACAAATCGTCCCGTGGCGCCATTGCCTACCTGGCTCTGGCCGGCGAGATGGTTCGCCGCCAACGCCGCAACTCTCGCACCGCTGCAGCCCAGCCAACTTAAGGAATCCCCATGGCCGTCAAGAAACGAGGTCTCGGACGTGGACTGGATGCACTGTTGAGTGGTCCGACCGTCACATCGCTTGAAGAACAAGCGGTGCAGGCCGACGAGCGCGAGCTGCAGCACTTGCCCCTGGACCTGATCCAGCGCGGCAAATACCAGCCACGCCGGGACATGGATCCACAGGCGCTGGAAGAACTGGCCAACTCGATCAAGGCCCAGGGCGTGATGCAGCCGATCGTGGTGCGTCCGATTGGCGGTGGTCGTTTTGAAATTATTGCCGGTGAACGTCGCTGGCGTGCCAGCCAGCAGGCCGGCAAAGAGACCATCCCTGCGATGGTGCGTGATGTGCCGGATGAAACCGCCATCGCCATGGCGTTGATCGAGAACATCCAGCGTGAAGATCTCAATCCGGTCGAAGAGGCGATCGCATTGCAGCGTCTGCAGCAGGAATTCCAGTTGACCCAGCAACAAGTGGCCGATGCGGTGGGCAAATCCCGCGTCACCGTGTCTAACTTGCTGCGCTTGATCGCATTGCCGGAAGTCATCAAGACCATGTTGTCCCATGGCGATCTGGAAATGGGTCATGCCCGTGCTTTGCTCGGTTTGCCGGAAAATCAACAAGTTGAAGGGGCGCGACACGTTGTCGCACGAGGGCTCACCGTTCGTCAGACTGAAGCGCTGGTTCGCCAGTGGCTCAGTGGCAAACCTGCACCGGTCGAAACCGCCAAACCTGATCCGGATATCGCGCGTCTTGAGCAACGCCTGGCCGAACGCCTGGGCTCTGCGGTGCAGATTCGCCACGGCAAGAAGGGCAAAGGCCAATTGGTGATCGGATATAACTCCCTCGATGAGCTTCAGGGCGTCCTTGCCCACATCCGCTGAAACATTTGCTTATGTAGCGCGTGATCGGAAATCACTACCCGGCAGTTGAATAGGGGCAGAACCGCCCCTATACTCTGCGCGCATTTTGTCGGCACAAATTATGCCAAGTTATTGATTTCCGGCAGCCGACCATTGAGGAGCAAGAGTGATGGAAACCCGCACGCCAAACACGTTGCCGTTCCATCGCTTGGCCGTTTTTCCGGTTTTATTGGCTCAATTTGTCATCTTGCTGATCGCCGCATTGGCGCTTTGGTACTGGCATGGAGTCGTAGCCGGATATTCAGGACTCTGCGGAGGCCTGATAGCCTTGCTGCCCAATATGTATTTTGCTCACAGGGCCTTTCGGTTTTCCGGCGCCCGAGCAGCCCAGGCTATCGTCCGGTCTTTTTATGCTGGCGAGGCAGGGAAACTGATTTTGACGGCAGTGCTGTTTGCACTGACCTTTGCAGGTGTGAAGCCATTGGCGCCGCTGGCTGTATTCGGCGTCTTCGTGTTGACCCAACTGGTCAGCTGGTTCGCTCCCCTGCTAATGAAAACAAGACTTTCGAAACCTTAGGGCGTTTGAGGCAACCATGGCAGAAACAACCGCTTCGGGCTATATCCAGCACCACTTGCAGAACCTGACCTTCGGTCAGCTTCCCAACGGCGGCTGGGGCTTTGCCCACTCCGCAGCAGAAGCCAAAGAAATGGGCTTCTGGGCTTTCCACCTGGACACTCTGGGTTGGTCGGTCGCACTGGGTCTGATCTTCGTCCTGATTTTCCGCATGGCGGCAAAGAAGGCGACTTCGGGTCAGCCAGGTGCTTTGCAGAACTTCGTTGAAGTATTGGTCGAATTCGTCGATGGCAGCGTGAAAGACAGCTTCCATGGCCGTAGCCCGGTGATTGCACCGCTGGCGCTGACCATCTTCGTCTGGGTGTTCCTGATGAACGCCGTCGACCTGATCCCGGTTGACTGGATTCCTCAGTTGGCCATGGCGATTTCCGGCGATCCGCACATTCCATTCCGTGCCGTATCGACCACTGACCCTAACGCTACCCTGGGCATGGCCCTGTCGGTATTTGCGTTGATCATTTTCTACAGCATCAAGATCAAGGGCATCGGCGGCTTCATCGGCGAACTGACCCTGCACCCGTTCGGCAGCAAGAACATCTTCGTTCAAGCCCTGCTGATCCCGGTGAACTTCCTGCTGGAATTCGTGACTCTGATCGCCAAGCCGATTTCCCTGGCTCTGCGACTGTTCGGCAACATGTATGCCGGCGAGCTGGTGTTCATTCTGATCGCTGTGATGTTCGGCAGCGGCCTGCTCTGGCTTAGCGGCCTGGGCATTGTTCTGCAGTGGGCGTGGGCTGTGTTCCACATCCTGATCATCACCCTGCAGGCCTTCATCTTCATGATGCTGACCATCGTCTACCTGTCGATGGCGCACGAAGAGAACCATTAAGACCAGTCTCGACTAGTCTGATGTCCTTCCCGGTGAAACGGGAAGGTGGCCCAACAGGGCTATGAAACGATTTGTTTTACCGCTTTAAAATCTAAAAAACCTAAACCATACGACGTAAAAGTCGGGAGGAAAGATGGAAACTGTAGTTGGTCTAACCGCTATCGCTGTTGCACTGTTGATCGGCCTGGGCGCCCTGGGTACTGCCATTGGTTTCGGCCTGCTGGGCGGCAAGTTCCTGGAAGGCGCAGCGCGTCAGCCAGAAATGGTTCCAATGCTGCAAGTTAAAATGTTCATCGTCGCCGGCCTGCTCGACGCCGTGACCATGATCGGTGTTGGTATCGCTCTGTTCTTCACCTTCGCGAACCCTTTCGTTGGTCAACTCGCCGGTTAATCACTCGTCTTTTCGAGTGATTGGTGTGTTGTGCAACGAATGAGCGAGGTATTGGCGTGAACATTAATGCAACCATTATTGGTCAGTCCTTAGCGTTCTTGATTTTTGTCGTTTTCTGCATGAAGTTCGTATGGCCTCCGGTCATCGCAGCTCTGCACGAACGTCAGAAGAAGATCGCGGATGGACTGGACGCTGCAGCACGAGCAGCTCGCGACCTGGAGTTGGCCCAAGATAAAGCGGGTCAACAACTGCGCGAAGCGAAAGCTCAAGCAGCCGAAATCATTGAGCAAGCCAAGAAACGCGGTAACCAGATCGTTGAAGAGGCTGTTGAAAAAGCCCGTATCGACGCTGACCGTGTGAAGGTTCAGGCTCAGGCCGAGATCGAGCAGGAACTGAACGGTGTCAAAGACGCGCTGCGTGCCCAACTGGGTGCTCTGGCCGTTGGCGGTGCTGAGAAGATCCTGGGTGCCACAATCGATCAAAACGCGCACGCGGAGCTGGTTAACAAACTGGCTGCTGAAATTTAAGCGAGGGCGATCATGGCAGAATTGACCACGTTGGCCCGACCTTACGCTAAGGCAGCCTTCGAGCACGCCCAGGCCCACCAGCAGCTGGCCTCTTGGTCAGCCATGCTCGGCCTGGCTGCAGCAGTGTCGCAAGACGACACCATGCAGCGCGTGCTCAAGGCCCCGCGACTGACGAGCGCAGACAAGGCCGCCACTTTTATTGAAGTGTGCGGCGACAAGTTTGATGTGAAGGCACAGAACTTCATCAACGTCATTGCCGAAAACGACCGTCTCCTGCTTCTGCCGGAGATTGCCGCTCTGTTCGACCTGTACAAGGCCGAGCAAGAGAAATCGGTAGACGTTGAAGTGACCAGTGCTTTTGCATTGAACCAAGAACAGCAAGACAAACTCGCCAAGGTTCTCAGTGCACGACTCGACCGGGAAGTGCGCCTGCAAGTTGCGGAAGACCCATCCCTCATTGGGGGTGTTGTCATTCGCGCCGGCGACCTGGTTATCGATGGCTCGATTCGCGGCAAACTCGCGAATCTTGCCGAAGCATTGAAATCTTGAGTTTGAAGGGGCAGCAGAGCAATGCAGCAACTCAATCCTTCCGAAATAAGTGAAATTATCAAGGGCCGCATCGACAAGCTCGATGTGACCTCCCAAGCCCGTAACGAAGGCACTGTCGTCAGCGTATCTGATGGCATCGTGCGGATTCACGGTCTGGCCGACGTAATGTACGGCGAGATGATCGAGTTTCCGGGCGGCGTCTACGGTATGGCCCTCAACCTGGAGCAAGACTCCGTAGGTGCCGTTGTATTGGGCGCGTACACCAGTCTGGCTGAAGGCATGAGCGCCAAGTGCACAGGCCGCATCCTGGAAGTTCCGGTTGGTAAGGAACTGCTGGGTCGCGTAGTCGACGCACTGGGTAACCCTGTTGACGGCAAAGGTCCACTGGGCAACACCGAGACCGACGCGGTCGAGAAAGTTGCTCCGGGCGTGATCTGGCGTAAGTCGGTAGACCAGCCTGTACAGACTGGCTACAAGGCTGTCGATGCCATGATTCCTGTCGGCCGTGGCCAGCGTGAGCTGATCATCGGTGACCGTCAGATCGGTAAAACCGCTCTGGCAATCGACGCGATCATCAACCAGAAGAACAGCGGCATTTTCTGCGTCTACGTAGCTATTGGTCAGAAACAATCGACCATCGCCAACGTCGTTCGCAAGCTGGAAGAAAACGGCGCCCTGGCCAACACGATCATCGTGGCTGCCAGTGCTTCGGAATCTCCTGCGCTGCAATTCCTGGCACCGTACTCCGGTTGCACCATGGGTGAATTCTTCCGCGACCGCGGTGAAGACGCGCTGATCGTTTATGACGATCTGTCCAAGCAGGCAGTGGCTTATCGCCAAATCTCCCTGCTGCTGCGCCGTCCACCAGGCCGTGAAGCTTACCCAGGCGACGTGTTCTATCTCCACTCCCGTCTGCTGGAGCGCGCATCCCGCGTTTCGGAAGAGTACGTAGAGAAGTTCACCAACGGCGCAGTGACCGGCAAAACCGGTTCCCTGACCGCACTGCCGATCATCGAAACCCAGGCTGGCGACGTTTCCGCGTTCGTTCCGACCAACGTGATTTCCATCACCGACGGTCAGATCTTCCTGGAATCGGCCATGTTCAACTCGGGCATCCGTCCTGCAGTGAACGCCGGTGTTTCGGTATCCCGTGTGGGTGGTGCCGCTCAGACCAAGATCATCAAGAAGCTCTCCGGTGGTATCCGTACCGCTCTGGCTCAGTACCGTGAACTGGCGGCATTCGCCCAGTTCGCTTCTGACCTGGACGAAGCGACCCGTAAGCAACTTGAGCATGGTCAGCGCGTTACCGAGCTGATGAAGCAGAAGCAATACGCCCCAATGTCGATCGCTGACATGGCGTTGTCGCTGTATGCCGCTGAGCGTGGGTTCCTGACCGACGTTGAAATCGCCAAGGTCGGCAGCTTTGAACAAGCGCTGATTGCTTACTTCAACCGCGATCACGCCGAATTGATGGCGAAGATCAACGTGAAGGGTGACTTCAATGACGATATCGACGCTGGCATGAAAGCCGGTATCGAGAAGTTCAAGGCCACCCAAACCTGGTAAGCCGCAGCGGGAGCCGCAAGGCTCCCGCTTGCTAACCTGATAGGTGTTACATGGCAGGCGCAAAAGAGATTCGCAGTAAGATTGCGAGCATCAAAAGCACGCAAAAAATTACCAGCGCCATGGAAAAAGTGGCGGTCAGCAAAATGCGCAAGGCACAAATGCGCATGGCTGCTAGCCGTCCTTATGCGGAGCGTATCCGCCAGGTAATTGGGCATCTGGCCAACGCCAACCCGGAATACCGCCACCCGTTCATGATCGACCGCGAAGTTAAGCGTGTGGGTTATGTGGTAGTGAGCAGTGACCGTGGTTTGTGCGGTGGTTTGAATACCAACCTGTTCAAGGCCCTGGTCAAGGACATGGCGGTAAACCGCGAAAACGGCGTCGAGATCGATCTGTGTGTCGTTGGTAGCAAGGGTGCGGCCTTTTTCCGCAACTTCGGCGGTAACGTCGTTGCAGCTATCAGCCACCTGGGTGAAGAGCCGTCGATCAATGATTTGATCGGCAGTGTGAAGGTGATGCTGGATGCGTACCTGGAAGGCCGGATTGACCGCCTGTCCGTGGTATCCAACAAGTTCATCAACACCATGACCCAGCAGCCAACCGTGGAGCAATTGATTCCACTGGTGGCGACTCCGGATCAGGAACTCAAGCACCACTGGGACTACCTCTACGAACCAGACGCTAAAGAGCTGCTTGACGGCTTGATGGTGCGCTACGTGGAGTCGCAGGTGTACCAGGCGGTGGTCGAGAACAACGCAGCTGAACAAGCGGCGCGGATGATCGCGATGAAAAACGCTACCGATAACGCCGGTGATCTGATCAGCGATTTGCAGCTGATCTACAACAAGGCGCGTCAGGCTGCGATCACCCAAGAGATCTCGGAAATCGTCGGCGGCGCTGCCGCGGTTTAACGGTTCAAATATTCAGAGGATCCAGCTATGAGTAGCGGACGTATCGTTCAAATCATCGGCGCCGTTATCGACGTGGAATTTCCACGCGACAGCGTACCGAGCATCTACAACGCGCTGAAAGTACAAGGCGCGGAAACTACTCTGGAAGTTCAGCAGCAGCTGGGCGACGGCGTAGTTCGTACCATTGCGATGGGTTCCACCGAAGGCTTGAAGCGCGGTCTGGACGTTATCGACTCTGGCGCTGCCATTTCCGTACCGGTCGGTAAAGCGACCCTGGGCCGGATCATGGACGTACTGGGCAACCCGATTGACGAAGCGGGTCCGATCGACACCGAAGAGCGTTGGGGCATTCACCGTCCAGCACCTTCGTTCGCGGAACAAGCTGGCGGCAACGACCTGCTGGAAACCGGCATCAAGGTTATCGACCTGGTTTGCCCGTTCGCCAAAGGCGGTAAAGTCGGTCTGTTCGGTGGTGCCGGTGTAGGCAAGACCGTAAACATGATGGAACTGATCCGTAACATCGCCATCGAGCACAGCGGTTATTCCGTGTTCGCAGGTGTGGGTGAGCGTACCCGTGAGGGTAACGACTTCTACCACGAGATGAAGGACTCCAACGTTCTGGACAAAGTGGCACTGGTTTACGGTCAGATGAACGAGCCGCCGGGTAACCGTCTGCGCGTAGCACTGACTGGCCTGACCATGGCCGAGAAGTTCCGTGACGAAGGTAACGACGTTCTGCTGTTCGTCGACAACATCTACCGTTACACCTTGGCCGGTACTGAAGTATCCGCACTGCTGGGCCGTATGCCTTCTGCAGTAGGTTACCAGCCGACCCTGGCTGAAGAGATGGGCGTTCTGCAAGAACGTATCACTTCGACCAAGGAAGGTTCGATCACTTCGATCCAAGCGGTATACGTACCTGCGGATGACTTGACCGACCCGTCGCCAGCGACCACCTTCGCCCACTTGGACGCCACCGTCGTTCTGTCCCGTGACATCGCTTCCCTGGGTATTTACCCAGCGGTCGATCCACTGGACTCGACTTCGCGCCAGCTGGACCCGAACGTGATCGGCCAGGAGCACTACGACACCGCTCGCGGCGTTCAGTACGTGCTGCAGCGTTACAAAGAACTGAAGGACATCATTGCGATCCTGGGTATGGACGAGCTGTCGGAAGCCGACAAGCAGTTGGTAAACCGTGCTCGTAAGATCCAGCGCTTCTTGTCGCAGCCGTTCTTCGTGGCTGAAGTCTTCACCGGTGCTTCGGGTAAATACGTTTCCCTGAAAGACACCATTGCTGGCTTCAAAGGCATCCTCAACGGTGACTACGACCACTTGCCAGAACAAGCGTTCTACATGGTCGGCGGCATCGAAGAAGCGATCGAGAAAGCCAAGAAACTGTAATCCAGGCGCCCGGAAACGGGCGCTCATCAGGTTGAGGCAATCAGATGGCTATGACAGTCCATTGCGATATCGTCAGCGCGGAAGGGGAAATTTTCTCCGGTCTGGTAGAAATGGTGATTGCACACGGCGAACTCGGTGACCTGGGTATTGCCATGGGCCACGCGCCGTTGATCACCAGCTTGAAGCCAGGTCCGATCACTCTGACCAAGCAAGGCGGGGAACGTGAGGTGTTTTACATCTCCGGTGGTTTCCTTGAGGTTCAGCCGAACATGGTCAAGGTACTTGCCGACACTGTGCAACGTGCTGGCGACCTGGATGAAGCCTCCGCTCAGGAAGCCGTCAAGGCTGCCGAGAAGGCCCTGAACGAAAAGGGTGCGGACTTCGACTACAGCGCTGCTGCTGTACGTCTGGCCGAGGCTGCAGCCCAGCTGCGCACGCTCCAGCAGATCCGCAAGAAGTAAGCGGCCTAGCCGCAATGCTTCAAGCGCGATTGATTAAAAAGGGTAGCCTCGGCTACCCTTTTTCTTTTTTAGCAAAACACTTCTCTGGTCTGAACCCGGACCGCCCAGGATTGGTAGCCATTCATGTCTCTTGAAATCGTCATTCTCGCCGCAGGCCAGGGCACCCGCATGCGTTCAGCCCTGCCCAAGGTGCTGCACCCGGTGGCCGGCAACTCCATGCTTGGCCATGTTATCCACAGCGCCCGGCAGTTGGACCCGCAACGCATCCACGTGGTGATCGGCCACGGTGCCGATGCCGTGCGTGAGCGCCTGGCCGCGGACGACCTGAATTTCGTATTGCAGGACAAGCAACTGGGCACCGGCCACGCCACCGCGCAAGCCGTACCGTTCATCACCGCCGATACGGTACTGATCCTCTATGGCGACGTGCCGCTGATCGAAGTGGAAACCCTGCAACGCCTGCTCAAGCACGTAGTGCCTGGCCAGATGGGCCTGCTCACCGTTGAACTGGACGACCCCACCGGCTACGGGCGCATCGTGCGCAATGCTGACGGCAAGGTCGCCGCCATCGTTGAACACAAGGACGCCAGCGAAGCCCAACGCGCCATCACCGAAGGCAATACCGGGATTCTCGCCGTCCCTGCGAACAAGCTTGCTGACTGGATGAGCCGCCTGTCCAACAACAACGCCCAGGGCGAGTACTACCTCACCGACGTCATCGAGATGGCCGTGAGTGATGGCCTGCTGGTCGCCACCGAACAGCCCCACGACCCGATGGAAGTGCAGGGCGCCAACGACCGCAAGCAGCTTGCAGAGCTTGAGCGTCACTATCAATTGCGCGAAGGCCGTCGCCTGATGGCGCTCGGCGTGACCCTGCGTGATCCGGCTCGCTTTGACGTGCGCGGTGAAGTGACTGTGGGCCGAGATGTGCTGATCGACATCAACGTGATCCTGGAAGGTCGCGTAATCATCGAAGACGACGTGGTGATTGGCCCGAACTGTGTGATCAAGGACAGCACCTTGCGTAAAGGCGTGGTGGTCAAGGCCAACAGTCATATCGACGGTGCCGTGATGGGCGAGGGCAGCGACGCCGGCCCGTTTGCACGGTTGCGTCCGGGTACGGTGATGGGCGCCAGGGCGCATGTCGGCAATTTCGTCGAACTGAAAAACGCGCAAATGGGTGACGACGCAAAGGCCGGCCACCTGGCCTACCTGGGTGATGCGGTGATCGGTGCTCGCAGCAACATTGGCGCCGGCGCGATCACCTGCAACTACGATGGCGCCAACAAGTACCAGACGACGATTGGTGAGGACGTATTCATCGGCTCGAATAATTCGCTGATTGCACCTGTGACAATCGGCGATGGTTCGAACACTGCCGCGGGCTCAACCATCAACCAGGATGTGGATAAGTCCCAATTGGCCGTAGCACGCGCCCGCCAACGCAATATCGACGGCTGGAAACGCCCGGTCAAAATCAAAAAGACCTGAGTTATCCACATCCCCAGGTAACTTAGCTCCAATGTGGGAGGGGTCTTGCCCCCTCCCACATTTGTCATGTGTTGTTCGAAAAATCTTATCCCGACGCTTGACGCTACCTTCTCAATAGGTTTTGATTGCCTTCGTTATCTTTCGAAACGAAACTTATCATCACCATGTCGAAACGAAATACACCCCAACGACGCCACAACATCCTGGCCTTGCTCAATGAACAGGGCGAAGTCAGCGTGGACGAACTGGCCAAACGTTTCGAAACCTCGGAAGTGACCATCCGCAAGGACCTGGCCGCCCTCGAAAGCAACGGCCTGCTGCTGCGCCGCTACGGTGGCGCAATCACCATGCCCCAGGAACTGGTCGGCGATGCCGCTCAACCGGTCTCGGCCCATAAGCGGGCCATTGCCCGTGCGGCGGTGATGCGTCTGCGCGAACACGCCCGCATCATCATCGACAGCGGCAGTACTACCGCCGCCATGATTCCGGAACTCGGCCACCAGCCCGGCCTGGTGGTGATGACCAACTCCCTGCACGTGGCCAGCGCCTTGAGCGAACTGGAACATGAGCCAGTGCTGTTGATGACCGGCGGCACCTGGGACCCCCACTCGGACTCGTTCCAGGGCCAGGTTGCCGAGCAGGTTTTGCGTTCCTACGACTTTGATCAACTGTTCATCGGGGCCGACGGCATTGATCTGCAGCGCGGTACAACCACCTTCAACGAACTGCTGGGCCTGAGCCGCGTGATGGCCGAGGTCGCCCGTGAAGTGGTGGTGATGGTCGAATCCGACAAGATCGGCCGCAAGATTCCCAACCTGGAACTGCCCTGGAGCAGCGTCCATACCCTTATCACCGATGATCGCCTGCCGCTTGAGGCCCGCGACCAGATCCAAGCCCGCGGCATTACGCTGATATGCGCGGCAATCATCTAGGAGAAGCACCATGTGTGGAATTGTAGGCGCAGTCGCCGAACGTAACGTGACCGCGATTTTGATCGAAGGCCTCAAGCGCCTGGAATACCGTGGCTACGACAGCGCCGGTGTGGCCGTCTTCAGCAACGCCGGCAAGCTTGAGCGCATGCGTCGCCCAGGCAAGGTCAGCGAGCTGGAACAGGCCCTGGCCGGCGAGCCGCTGGTCGGCCGCCTGGGTATTGCCCACACCCGTTGGGCCACCCACGGTGCGCCGTGCGAACGCAACGCCCACCCGCACTTCTCCGGCGACCTGGCCGTGGTGCACAACGGCATTATCGAAAACCACGAAGTGCTGCGTGAGCAACTCAAGAGCCTGGGCTACGTGTTCACCTCGGACACCGACACCGAAGTCATCGCCCACCTGCTCAACCACAAGCTCAAGGACCACAGCGACCTGACCACCGCCCTCAAGGCCACGGTCAAGGAACTGCACGGCGCCTATGGCCTAGCCGTGGTCAGCGCCAGCCAACCCGACCGCGTGGTTGCCGCCCGCAGTGGCAGCCCGCTGGTGATCGGCCTGGGCCTGGGGGAAAACTTCCTCGCTTCCGATCAACTGGCCCTGCGCCAGGTGACTGACCGCTTCATGTACCTGGAAGAGGGCGATATTGCCGACATCCGCCGCGAAAGCGTGGCGATCTGGGACGTGAACGGCAACTCCGTCGAACGCGAAGCCGTGCAATACCGTGACGGTGCCGAAGCCGCCGACAAAGGCGAATATCGTCACTTCATGCTCAAGGAAATCCACGAGCAACCGGCCGTGGTCCAACGCACATTGGAAGGTCGACTGAGCCAGCACCAAGTGCTGGTCAACGCATTCGGCCCACAAGCCGCCGAGCTGTTCGCCAAAGTGCGCAATGTGCAGATCGTCGCCTGCGGCACCAGCTACCACGCGGGTATGGTTGCCCGTTACTGGTTGGAAGAACTGGCCGGCATCCCTTGCCAGGTCGAAGTCGCCAGCGAATTCCGCTACCGCAAGGTGGTGGTGCAGCCCGACACCCTGTTCGTGACCATCTCCCAGTCCGGCGAAACCGCTGACACCCTTGCCGCCCTGCGCAACGCCAAGGAGCTGGGGTTCCTCGCCAGCCTGGCGATCTGCAACGTCAGCATCAGCTCGCTGGTGCGTGAGTCCGACCTGACCCTGCTGACCCAGGCTGGTCGCGAAATCGGCGTGGCTTCCACCAAAGCCTTCACCACCCAGCTGGTCGGCCTGTTGCTGCTGACCCTGTCCCTGGGCCAAGTGCGCGGCACCCTGGCCGAAGGCGTCGAAGCCACCTTGGTGGAAGAACTGCGCCGCCTGCCGACCCGCCTGGGCGAAGCCCTGGCCATGGACAGCGTGGTAGAGAAAGTCGCCGAGCTATTCGCCGACAAGAACCACACCCTGTTCCTCGGCCGTGGCGCGCAATACCCGGTGGCGATGGAAGGCGCCCTCAAGCTCAAGGAAATCTCGTACATCCACGCCGAAGCCTACCCAGCCGGCGAGCTCAAACACGGCCCACTGGCCCTGGTGGATGACGACATGCCAGTGGTCACCGTGGCGCCGAACAACGAACTGCTGGAAAAACTCAAATCCAACCTGCAGGAAGTACGCGCCCGTGGCGGCCAACTGGTGGTATTCGCCGACGAGAAAGCTGGCATGACCAACGCTGAAGGCACCCACGTCATCAACATGCCGCACATCAACGACACCCTGTCGCCGATCCTCTACACCATCCCGCTGCAACTGCTGTCGTACTACGTGGCCGTGCTCAAGGGCACCGACGTTGACCAGCCGCGCAACCTGGCCAAATCGGTGACAGTCGAGTAACACCCCACGTACCTGGAGGCCCCCGCGGCCTCCAGGTTTCAACGCAAGGACGCTACGTTGACCCCTTCTTCCTTTCCCCAACCCGGCGAGCTTTTGCACAATCGCCGGTTTGCCGTCGCCAGCAACACCCATGGCGTTTCCGGTACCGGCACGGTGTTTCATTACCTTGTCGACGGCGATGCCATTTCCAGCACCTACCAAGGCGGCCGAATCCGCATGGGGACGCAAGTCGGTCGCGTCACCGGTGCCGACACCATTGAGCTGCTGTTTCAGTGCCTGACGCTGGACGGTGATCTGCTGTCCGGATGGTCGCGAGGCACGGTGGCTGTGGATAAGTCCGGGCTTACCAGACTGAGCTTTGTATGGGGTTGGTTGTCGGGTGCTACCGGAGGCGGGGAGTCGAGCTACCTTGAATTAGCCGGTTAGAAAAAAACAGAAAATAAATCGGAAAAATCTTGAGGAAAGAGATGTATAAAACTCTCTATTAATCCCGCTAGTATTGGACTTACAGGAAAAATAGATCCGAAAATAAATCGGAAAAGATGAGCGAAATGACGCATAAATTCATGTCTGGAAACCACTGGCTGGAGCCTGTCTGGCCGTCCCCCGGTTTCCCTGCGTCGATTCAAGCAAGAAATGGCCAAGGCAATCCATATCTTGCTTACGCAGGGAGAGATCGCCCGTGCGGACTTCAAAGTGTTCTCCGGTCTGCATGACCGCGTGGCGAGCGACCAGCTCAAGAAATTGATTGATCTGGGGGTGGTCGAAGCGCCGTCGGCGAAATCACGCTCAATTTTTCCTGGGTTGCCCGTCTGGTTCGCCCAGATGATATTTCCGGATCTGCACCGGCGCTTTTACTGAACCAAGCTCACGGCACAAACTCCACCCGCAACCCCCGGCTCGCACTCCTCCCCTGATCATCACTGACCCGCAACCGATATTCACCCGACTTGCCCGGCCGCCAGTTCAGCGTGGCTTGCGGTGGGCCCTGGCCGATGAGGGTCTGGTCGGCAAACCAATACAGGGTCGCCGCATCGCTGGCGGCGTTGGCGTTCAGCGGGATGCTTTCCTGGGGTTGGGACAGGCGCAGTTGGTAGCTCACCTGGGTCAGCGGTGAGCGAATCTGCGGCGCTTCGCTCTGGTCGGTGATGCGGTTGGGTTGGCAGTTTTTCATCACGCTGGGCGGCGTGCGGCGGGGCAGGCCGGCAGCGCGGTACAGGCGTTGCACGTCGCTGGGCCAGAATTCGAAGATTTCCTCTCGCGTGTATTGCGGATCGAATGGCGGGCAGGCGGCTTTGCCGGTACGTGTGTCGATCAGCACTGGGCGGTGGAGGTTGGACACACGAATCGGCGAGACGCCGGGGATGTACCAGGTTTTGCGGGTTTGCGGGCACCAGCGGTTGGGCAGCTCGCCGGAGGCGGCGCAGATATCGATGCGCACCAGCCCGGCGGGCGGCTTGTCGGCTTTGATCGCGACGTTGGGCAAGGCCAGGGGCAACGCGTCCGCAATGCGGAAGAACAACGGCGCGGCCGTCTTGGCGCCAATAAACGCCGGGTTCGGCCGACCATCGAAATTACCCACCCACACCACCAGCACATACGGGCCGACCAGACCGGCGCTCCACGCATCATGAAAACCCCATGACGTGCCCGTTTTCCAGGCGGTGCGCCAATGGCGGCCTGGCAGACCATCGGGACGCGGGTTGCGCCGCAGCATGTCGCGTACCATAAAGGCCGCCTGGGGCGTGAGCAGTTGCGCGCCGGTGGTTTGCGGCTGTTCCTGCAAGTAGCGCAACGGCCGTAAATGCCCGTCTCCCGCTAACATCACATACAGCCGCGCCAGCTCCTCCGGGGTCATCTCGCCACCACCCAGTGCCAGGGCCAGGCCGTAATGGCTTTCGTCGCGCAGGCCTTTGATGCCGGCGCGTTGCAGCAAACCGTACAGAGACGGCGACTTGACCTGACTTGCCAGCCACACGGCCGGAATATTGCGACTACGGATCAACGCATCCCGCGCCGTCAGTGGCCCGACAAAACTGCCGTCGAAGTTTTCCGGTTGGAAGTAGCCGAAGTTACTCGGTAAGTCCTTGAGGATGCTCATGGGGTGGATCACCCCTTGGTCTAGCGCCAGCCCGTAGAGAAACGGCTTGAGCGTTGACCCCGGCGAGCGCCGTGACAGCACGCCATTGACCTGCCCATGGATGCTTGTGGATAAGTAGTCCGCCGAGCCCACCAACGCCTTCACGCTCTGGTCGCGGCTGTCGATCAGGATCGCCGTGGCGTTTTCCAGACCGGTGCTGCGCCGTTCGGCGATAAACCCGCTGATCAGACGCTCCAGCAATTGCTGCAAAGGCAGATTGAGGGTGCTGTTCAATTCGTTACCGGCTTGGGATGCCAGCAGTTGTTCGCTCACGTGCGGCGCCAAAAAAGGAATTTGCTGGCGATTGCGCGCTTCCAGGGGCAAGTCCAGCAGACTGTCATTGCGCAGGTCTTGTGGATAAGTCTCGCGCCAGTCAGCCATCAGGCGCAGCCGGGCGTTTTGCAGCGAAGGCCCGAAGCGCGCCCGCCGGCCCGGCTGTTGCGGGATCACTGCCAACGCCAAGGCTTCGGACAACGATAATTGCGCCGCCGCTTTACCGAAGTAAATGCGGCTGGCCGCTTCGGCACCTTCAATATTGCCGCCCATGGGCGCCAGGTTCAGGTACGCCTCAAGGATGTCGTGCTTGCTGTAGCGCGCCTCCAGCCACAGCGCCAACGCCATCTGCTGCAGTTTGCCGGGCACCTGGCGGGTGTTGAGGTCCCACAGGCGCCGCGCCAGTTGCATGCTCAAGGTCGAGCCGCCCTGGCGCTGGCCGCCGCTGTAGGTGGCCATGGCCGCCCGCAGCAACGCCGGGGGATTGATCCCAGGGTGCCAGTAGAAATTGCGGTCTTCCTTGAGCAGCAGGGCCTCAATCAATGAAGGCGAAATGCGCTCCAGCGGTAGCCACAGGCGATATTGGCCGTCCTGGGCCAAGGTCATGCGCAGCAGCGAGCCGTCGTCGGCCAATACCACTCTGGAGGACGTGACGGCCTGTTCCAGCGGCGCATGGGGCCACAGCCGCAACCCCGCCAGTAGCGCCGCTGCGGCCAGCAGCGGCGCCAGGCGTTTAAGGCTTGGTAATTTCAAGCTGGCCTACTTTGCCACGCCCTTGCAGGGTGGTTTCGTACATACCTTCGGCGTAGGCCGGTGGCGTGTTGAACGTCCCTGCATTGGTGGCGCGCACGCGGTACACGAAAGTGCCTACATCACGTAGCGCAGTGCCGTACAACACCACCCGATCATCCCGCACATCCACGTAGTCCGGCTGCCAGTTGCTCAACTCGGTCTCGCCGATGGGGGCTTGCCAGGTGTCGGCTTCTTCTTCGCTGGCTTCTACGTACTCGGATTCCTCGCCCTCGCTTTCCTCGCTGCTCGCGGCTTCTGGCTCCGGCGGCAAGTTATACACAGGCTCGACGCCACCCGGCAGTAGGTCAACCACAGCCACTTGCTGCACTTGATCACGGTCGGTGGCGCGCAGGCGCAGGCGCACCAGGAACTCGTCGCCCACTGCCACCTTGCTCACCGGCTCACCTTTGAGGTCGAGGTATTCGTGGATGATTTCCAGGCCATTGCTGATGGCTTTGAGCTTGGTGCCCTTATCAAAACCGGCTTCGCTGAGCATGTAGAACGCCGCAGGGCCGTCGGATTTTTCCATGACCAGCTTCTGCGTGGCGCCCGGTACGGCGGCGCGCGGTGGCTGGCCGGCCATCTCCAGCAATTGTTGCTGCTTGTCGCCCAGCCAGGCGGTGGCCTTGAGGGTCATGTCGCTTTGCGCACGCTGGCCATAGTTGTCCAGGGCGCGCAGCAACAAGGCTGCCGACAGTGAGTTGTAGCGCTGCTCATTGAGGCGTTTGCCAAGCTTGTCCAGCAGCGCGGTGGGCACGTCATCCATCAGTTCAGGGAAGTGGCGCGCCAGCAGGTGCAAGTGTTCGGCGTCGTGCACGAGTGGGTCGTAGTACAGACCGTCGCTGTCCCACTTATCCACCAGAGAACGCCACGGGATTTTGCGAAACAGCGTATCGGCCTGACGATCCTGCTTGAGCAGCTTGTAGCTGGCTGCCAGATAGGCGGCGCCCAGGTCGTTCTGCCAGCTGTCCTTGAAGTAACTTTCGTAGCGCTCGCGGATGTCGCTCAGCGCGCCGCTCACCAGAATCCCCTGACGGCTCAGCAGGTAACTGGCGTAGGCGCGGTTGCGCAATTCCGACAAGCCTTCGCTCGGGCCGTTGGCCAGGTCTGTCAGATACGCATTCGACCGTACCAGCAGATCTTCCGGTACCGGCAGCCCGCGCTCCTTGGCTTCGATCAGGAAGTCGGTTGCGTACAGGCTGGCGTACGGCGCCACGTCCGGGTTGGCCGCCCACAAACCAAAGCCACCGGCCTGGTTCTGACGCTGGCGCAACATGCGTACCGCGCTGTTGAAGGCTTGCTCAGCCTCGGGTGCGGTGCCGCCCCAGATCAAGGCCGGCATGGCCTTGGACACCAACTGCTCGGTGCACGCATAGCCGTAGTCATCCAGGTAATGCTTGAGGCCGTTGGCCCATACCAGCGGCGAGGCGGCCACGCCCAGTTGCACATCACGCAGTTGGCTGAACAGTTCACGCGTGGGCTTGAGCTCTTTGCTGGCGCTGTCGAAACGCCCCAGGCTCAGGGCCACGCGGTGTTCGCTCAAGGGCCGGATCGAGGTAGTTTCTGCCACTTGGATCCGCTTGCCATCCGGCAGCACCGCAACAAAGCGCAGGTCCGCCGACCCGAGCGTGTCGCCGACCTTGATCTTGAACTCGGCAGTGCCTTCCTTGCGTGGTTGCAGCGACAACGTGCTGCCCTTGTCGCCCTGCACCACGAGGCCGGCGCTGGTCTGCACCTCAAACTTCACCTGCGCTGCGGCGTCGAGGTTGCTGAACACCCCGGCGCTGACAGTGAACACATCCCCTGGCGCCACAAAGGCCGGTACGTTGGGCGTGATCACAATCGGCCCGCGCACGTCGGTCGTCGCCTCGCTGACGCCCACACTGTCGGTATCCACCGCAACGGCAAACAGGTGCAACTTGCCGTTGAAGCTGTCCGGTACCTGGTAATGCAGCACGGTCTCACCGGCCGGCAAATCCACCAGCCCGGACCACCAGGCCACCGGCGGCTGATGTTTACGCTTGAACGGGTTGAGATGGTTGGCCAGGGCGCCTTCCGTATCGCCACCGGGCGCTGCCCCACTGAGCAGGCGGCTGAATTCCGGCAAGATCAGGTCAAGAATCTGACTGGTGCCGACCTCCAGTGCACGTTTCTGGAAGAAGAAACCCAGCGGATCCGGCGTCTGATAGCGCGCTACTTGCAGGATGCCTTCGTCCACTGCGTAGACCACTGCGCGACCCGGCCGGTCGGCGTTGACCTTGATATCCAGGGTCTGCCCCGGCTCGATCTTCGCCGGGCCTTCGACCTTCAGCGCCATGCGCCGCGCATCCAGGTTGATGCTGAACGGCACCACGCCATAGGACAGCGGGCTCATATAAACCTCGGACGAGCCGATGTCCCGCACGAACTGCACGTTTACGTAGGCATTGCCCTCAAGCCCTGCAGGCACGCGGATATGTTGCACGCTGTTGGTGCTGTCAGCCTTGAACCACTGCTGGGTGTAGACCTTATCGCGCTCGATGGTGATCAAGCCCGCGCCAGTGTAAGGCGCGCGAATGCTGATGGCGATCTCATCACCGGTGGCGTAGCTGCGTTTATCCAGGCGCAGCTGCAGCTCGGCGTTACGCTCCAGGGAGCGCGAGGTGTTGCCGCGCCCGGCCACGCTGTAGTCGATCTGGTTGAGCAGGTTGCCGTTGGCGTCCTTCACTTGCAGGGTGAAATCCCCTGGTGTGCCGGTGTTCAGGGTCTGCTTGGCGCCGTCCTTGGTCATCACCAGCGGTGAGGCCGGTTGGCTGATGTTCTTGATGCGCGACTCGTACTTGTAGGTACCGTTGGATTGCTTCACCAGCACCGACACATAACGGTGCTCGACCACTTCGCTGGTCAGGCCATCCACCGCCAGCGGCGAAAGGTCTGGCGCGACGGCCATCCACTGCACCTGGCGTGGCGCATCCTTGGCAACGTACGACAGCGAGTCCTGACTTTTCACACCCACCAGGTAGGGCGCGGACGACACCAGCAAGGCACTTTGCGCTGCGACGTTGCGGCCACCTTCGGCCTCAAACACCTGGGTCATCACTTGCAGGCGATACGTGCTGTTGGCGAAACGTTGCAGGTTGAGGTCGAGCACCGCCTGGCCGTTATCGTCGACGGTGGTTTCGGCCAGGTCTTCGGTGCTGGCGTCTTCCAGGGAATCATTGAGGCGGAAGCGGTAATCGGGGTAACGGTCAAAGGCCGCGAGCGTCGGGCTCAGGGACATTTTCGCAGTGACGCGACGGCCCGACGCCGGGGCGCCGAACAGG
The DNA here is from genome assembly GCF_023701505.1 of Pseudomonas sp. SR18. Taxonomy (NCBI): domain Bacteria; kingdom Pseudomonadati; phylum Pseudomonadota; class Gammaproteobacteria; order Pseudomonadales; family Pseudomonadaceae; genus Pseudomonas; species Pseudomonas sp. SR18. The sequence continues at coordinate 335,621 of NZ_JAMQAU010000002.1, read as the reverse complement.
TGCATGGCGGTGACTTTGGCCACCACCTGGTCCGGCGCAATCCAGCCCGGTACCGGCGTGTCATGCAGGCTCAGGCTGACTTTCATGCGGTCCGGCTCGAAGTCGCGGACCTTGAAGCTGACACTGCCCAGGTCGGTGCGGGTCTGTTTCTGGCCAATCAACTGCAAAGTCGCGGTGTAGTCCCCGGCGGGGGCGACTTCGCTGCTGGGGAAATCAAAGGTTTCAAACCCGCTGGCGGACAGCTTCAGCGGCTGGCGAATCACTTCCAGACCCCGTGGGTCGGTGATTTGCAGCTCCACCGGCAGGCCTTGCAGAGCGCCTTTCCAGTTGCCGCTGCGCACGATCATGCCCAAGTGAGCAGTTTCGCCAGGCCGGTACAGGCCGCGGTCGGTAAACAGGTAGGCGCTGAGGCGATCAATCGCACCGTCTTCTTCCAAACCGCCTACATCGAAGCGCGACAAATCCAGCTGCTGAGACTGACGGGCAATCGGCAGGAACGACTGGTCATTGCCGCGACTGACCACATACATCAGCGGCGTTTTCTCACGGCGCAGTTCATCCAGCTTGGCGAAATGCACATGGCCTTCGCCGTCGGTGTGGCCGCTGCTAACCGGCAAGCCGTTGCGCCCGATGATGTCGACCTGCGCGTCGGCCACCGGAGAGCCATTGCCGATGGACTGCACATACACGTCATGGCTGCCATCGCTGGAGCGTTTGGCGATGATGCCGAGGTCGGTCACCACGATAAACCGCAGGTCACTGGTGCTGCTGCGGTCGTAGTCGAAGGTACGCTCGGCCGGCTCATCCTGTGGGCTGAGCTTGAGCACAAAAATGCCGCGACGGCCGCCGTTGGCGGTGAGGTAGTGGCTCAAGTCCACGTTGTCGTAGACGGTTTTGGCCGGGTCATTGGATGACAGCGCAATGTCCAGGGACTGACGCTCGACCATGCGATCGAAGTACTCATTGCCGAAGTTCGGTCGCGCAAAGCTGCCGCTGCTCTGGTCCACTAGGTGCTGCAACTGGTTGGGCAACAGGCGGGCGATTTCCACGTGGGCGCCGGGCACGCCACGGGCCATGAAGCCCAAGCGTTTTTCACCGGTAAGGCTGAGCAGGGCGCCGTCAGACAGGAACTGCAAGGTGCGCGGATACGCCGGCATGCTCACCAGCGACGCCGTAGGATTTTTTGCCAGATAACCGCCAATGGCTTCCAGGTTGGCGGGCACGCGAACATACAGCGCACGACCGGCCGGGGCCTTGAACTTGAAGGCATGCAGGGTGTTCAGCGGTTCGACGCTGGGCACGTGGGTCAGGTTGACCTTGGTGCTGCGGGCGAGCAGGGCGTCGTCGATCTCATTAGTGGTGTAAGGGCGCGTGTCGTCCTGGGCTTTTTCTGGCAACAACCAGGCCTGGACCTTACCGGCGATGGTGTCATCGGCTACCGCGCTGGAACTGCTGAACATCAGCACCGGCTCTGGCTCGGCGCGTTCGTTATCCACAAAGCGGACTTCGGCGCCGGAAAAGGTCAGGCGATAGCGGCCGGGTACGGTGACTTCGGCCACCAATGGCGCGGCGCTGGCATTGCCGCCGTCGCGGGCCTTGATGCCTTCGTCGAGCTTGGCGCTGACCGGGGTGCTTTCCAGCGGGGTGGCCAGGGCGGCGGAGCGTACGTAGGCGTTGAGCTTCTTCTCGTCGAAGGTGATTTCCGGGCGATTGGGCAACTGGGCGTCGCGGTAGGCCAGGCCTTTGCCGAGGGTCACGGTTACACGCTTGCGTAGGTTGTCTTCATCCACCGGGTGGGAAAACCGGAAGGTCGCCACCAGCTGTTTCAGCGTCGGGTTGGATGGATCCTGGTACAACTCGTTGGCGGCCAGGGTGGCGCGGAACGGTTGGGTGGAGAACTGGGTGCTGTACTGATCCAGCAATACGCCGTCTGCCAGCAGGTTTTTCTTGGCCAAATCGAGGGTGTAGTGGGCGTCGATGGGCCAGTCTTTTTCCGGCACGAACAACAGGCTGCGGTCATCTGCCCAGCGCCAGGTGCCCGCGACCTCAGGCTTGAGGGTAATGCCCTCGGTAACAGGCTTGCCAATGGCGGCAAGCGGCGCCACGGATTCGGCGAAACGCACCTGCAAGTTATCCACAACCGGCGTGGGCTGGGTGTAGTCAGTCAGGTTGGGTTTGTGCAACGAGTAGCTCGCGGTGTGTGGCTGCGGCAGGTTGGAATACCAGTGCCAGCCGTAGAAGCCAGCCGCTGCGAGCAATACCAGCCCGAGCACCCCGGCACCCGTCTGGCGCGGGTAAGCGCGGGCTTTAGCGCCCAGTTTCGCCACGCCACGGCCGATAGCCCGCAGCCACAGCGGCGGATGCCATTGGCCGAAAACGGCCCCCACCACGGTCAGAAACACGCCGACAACACGACGGCTGATGGCTTTGAGCGAATCGAACATGGTGAGCATCCCTGGCTAAGTGCGGCGTATCTTACAGGGTCTTTGATACAAAAGATGACGCCGATATGCGCCGCACGCCGGGATCCTTCTGTTGGAACTCAGCGTCTGGTTAGGGGCTGCTGCGCAGCCCAGCGCGGGCAAGCCCGCTCACCACAAGGGTTATCGGTCAGCCTTTAAGCTCGTTGGTGCTGCGAACGGTGGGGTCACGTCCACCAGTAGCGCACCAGGTGGAAGAAGATCGGCGCCGCAAAACACACCGAATCCAACCGATCCAGCATCCCGCCATGGCCTTCGATCATATGGCCCCAGTCTTTCACGCCCCGGTCGCGCTTGATTGCCGACATCACAATCCCACCGGCAAACCCCAGCAGGTTGATCAGCAGCGCAATCAAAAACGACTGCCACGGGTTGAACGGTGTGGTCCACCACAGCGCCGCACCGATCAGCGATGACAGCAAAATCCCGCCGACAAAGCCTTCCACGGTTTTAGACGGCGACAGGTTGGGCGCGATCTTGTGTTTGCCGAACAATTTCCCACACACGTACTGGAGCACGTCTGACAGTTGCACCACGATCACCAGGTAGGCGATCAGCAGCAGGTTGCGGCCTTCGTAGCCGGGGATGTCCAGCGTCAGCAACGCCGGGACGAAGGACACGCAGAACACCGCGATCATCAGGCCCCATTGCACTTTCGAGGCACGTTCCAGAAAGTGCGTGGTGTCGCCGCCCAGCGAGGCGAGGATCGGCAGCAGCAAAAACACGTACACCGGGATGAAGATCGAGAACAGCCCGTACCAGTCCGAATAAATCAGCAGGTATTGCAGTGGCAACGCCAGGTAAAACGCCGCCACCAGCGCCGGGTAGTCGCTGCGCCGGGTCGGCGTGAGGGTGAGGAATTCGCGCAGGGCGTAGAACGACACCGCGTAGAACAACAGGATCACCGCGCCGGTGCCGAGCCAGAAGGCGATGCCGATCACCACCACCATCACCCACCAGGCGTTGATGCGGGCGTTGAGGTTGTCGATTACCGCGTTTGGCGTGCCACGGGTGCGCAGTTTGAGGATCAGGCCGATCAGCGAGGCGAGCACCAGGATCGCGCCGATCCCGCCGAATAACATCAGGGTTTGGCTATCCATGTCAGACATGCTCCGGGGCGAGGGCGAGCAAGGCGTCGCGGGTACGGGCCAGGAACAGCGCCTTGTCTTCACCGTCCTCCAGTTGCAGTGGCGCACCAAAGCTGGTTGTGCATAACAACGGCAGCGGCAAGACCCGCCCCTTGGGCATGACCCGGTTGAGGTTGGCGATCCACACCGGGATCAATTCGGCCTGTGGGTAACTTTTTGCCAGGTGGTACAGCCCGCTTTTGAACGGCAGCAAGCCGTCCTCCGGATTGCGCGTGCCTTCAGGGAAGATGATCAACGAATCGCCGCCTTCCAGGGCGGCGAGCATCGGCTGCAAAGGGTTATCCACAGGCTCTTTGCGTTCGCGATCGATCAGCACGCCGTTGAACACCCGGTTGATGATGTAGCGACGCAGCGCGCTTTTATTCCAGTAATCGCTGCCGGCCACCGGGCGCGTGAATTTGCGCAGGTTTTGCGGCAACGAGGCCCACAGCAGCACGAAGTCGCCGTGGCTGCTGTGGTTGGCGAAATAGATGCGTTGCACCGGCACCGGCGCACACCCCAGCCACAGGCTGCGAGCCCCGGTGACGGTGCGGGCCATGGAGGTAATCAGCGTGGCGACCACGGGTTCGAACATGGGGATTCCTTATCCGGCGAAAGGCAGCCAAGGGCTGGCGAGGATCACGCCCAGGGTCAGCAGCGCTTGCGCGCCCAGCAGCCAGGCTTGTTTGCGCAACAGTTTGAGGGCGCCGCGACGGCGCTCGGTCCAGGGGCGGCCGGCACGCTTGGGCGATTGCAGGCCGAGGGTTTGCAGCGCCTGGTCGAGGTCGGCGGTGCGCTCAGTATCACGGGCCAGCAACGCGAACAGGTCGGCGTCGAAGGCCACACGCAGCGCCCAGTACTTTTGCAGCAGCCCGAGGATGATCATCCACAGGCTGAGCAACAGGCAGATCGGCGTAACACTCGGCATCAGCAATTGCGCCAGGCCGAACAACACACCGGCCACGGTCAAGCCTGTGGATAACTGATCCAGCGAGCGGCCGCGACGCAGCAGGCTGGCGACGACCTGGAGTTCCATATCAGCGGGCATGGGGCAAACCCTCCAACGCTTCACGGTGAGCGGGGTGCAGGACCACATCGGTCCGCGCTGTACGAATAATAGTCAGCGCTTGGTCCACCGTGGTGGCTCGCCCACTGTGCAACAACCACGCGGCGACAGCAGTGGCGCTGCGTGAGTAGCCCAGGGCGCAGCACACCAGCAACGAGCCGCTTGCACGCAGGCGTTCGATGGCCTCAGCCGCTTGCAGGCATTCGGCGGGTGTCGGTGCGATCAGGTCCAGCACGGGAATGCATTGATAGGCGCGGTCCTGTGGATTAATCGGCAGTTCGGCGCAGAGATCGACGATGGCGCTGAACGAACCCTGCTCCTTTGCGGTAGGAATCCGCCCCAGCCAAACGTTATCCACAACCCGGTCAGGCTGTGGATGTTTGCGTGTCCACAGCCGGGAATTGATCCAGGCGCCCACCAGATAGGGCGCATACAACCAGCGAGCGGCGGGTGTGAGCCGGCCATCGGCGCGCTTCTGGAAACCCGCAGCCCCCAGCACGCAGTAATTCGCCGTGACCAACCCCAGGGAAACCGCTGGCCACAGCAGCCACAGCCACCATCCGCCAAGGCTAAAGGCCAGGATGATCAACGCCAGCGCGCCCAAGCCGTAACGCACGCCCAGCCGCCAGCGCTTCGCATCTCGGGCAAGTCGTGCATTCAGCAGCGGGCTCGGATGTTCCAGCGGCCACAACCACACGCATAGCCAACCGGCGAGGGCGCCTGTGGGTAAGTCGATAAAGTGATGTTGATAAGTGGTCAGCACCGAAATCCCGATGAGCGCGAACCAGCCATGCACCAGCCAGCGCCAGAAACCTTGGGTATGACGTTGGAACATGACCCACAAAATCACCAGCAGCGCGATATGCAGCGACGGTGCCTGGTTGAACGGCTTGTCGAAGCCCGCCAGCACCGCAAACAGCCAGCCAAACACGCCATCCAGCTCCGGCCGTTCGAAGGTGAAGCGCAGCGGCCAGATCAGGAAGCAGCTCACCGCAATCACTTGGGCACTCAGCAGGCGCAGCGCATGTTGCTTGAGTTCGTGACGGGTGCTCGGCAGCAGCAGCGAGAAACCATACAGCAGGTCGATGGACCAGTAGGGCACGATGGTCCAGGCCCAGAACGGCATATGGGTTTCCCAGCCGAACACCAGCGTGCCCACGTCGCTGCGCTGGCTGGTGACCCACGTGGCAAAGCCGTAGGTGCTGAAAAACAGCGGTGCCAGCAGTAGCAGCCACAGCACTGCGGGTTTCAACAAACCGGGTTCGCGCATGTTCAGATCTTCTGTGCCAGGGACACGGTAAAGATGCCCCACTCATCCACACGCTGGGTGATCTTGCGGAAACCTGCGGCCTCCACCAATTGATCCATTTCTGCCTGGCTGCGGCGGCGCATCACCCAGGCCTGGCCTTGGCGGTGGCTGGTCAATGCGCGGGCGATCAGTTCCAGTTGCGGGTGCCACGGTTGGCCGGTGTACACCAGGTAACCACCGGGCTCCACGGCTTCGGCAAGGCCGGCCAGGGAACCGCCGACCATGGCGTTATCGGCAAACAATTCATACAGCCCGGACACCACGGCCAAGGTCGGCTTGGGGTCCAGAGCGGCCAGATCGGCGCGGTCGAATGCATCGCCTTTGACGAATTGCGCGATGTCTCCCAGGCCTTTCTCGCGGATCAACGCGCCACCGTCGCGCACGTTGATGTCACTGTAGTCGCGCAGCAGGATCGATTCCGGCAGCGGCGACACGCCCTGCAAGGCTTCCAGGATGTAACGCCCGTGGCCGGCGGCGATATCGACGATACGCACTTCGCGATCATCGCCACGCAGCTTGGCCATCGCCAGGCGCAGCAGTTCCTCGACGTTGAGCTTGCGCTGGCGGATGCCGCGCCAGCCGATGGAATTGAGGTAGTTGGTGTCGATCATCCGCCCCAGGCCGGCCTTGCCGGTGGGCGTATTGCGGTACACGTAGTCCAGGGTGCTGCCGGAGTCGAAACCGGTGTCGAAGCCCAGTTTCACCCCATCCGACAGGTTCTTGCCCAGGCCCATGCTGGCGCGGGTCATGCGCCAGTACAGGTCGCGCAGGGAATTGCGCGGCAGCGGCGCGGCGAGGGATTCGGACTCGGCGCAGGTGGCGCCGAGTTTATCGGCGTCGAGCAGGGAGGCGCGGTCCAGCGGGTGTGCAAAGTTTTGCAGGATAAAGCGCCGGGCGCTGCTCACCGCCACGGCGCGGTCACGTTCGCCAAGGGTGTCGTGGAAGAAACCGGGCAGGATGTGCAGCTCTTTTTTCAGGCTGCCAAGGCGGTCGAAAAATTGTTGTTGGGGCTTTCGATGCACCACGAAGTCGGAGCCGGAGATGAGCAGTTGAGTCGGTACCTGGATCGCCTGGGCGTCGGCTACAACCCGGTCGGCCGCTTCGTACAGGCCCAGCAGAACATTCACCGAGATGGCCTTGGTGATCAGCGGATCGCTGTCGTAGGACGCCACCCGCTCCGGATCATGGCTGAGGAACTTGGCCTTGACGTAGCTGTTGACGAAAAAGTTGCCGCGAAACTTGCGCATCAGTGCCAGGCCCGGACGGGCGAACGGCACGTACAGCTTGACCTTGAACGCTGGCGAGGCGAGCACCAGCGCACGGATTTTCGGCGCGTAATCGTGGACCCAAGTGGCCGCAATCACCGCGCCGACGCTTTGGGCGATGACGGCGAAGTTTTCCTCTTCGATGCCATAGGTGGCGCCGATATGGTCGCAGAAGGTCTGCACGTCGCGGGCGCTGGTGGCGAAGCTGGGGCTGTCGCCACGCTCGCCGGGGGATTGGCCGTGGCCGCGGGCGTCCCAGGCGAAGAAGTCGAATTGGGGCAGGTTCAGCTCATCGACCAGATGGGCGATGCGCCCCGAATGCTCGTGGCCGCGATGGAACAGCACGATCGCCTGGCGTGGCTCGCCCTCCGCAGGGGAAGTGGCCGGCCAGTGTCGGTAAAAAAGCTCGACGCCATCATGGGTGCTGAAAGTGTGTGCTTGCTGTTCGCGCATCGCAAAATCCTTATGCAGAAGGGGAAGGGGTTTCTTTCAGGCCTTGGCGTACGCGGTTGACCAGGGTGTAGGCGAGCAGGGCGGCGACCAGCCACATCACCGTGTCGACCCAACCCGCGCCGAGCCAGCCCAGCGCTACACCGGTGGCCAGCACGCCGAGTACAAAGGCCCGATCACTCTTGCCCATCGGCCCGTCGTAGCGCCGCGATGCACCGACCATCGGCCCGAGCACACCGGCGTATTCGCTGAACACCGCAAGCAAGGCCACCAGCAACACCGGCGCCAGGCTCACGCCGGGGATCAGTGCAAAGGGCAGGATCAGCGCACTGTCGGCGATCACGTCGCACAGTTCGTTGAGGTAGGCGCCCAGGCGCGATTGCTGGCCGAATTCACGGGCGAGCATGCCGTCGATGGCGTTGAGGGCCATGCGCGCAATCATCCACAGCGGGATCAGCGCAAACAGCCACAGGTGGTGGGCGAAGCTGGCGATCAGCAGGCCCACCAGCAGGGAAATCACCCCGGCCAGCACGGTGATCTGGTTGGCGGTGGTGCCGTTGTCGTAGAGGCGCTGCACGAGGGGGCGCAGCAGGTTTTGAAAACGCGGTTTGAGCTGATAGATCGAAATCATGGGGGGTGACGCTTCCTTGTCCGTGAGCCCGCGAAAAACTGGCTTGGAGTGTGCCGATTAATCACGGTGTTCACCAGTGATGGCGCGTGTTTATGGGGGTTTAGTCACGATCTGGAGAGCACTGAAGGACAAATGTGGAAGGGGGCTTGCCCCCGATCGCTGTGTGTCAGTCACTTATGTGGCGCTGACCCACCGCTATCGGGGGCAAGCCCCTCCCACATTGGATCGATGTACCGCTTAAAACGCTGTTCATCGAACAAAAATTTCACGCCCCGTGTTATATCGTAACGAATTATGTGCAAGCGGGCGTGTCGGGATGCAAGTGGATCTAGAAGCTGACGGCGCTTCGGTTGAAGGCCTGCCGCGTTTTCAGCAGGGGCTGTTCCATGCCCGTCGGTTGCGCCAGGCCGGTATCGGCCTGACGGTCCTGGCCGTAGGCGGTTGGGTGCTGGCGTTGTTTGTCGCGCTGTTTGCGCCGGTGTCGATCTGGCCGGTGGTGCTGATCAACTGCGCCTCGGCGTTGCTGGTGCTGGTGGCCTGCCTGCAGTCGGCGTGGTGGGTAGCCGATTGGCGCGCCCAGGCGCTTGAAGCGCCGACGGTTGAATTGAAGCAGGAAGAAACAAGTCGCTATGCACGCCTGGCAGGGCGCTTGGTCGGACAGATCGGCACGCCCGTGCTTTGGCTCGCGGGTTGGTCGCTGCTGGCGCTGGTCAGCATCGTCGAGTTCTGGAACCTGGCGTTGCCGGCTGCAGCTGTCGGTCAATCCGCCAGCATCGGCGCCGCGCTGGCTTTGGCCCTGGCGTTTGGCTTGCTGGTGTTCGAACGACGCCTGGCCCAGGAAACCGCCGCGCAATGGCCGGAAGCTTCGCAACTGGCGCAGGTGAGCCGGGTGGCGATCAGTTGCCTGGTGGTCAGCGCGATGTGCCTGCTGTTTGCTGGCGCCGAGTCTGTCTGGCCGTTGCGCCTGGCGGTGTTGATGGGGCTGCTGCCGGCGCTGGTGGCGGTGGAGTTTCTGTTCAGAGGCGCGCTGTCACTGTTCAGCCCACGCCAACCGCACCTCGAACCGCGGCTGATGGCGCAAAGTTTTATCGCCGGGTTGCTGCGCTGGCCGCCACAACCTTTGCTGGCGTTGCAGCACGAATTGCACAACCGCTTCGGCATCGACCTGCGGCAAATCTGGGCCTTTACCTACATGCGCCGCGCATTTTGGCCGGTGCTGCTGGTGGTGCTGGCGGTCGGCTGGGCGCTGACCGGCGTGCATGAAGTGCCCCTGCAAGGCCGTGGGATTTATGAGCGCTTCGGCAAACCGGTGCAGGTCTTCGGCCCTGGCCTGCATGCCGGATTGCCGTGGCCGTTGGGCCGTGTGATCAAGGTGGAAAACGGCGTAGTGCACGAACTGGCCACCAGCGTCAGCGAAGCCGCCTCGCCCGAGCTGGCCGCAGCGGAAGGCCCGGCGCCGTTGATTGCCAATCGCTTGTGGGACGCCAGCCACGTGAACGACAAATCCCAGGTCATCGCCAGCAGCAGCGGCGACAAACAGGGCTTCCAGATCGTCAATATGGATGTGCGCTTCGTCTACCGCATCGGCCTGACCGACGAGGCTGCGCTGGCCGCCACCTATAACAGCGCGGACGTGCCGAGCCTGATCCGCAGCACCGCCAGCCGCATCCTCGTGCACGATTTTGCTTCGCGCACCCTCGACGAATTGCTCGGCGAGCAACGCACCAGCCTGGCTGACGAAGTGGGCCGCGCCGTGCAGGCGGATTTGCGCAAGCTCCACAGTGGTGTGGAAATCCTCGCCACCGTGGTCGAAGCCATCCACCCACCGGCCGGCGCCGCCAATGCCTATCACGGCGTGCAAGCCGCGCAGATCGGTGCCCAGGCCCTGATCTCCCGCGAACGTGGCGCGGCCAGCGAGCAGACCAACCAAGCCCTGCTGCAAGCCAGCACCGCCCGCGATCAAGCCACGGCGACTGCCCACGAAGTGAATGCCGGCGCCCAGGCGGCCAACCTGCGTTTCACCGCCGAACAAAAGGCCTACGCCAGCGCCGGCCAAGCCTTCGTGCTGGAACAGTACCTCGGCCAACTCAGCCAAGGTCTGGCCCACGCCAGGCTGCTGATTCTGGATCATCGCCTGGGCGCCGATGGCGCACCGACGATCGATCTGCGTTCTTTTACCTTGCCGGCCGATCCGTCGCTGCCGCGTAAAGCCGTTCAATAAGGAGTCTGTCTGTTGAGCGCTCATTCTCACGATCACGGTCATCACCATCATCATGGCCACCACCACCACGGTGACGTGCACGCTGCTGGCCCTTTCCCTTGGCGGCGCATGGCCTGGGCCGCGTTGCTGGTGTTGTTTGCGGTCGCAGCGGCCAGCCTGGTGCAAGTGCGTTCCGGCGAAGCCACGGTGATCACGCGGTTCGGCAACCCGTCGCGGGTGCTGCTGGAGCCGGGTCTGGGCTGGCGCTGGCCGGCGCCGTTCGAGGCGGCGATCCCGGTGGACCTGCGCCTGCGCACGACCTCCAGCGGCTTGCAGGACGTAGGCACCCGCGACGGCCTGCGCATCATCGTGCAGGCCTATGTGGCGTGGCAGGTGCAAGGCGATGCCGACAATGTGCAGCGCTTTATGCGTGCAGTACAAAATCAGCCGGATGAGGCGGCGCGGCAGATCCGCACCTTCGTCGGCTCGGCGCTGGAAACCACGGCAGCCAGTTTTGATCTGTCCAGCCTGATCAATACGGATGCCAGCCAAGTGCGCATCGCCGATTTCGAAGCGCAATTGCGCCAGCAGATTGATCAACAATTGCTCACCACCTACGGCGTGCGCGTCGCCCAGGTCGGCATCGAGCGCCTGACGCTGCCGTCGGTGACCCTCACCGCCACCGTCGACCGCATGCGTGCCGAGCGCGAAACCATCGCCACCGAACGCACCGCCGTGGGCAAGCGCGAAGCAGCGCAGATCCGCTCCGCCGCCGAGCGCGACGCGCGGATCGTGCAGGCTGACGCCACAGTCAAAGCCGCCGATATCGAAGCCCAATCGCGAGTCGAGGCCGCGCAGATTTACGGGCGGGCCTACGCCGGCAATCCTCAGCTGTACAACTTGCTGCGCTCGCTGGATACCTTGGGCACCGTGGTGACGCCGGGCACCAAGATCATCCTGCGCACCGACGCCGCGCCGTTTCGCGCACTGGTGGACGGGCCGAAGGACGTCCAGCCATGACCGAGCGTGACAGCCCGGACAGCCCGTGGATCCAGGCCGGGCGCCTGACCTTCATGGCGCTGTACGCGGTGACCGTGTTGGCGGCCTTGGCCTGGGCATTTTCCAATGTGCGCCAGATCGACCCGCAGAACCGCGCCGTGGTGCTGCACTTCGGCGCCCTTGACCGCATCCAGAATGCTGGCTTGCTGTTGGCCTGGCCGCAGCCCTTTGAGCAAGTGGTGTTGCTGCCGGCTGCCGACCGCGTGATCGAGCGGCGGGTGGAAAACCTGCTGCGTTCGGAGGCGGCGGTGCAGGCTGACCGCGTGGCCAGCTTCGCCACGCCGCTGAGCGATGCGCTGGCCGGTTCCGGTTACCTGCTGACCGGCGATGCCGGCGTGGTGCAGTTGGATGTGCGGGTGTTCTACAAGGTCACCGAACCGTATTCCTTTGTGTTGCAGGGCGAGCATGTGTTGCCGGCCTTGGATCGGCTGGTCACGCGCAGCGCCGTGGCCCTGACGGCGGCGCGGGATCTGGACACGATTCTGGTGGCGCGTCCGGAACTGATCGGCACCGACAATAGCGCCGCCGAACGGCGGGAACGCTTGCGCGGTGACCTGGTGCAAGGCATCAATAAGCGGCTGTCGGAGTTGACCTCCAGCGGTCTGGGCCTGGGCATCGAAGTCACTCGCGTTGATGTGCAATCGAGCCTGCCGAGCCCGGCGGTGAATGCGTTCAATGCGGTGCTGACGGCCAGTCAGCAAGCCGATAAAGCGGTGGCCAATGCGCGCACCGAAGCGGAAAAACTCACCCAAACCGCCAATCAGCAAGCGGATCGTGTGGTGCAGGTTGCCCACGCCCAGGCCAGCGAGCGCCTGGCCAGTGCCAAGGCGCAAACCGCCACGGTCGCCAGCCTCGCCCAGGTCAAAGACCCGGGTTTGCTGCTGCGGCTGTACCGCGAGCGCCTGCCGAGGATTCTCGGCCAGGCGGGTTCCGTGACCACGGTCGACCCTAAAGACGACTCCCGCTTGATCATCCAGGGAGCCGAGCAATGAGCGCACCTATGTTGACCTCCGCCGAGCAGCGCAGCGCTGCCCGGCAATTGACCCTGGCCATGCTGGCGCTGGGCTTGCTCGTACTGGGCCTGGTGTGGCGCTGGCTGGCGCCGGACCAGACGGGCGTCAGTCAGCTGCTGCTGGGCGTGGCATCGCTGCTGGTGGCCGTGCCGGTGATGCGTTCGGCGTGGTACAGCCTGCGGTTCCCCAGTTTGCATGGGATCACCGATCAACTTATCGCCTTGGCCATGCTCGGCGCCTGGGCCACCGGCGATCTGCTGACGGCGGCGTTGCTGCCGATCATTATGATCTTCGGCCATGTGCTGGAAGAGCGCAGCGTGATCGGCTCTCAGGAAGCGATCCATGCTCTGGGCAAGCTGACCCGCAGCCATGCGCGGTTGGTGCAGGCCGACGGCAGCATTGTCGAGGTGGATAACGGTACGTTGAACACCGGCGATATCGTCGAAGTGCGTGCCGGTGACCGCGTGCCCGCCGACGGTGTGGTGTTGTCCGGCCAGGCGAGCCTGGACACGGCGCCGATCACCGGCGAGTCGGTGCCCTTGGAGGCGAGCGTGGGTGTGCAGGTATTTGGCGGTGCGATCAACCTCGACGGCCTGCTGCGTCTTGAAGTGACGCGCACCGGCAACGAGTCGACCTTGGGCAAGGTCATCGCGTTGATGCAGAACGCTGAGCGGTCCAAGCCACCGATCACGCGGCTGCTGGAGCGCTACGCGGGCAGCTATATGGTGCTGGTGCTGCTGCTGGCGGCGGTCACCTGGTTTGTGACCAACGATGCCCAGGCGATGCTCGCCGTGTTGGTGGCGGCGTGTCCGTGTGCGTTGGTGCTGTCGGCACCGGCCACGGCGATTGCCGGGATCGCGGTGGCGGCGCGTCATGGGATTCTGATTCGCAGCTCGGCGTTCCTGGAAGAGCTGGCGGACTTGACCTCACTGGTGGTCGACAAGACCGGCACGCTGACCTATGGCACGCTGCGATTGCAGTCCATCGAGACATCCTCGACCGATCGCCAGGCGCTGCTAAACCTTGCGGCCAGCCTTGGTTCGGCCAGTAGCCACCCGGTCAGCCGCGCGTTGGCGGGGTTGGCGACTCAGGCCCAAATGCTGGCGCTCACGGATATTCGCGAACGCCAGGGCCTGGGCGTCGTGGCACACACAGAGCAGGGCGAAGCGGCCCTTGGGCGGCCGGAGTTGTTCGCGCAGTTGGGCATTGCCACCACGGGCGTGCCCAACCATGACGGCCCGATTGCCGGGCTGGCGCTGAACGGGCAATTTCTCGCCTGGCTGCTGTTGGCCGACAGCGTCAAGCCGGAAGCCCGCCAGGCCCTGCAAGAACTTCGCGAGCTGGGCCTGGGCCGCCAATTGCTGCTGACGGGCGACCGCCAAAGCGTGGCCGACAGCCTGGCCCTGGACGTGGGCATCAGCGATGTCGAAGCCCAGGCGTTGCCCGAGGACAAGCTCAACCGCGTGCTGGGGGAAATCGGCAGCGGCTTCCGGCCGATGGTGGTGGGCGATGGGATCAACGATTCCCTGGCGCTCAAGGCTGGGGTGGTTGGCGTAGCGATGGGGGCGGGCGGGGCAGACATCGCGCTGGCCTCGGCGGACGTGGTGCTGATCGGCAGCGACCTGCGCCGCCTGGGCACCTGTGTGCGCTTGAGTCGCCAATGCCGGCACACGTTGCAGGTCAATGTGATCATCGGTCTGGGCTGGACGCTGGCGATTGTGGTGTTCGCCGCGTTTGGCTGGCTGGGTGCCGCAGGCGCGATGATCGCGGCGGTGCTGCACAACCTCAGCACGTTGCTGGTGTTGGGAAACGCCGGGCGTTTGCTGCGCTTCCACGAACCGCTGTTGAAGCTCGACGAATAATTTTCAGAAATCTTTGCACACTGCTGTAACGCCGTCGGGGGGCCTCACTCTAGTGGTGTGTCGAGACTGAGCAATCCGTTCAGACCGACACCCCTACCGATCATGAGGACTTTAACAATGAACATTAAATCCGCTGCTGCTGGTGCTGCTCTGGCGATGGCCGCCGCTACCATGTTTGCCGGTGTTGCCACCCAGGTACAAGCGGCTGACGCGCCAGTGCACTGCTACGGTGTGACCTCCTGCAAAGGCATGAACGACTGCAAGACCGCTGAAAACGCCTGCAAAGGCCAAGCGGTCTGCAAGGGCCACGGCTTCAAGTCCATGACCAAGGCAGCGTGCGACGCGGCTGGCGGCAAAGTCGGCGAATAACCGGCAACGAGTGCAACCGCAGCGCTAGCCCCCTGCGCTGCGGACACTTTCCCAGGAGTCAGTCATGTCCGCTTCCCTTCCAAGTCTGGGTTACGGCCTGGGTTTACGCAGTGAGTACTACCAGCAGATCCTTGAACAATCGCCGGCCGTGGATTGGTTCGAAGTGATCTCCGAAAATTATCTGGTGCAGGGTGGTAAAGCCTTGTACTTCCTGGACGCGATAGCCGAGCGCTATCCCTTGGTCATGCACGGCGTGTCCCTGTCCATCGGCGGGCCGCACGCCCTCGATATCGATTACCTGAAACAAATCAAACAGCTCGCCGAGCGCATCCAGCCGGCGTGGGTTTCCGATCACCTGTGCTGGAGCCGCGGCAGTGCGCACCAGTTGCATGACCTGCTGCCCCTGCCTTACACCGAAGAAAGCCTTTATCACGTCGCCAGCCGCGTTCGCCAAGTGCAGGACGTACTGCAGCGCCCGCTGGTGTTGGAAAACGTCTCCAGTTATGTGCGCGCCAAGTCGGATGAATTCACCGAGTGGGAATTCCTCAACGCCCTGGCCCATCTGTCGGGCTGCCAGTTGTTGTTGGACGTGAACAATGTGTACGTCAGTTCGCGCAACCATGGCTTCGATGCCTGGACCTTTATCCGCAACTTGCCGCCCGATAGCATTCGCCAGCTGCATCTGGCGGGGCATATGGACTATGGCGACTACGTAGTCGATACCCACGACCACCCGGTATGTGATCCGGTGTGGGCGCTGTATCAACAGACGCTGGAGCATTTGGGGCCGGTCTCGACATTGTTGGAGCGCGATGACCATTTTCCGCCATTCGAGGAGCTGCTCACCGAGTTGAGCAAAGCCCGCGAACTGGGCGCCACGGCCTTGGCCAGGAGAGCGCTATGCGCCTGACCGATTGGCAGTTGGCCTTCGAACAGCATTTATTAGCGCAAACGCCGGATGCCAACAGTGGCTTCGCCGCGACCTTACTCGGCGGGCCAACGCTGGATGTGGACACGGGCCTGGCGATCTACCACAACGCCTATATCGCACGGTTGCAGGAGGTGTTGCGGCATGACTTCAGCGCCATTCTGTATTGGCTGGGGGATGATGAGTTTGCGGCGCTGACCCACGCGTATGTACGCCGTTATCCGTCGGCCCATTACAGCCTGCGTTGGCTCGGCGAGCGCTTGCCGGCGTTTATCCACGAGCATCTGGTGGCCGAACAAAGTGCACCGTTGGCGGAGCTGGCCCAGTTGGAGTGGGCCTTCACCCTGGCGTTCGATGCGCTGGAAGGCCAACCGCTGACCCTGAATGACATGGCGCTGCTGCCGCCTGAGGATTGGCCGGGTTTGCAAGTCACCCTGATGCCGTCCGTGCAACAGCGACTGTGCCACTTCAACAGCGTCGCCATCTGGCGTGCCAGCAAGGATGGCTCGGACTTCCCCGACAGCCACAGCTTGGACCTCGCACAGATTTGCCTGGTGTGGCGCCATCTGCATGTGTGCCATTACCGCAGCCTGGAACCCGCAGAGGCCTTCGCATTGTCCGGCATGGTGACGACCGGTTGGACCTTCGCAGAACTGTGCGAGCAACTGGCAGTCACTTATGCAGAGGGTGCGCCGCTGCAGGCTGTTACATGGCTGAAACAGTGGGTCCAGGACGGTCTGCTCCAGCGCCGAGCTCCATAGAAGCGGGCTATCAAATCGATAGCCTCCTACTTTTATTGGGATGGTCTACCCTCATTTCAGACGTCTGAAACAAGGGGGGACTACTCATGCTCGCGCAACTTCCACCGGCCTTACAGAATCTTCAGCTACCGCTGCGTCTGCGACTCTGGGATGGCTATGAATTCAACTTGGGCCCCGAGCCCAGTGTGACCATCGTGGTGAAGGACCCCACGGTCGTCTCGCAACTGACCCATCCCACGCTCGACTCATTGGGCGAAGCCTTCGTCGAGGGCAAACTGGAGCTGGAAGGCTCTATCAGCGAAGTGATCCGGGTGTGTGATGAGCTGAGTCATGCTCTAGTCGAGGACGACGGTGGCAGTCATCCGGTGCGCTCGATCCACGACAAGGCCACCGACGCCGCGGCCATTTCCTACCATTACGACCTGTCCAACGCGTTCTACCAGCTGTGGCTGGACCAGGACATGGCGTACTCCTGCGGTTATTTCGAAACCGGCAGCGAATCCATCGACCAGGCCCAACAAGACAAATTCCGCCACCTGTGCCGCAAACTGCGCTTGCAGCCGGGCGAGTATTTGCTCGACGTCGGGTGCGGATGGGGCGGGCTGGCGCGTTTTGCGGCGCGGGAATTCGGGGTGAAGGTGTTTGGTATCACCTTGAGCAAGGAGCAGTTGGCATTGGCTCGGGAGCGGGTGAGCGCCGAGGGCCTGGACGACCAGATCGACCTGCAACTGCTGGACTACCGCGACCTGCCCCAGGATGGCCGTTTCGACAAAGTGGTGAGCGTGGGCATGTTCGAACACGTCGGCCACGCCAACCTGGCGCAGTACTGCCAGACCCTGTTCGGCGCCGTGCGTGAAGGCGGCCTGGTGATGAACCATGGCATCACCGCCAAGCACACCGACGGCCGCCCGGTGGGCCGTGGCGCAGGTGAATTTATCGAGCGCTACGTGTTCCCCAACGGTGAACTGCCACACCTGGCGATGATGACCGCCGAAATCAGCGAAGTCGGGCTGGAAGTGGTCGACGTCGAAAGCCTGCGCCTGCATTACGCCCGCACCCTGGACCATTGGAGCGAGCGGCTGGAAGACAACCTGGAGGCAGCGGCGAAGATGGTGCCGGAGCAGGCGTTGCGTATCTGGCGCTTGTACTTGGCCGGTTGCGCCTATGCGTTTGCACGGGGTTGGATCAACCTGCACCAGATCCTGGCGGTCAAGCCCCATGCCGATGGCAGCCATGAACTGCCGTGGACGCGGGAGGATCTGTACCGCTGAGTGGGAGGGGGCTTGCCCCTTCCCACATTTTGTTTTGTGTTATCTGGTTAAAGGATGGGTGAGATCAAGCGCGCCACTCGCATCCCCAGTTGTTGCAGGCGCCGGGTTTCGCGGCTTTCTTCCTGGCTGACTTCATGGGCCTGTGCGAAGTCATCCAGCAGCATCTGTTCCACCTCTTTGGCAAAGGCTTCATCGACGGTCAGCAACATCACTTCAAAATTCAGCCGGAACGAGCGGTTGTCCATATTCGCACTGCCGATGGCGCTGATTTCGCTGTCCACCAAAACCACCTTCTGATGCAGAAACCCCGGCGTGTAGCGGAACACTCGCACCCCGGCGCGCACGGCTTCGATGGCGTAGAGGCTGGAGGCGGCATACACAATGCGGTGATCCGGCCGCGACGGCAGCAGCAGGCGGACGTCCACACCGCGCAGTACCGCCAGGCGCAGGGCGGCAAACACGGCTTCGTCGGGGACGAAATACGGGCTGGTGATCCACACCCGTTCGGTCGCTGCGTGAATGGCCTCGACGAAAAACAGCGAGCAGGTTTCATACGGATCGGCCGGGCCGCTGGCGAGCAATTGGCAGAGCACACCGTCTTCGGGGTAGGCGTCCGGCAGAATCAGCGGCGGCAGTTCCCGCGCCGCCCAGAACCAGTCTTCGGCAAACGACTCTTGCAGGCACGCCACCACCGGGCCCTTCACCTGCACATGGGTATCGCGCCACGGCGCCAACGGCGGTTTTTTGCCCAGGTATTCATCCCCCACGTTATGGCCGCCGACAAACCCGGTGATGCCATCCACCACCACGATTTTGCGATGGTTGCGGAAGTTGACCTGGAAGCGGTTGAGCCAGCCACTGCGGGTCGCGAAAGCCTTGACCTGCACCCCGGCGTCGCGCAGCGATTGCACGTAGCGATGGGGCAGGGCGTGGCTGCCGATGCGGTCGTAGAGCACGTAGATGCTCACGCCTTGGGCGGCTTTTTCCTTCAGCAGCGCGTGAAGTTGCCGGCCAAGTTGGTCGTCATGAATGATGAAAAATTGGAACAGCACGGCCGTCCTGGCGGTACGGATCGCGTCGAAGATCGCGCTGAAGGTGGCGTCGCCATTCACCAGCAGGCGTACTTCATTGTTGGCCAGGCACGGCATACGGCCCAGTTTGGGCATGGCGCGCAAAGAAGCGTAGGCACTGGAGTTACGCGCGGCCAGGGCTTCTTCGACCCAGGGGCGCCAGTTCAGCTCGGTGATGGCGGTGTGCATTTCCTGGTTGGCCTGGCGACGGGCCTGGATGTAGGCGTCGAAGGTGCTGCGGCCGAAGATCAGGTAGGGAATGAGCGTGAGGTAGGGCATGAACATCAGCGACAAGGCCCAGGCGATCGAGCCTTGGGCGGTCCTGACGGTCAACACCGCGTGGATCGCGGCGAGAGTCCCGAGAAAGTGCAGTGTGGCGATGACGTAGGCGAGCAGGTGCGGGCCGAAGAAATCCATGGACGTCGGTACTCCAGGCAATCCAATGCCTAACAGACCATGTTCGGCTGTGAATGTCGCTATTTTATTTGGCGTGCAACACTGGCGCCTTTGCAGCGTCTAACGCCCACAATTGCTCAGGAGTTACCCGATGAATGCTCGTCTGCTCTGCTTGTCCTTGGTTGTTGGTTTGTCGCTGCCGGTGGCAGCGCAGGCGCAGATGCTGGCGCCGGGCTTGTGGGAATTGACCACCAGCAATATGAAAGTCGATAACCAGGACCTGCCGGACTTGTCCCTGATCCTCGGTCAGCTCAAGCAACAAATGACCCCTGAACAACGTGCCATGCTCGAAAAACAGGGCATCACCATGGCCGGCAAAGGCGTGCAGGTGTGCCTGACGCCGGCGCAGGTCGCGTCTGACTCGATCCCCCTGACCGACCCGCAATCGGGTTGCAAACAGGAGGTGACCGACAAGACCGGCAACCAGTGGAAATTCCGCTTCAGTTGCCCGAAAGCCCAGGGCACCGGTGTCGCCACTTTCCAGAGCCAGAAAGAATTCACCACCACCGTCAACGGCACCTTCAATGCCACCGGCATTCAGCAGAAGGGCAGCCTGGACACCCACGCGCAGTGGTTGGGCAACGACTGCGGCACGGTCAAACCCCGCGCCTAACGCAAGAAATGCAGCGGCAAACCCTGGCAGCTGTCGACCACCTGGCCGTTGTGCCAGGCCAGGTGGCCGGAGACCAGGGTGGTGCTGACGCTGTGGCGAAAGCTGCGTTCTGCAAAAGGTGTCCAGCCGCAGCGGGCGAGGATCGGTTCTTCGCTCACCGGCTTGCCTTCGGGCTCGGGTTTGATGAGCACCAGGTCGGCCCAATACCCTTCGCGTAGATAACCGCGGTCCGGGATAGCAAACAGGTCGGCGACCCGGTGGCTGGTCTTGGCGACCAGCGTAGTCAGCGGCAGCAGGCCGTCCGCCACCAACTCCAGTAACGCCGGCAGCGCATGTTGCACCAGCGGTAACCCTGACGGCGCTTCACGATACGCCAGCTGTTTTTGCGCCCAGGTATGCGGCGCATGGTCAGTGCCAATCACATCCAGACGATCACTCAGTAACGCCTGGCGCAGCGCGTCGCGGTCGGCGCGGGTCTTGATCGCCGGGTTGCATTTGATCTGATGGCCGAGGCGGTGATAGTCACGGTCATCGAACAGCAAGTGATGGATGCAGACTTCAGCGGTGATGCGTTTTTGCGCCAGGGGCTTGTCGTCGAAAAGTGCCAGTTCCCGGGCGCTGGTGAGGTGCAGCACATGCAAGCGTGTGTCGTGGCGCTTTGCCAACTCCACCGCGAAAGACGACGAGCGATAGCAGGCCTCGGCATCGCGGATCAGCGGGTGGGCGACGGCGGGGATGTTGTCGCCGAAACGCTCGCGCAAGCGCAGTTCGTTGGCCTGGATACTTGGCGTGTGTTCGCAGTGGGCCAGCAGGATGGTCGGCACTTCGGCAAACAGGCGCTCCAGAATCCGTGGATCGTCCACCAGCATATTGCCGGTGGAAGCGCCCATGAACACTTTGACCCCGGCCACTTCACAGGGGTCGAGGGCCGCGACGGTGTCGAGGTTGTCGTTACTCACCCCAAAGTGAAAGCCGTAGTTGGCCACCGAGTGCAGGGCCGCACGACGCTTTTTATCGGCCAGGGCTTCCAGGTTAAGGGTGGCCGGGTTGGTGTTGGGCATGTCCATCACGCTGGTGATGCCGCCAGCCACCGCCGCACGGGACTCGCTGTAAAAGCTGCCTTTGTCCGGCGCGCCGGGGTCGCGAAAGTGCACCTGGTCGTCGATCATGCCCGGCAGCAGCCATTGGCCCTTGGCGTCGATGGCCAGCGGCGCATTGCAGCCGGTGATGCTGCTGGCGATCTTCTCGATACGGCCATTGGCGACCAGCACATCGGCGTCGAAAATCTGGCCTTCATTGACCAGGCGGGCGTTGCGGATCAGCAGGCGGCTCATGGTTCAGAACTCGTTTTGCAGGGCTTTGTAGCCGCGCACCAAATCAACGTTGGTGCGCGCCACGTCTTCGGAAAACTCCGAGGCACTGACGCTCACCGGCGGAAATTGCGACAGGTCGGTGTTGGGCCCGATGCGGGTGGTGGAGGGCACGTAGAACGCGGCCGGCAAGTCGCGGCCATCGACCACCGAGTTGTGGCGCACCACGCAACCGTCGCCCACGGCGCAATTGAACAGCACGCTGTTGAAGCCGATGAACACGCGATCGCCCACCGAGCACGGGCCGTGGACGATGGAGCGGTGGGCAATGGAGGTGAATTCACCGATGGTGACTGCCGCGCCGGATTTGGAGTGAATCACCACGCCGTCCTGGATATTGGAATTGGCGCCGATGGTGATCGGGTCCATGGCGCCGCTGGCGTCGACTTCGTCGGCGCGGATCACCGCGTATGGGCCGACGAAGACGTTCTCGCCGATGATGACCTTGCCGCAGATGATGGCTGTTTTGTCGACGTAGGCCGATTCGGCAATCACTGGCAGATCGCCGGAAGGGTTCTTGCGGATCATGCGCTGGGCTCCGTGATGATGTGGACGTGGTCGCCATCGATGGCGTTGTAGAAACAGGTGGGCCGGCCGGTATGGCAGGCAGGGCCGAGTTGGTTGACGATCAGCAGCACCGCGTCGCCGTCGCAATCCAGGCGCGCTTCTACCAACTGTTGCCAGTGACCGGAGCTTTCGCCTTTGCGCCACAGTTGCTGGCGCGAGCGCGACCAATAGCAGACTTGCCCGGTAGCGAGGGTTTCGTTGAGGGCCTGGCGGTTCATCCAGGCCAGCATCAACACCGCGCCGCTGCCGTGTTGCTGGGCGATGGCGGCGATCAAGCCATCGCTGTTCCACGCCAGCGCGTCGAGCACCGGTTTGAGTGGAAAGCGACTGCCGATGGCCGCCCCTTCCAGTTCGAGCATGCTCAGGTTCATGGCTTGCTCAGGGCAGCGCACAAGGTGTTGAGGTTGTATTCGAACAGTCCGGTAAACGTGCTGGCGGGGCCTTCGGCGGCGAGGGCGTCGGAGTACAGCGTACCGCCGATCTGCGCGCCGCTTTCGTCAGCGATCTGCTTGAGCAGGCGCGAGTCCTTGATGTTTTCCATGAACACGGCCTTGACCTTGTCTTTGCGAATCTGGGTGATCAGCGCAGCGACTTCGGCTGCGGAAGGCTCACGTTCGGTGGACAAGCCTTGCGGCGCCAAGAACTGAATGCCATAGGCCTGTCCCAGGTAACCGAAGGCGTCATGAGAGGTGACAATGCGGCGGTTGCCGGGTGGCAGGGCACCGAACTTGGTCTTGGCTTCGGCCAGCAGGCGATAGATTTCCTTCAGGTAGGTTTGGCTGTTGCGCTGGTAATCGGCGGTATTGGCCGGGTCGGCGGCCACCAGCGCCTTGGTGATGTTGTTCACGTAGATTTCAGCGTTGGCCAGGTTGTGCCAGGCGTGCGGGTCGGGGATGGTTTCGCCGTCTTCTTCCATGGTGTGGGAGATCACGCCCTTACTGGCGGTGACTACTGTGGCTTTGGTTTCGGTGCTGGTGACCAGGCGGTCCAGCCAAGGTTCGAAACCGAGACCATTCTTGATGATCAGCTTGGCCTTGAGCAGCGCCTTGGCGTCGTCCGGCGTGGGCTCGTAGGTGTGGGCGTCGGCATCCGGGCCGACCATGTTGCTGATCTGGATGTGATCGCCACCGATCTGGTGAGTGATGTCATCGAGAATACTGAAGCTGGTGACCACCTGGAGTTTGTCGGCGGCCTGGGCCATCGACAGCGGCAGCAGCAGACTGAACAGCACGAGTAGAGCGCGCATCGGGAAACACCTCATTGGGATGTAAGCAGGGGCGGGCGGCGCAGCAAACCGTGCACCGGACCGAAGACCACGGACAGCAGGTACCCCGCGCCAGCCACCAGCACAATCGCCGGGCCGCTGGGCAGTGAGTAGTAGAACGACAACAACAAGCCAAGCCACACCGACAGGCATCCCAGCACCGCCGATACCGCAATCAACACCGGCAGGCGCCGGCTCCAGAAACGTGAAGCGATGGCCGGCAACATCATCAAACCCACCACCATCAACGCGCCGATGGCCTGGAAGCCGATCACCAGGTTCAGTACCACCAGGGTCAAAAACAGCCCATGGGCCAGCGGGCCGAGACGGCTGACGGTTTGCAGGAACAGCGGGTCGAGGGTATCGAGCAGCAGCGGTTTGTAGATCAGCGCCATGGCGAGCAGGCTGAACCCGGACACCCAGAGCATGCCGGTGAGGGTGGTGGCGTCGACGGCCAGGGCGGAGCCGAACAACAGGTGCAAGAGGTCCAGGCGCTTGCCGGCGATGCCGAGGATCAGTACGCCGGCGGCGAGTGAAATCGGGTAGATGGCGGCGAGGCTGGCGTCTTCGCGCAGACCGGTGCGCCGGGTGATCCAAGCGGACAGGCCGGCCATGCTCAAGCCGGCACCGAGGCCGCCGATGGTCAGCGCGGGCAGGCTGAGCCCGGCGAACCAGAAGCCCAGCGCAGCGCCGGGCAGGATGCCGTGGGCCACGGCGTCACCGATCAGGCTCATGCGGCGCAAGATCAGGAAAACGCCCAGCGGCGCGGTGCTGCATGCGAGCACCAGCCCGCCGATCAGGGCGCGGCGCATAAACACGAAATCGACGAAGGGCATCCACAGGTGGGCGGCGAAGTGCATCAGGCCACCTGCATCTGGGGCTGCGGGCGGATCAGCTCTTTGCTATTGCCGAACACACAGCCGGTGCTTTTGATATGCAGCACGTGCTCGGTGTGGTGGCGTACGGACGTCAAGTCGTGGCAAACGATGACCAGCGTGCGGCCTTCGGCATGCCAGGCGTGGATATGTTTCCAGCACAGCGCCTGGCCCTCTTCATCGAGGGCCGCGTGGGGTTCATCCAGCAACAACACCGGCGACTCGGCCAGGCTCATACGGGCCAGCAGCGCGCGTTGCAATTGGCCGCCGGACAACGCCATCAATGGGCGCTGTTCCAGGCCACTGAGGCACCAGTCTTCCAGCACCGTGTGCAGGCGCTGGCTGCGTTGCTGCGAGGTGAGTTGGGTGCCCCAGAAACCTGCGGCGACTAACTCTTGCAGGCTGATGGGGAACTGCCGGTCGAGGTGTTGCTGCTGAGGCAGGAACGCCAGGCCGCCACGGCGTGGAACATCCACGATCACCTTGCCGGCCAGCGGCTTTTGCAGCCCGGCAATCACTTTCAGCAAGCTGCTTTTACCGCAGCCGTTGGGACCGATAACGCCCGTGAGGCTGCCTTTTTCCAAGGTGAAATCCACGGCGGGCGTGAGCGGTTGGCCGGGGGCGCCCCAGCGTAACGTGGTGCAGGTGATCATTCAGGCTGTCTCGTCCAGCGGCTTTCAGCCACGGCATCGTGCGCGTGCAGGCTTTCGGCGTGGATCACTTTCAGGTGGAAGGCTTTGACGGCATCCGAGCGTTTCAAGGCGAGGTTCAGGCGGCGGGCGGCGTCTTCGCAGAACATCAGGTTCTGCCCGTTGGCCAGGGCGAAGGCTTGTTCGTCCGCACGTTTCACGGCGGTTTGTACGGCGGTGCCGAGGGCAGCTTCGGCGTCGTTGATCAGATCAGTCAGCGCCAGATGATCGCCTTGCAGGTGTACGTGAAGCTGGGCGCTGCTGCGCTGGCTGTGGGGCGTGGCGATGATCCCATTGGCGCTGCCGAGCCAAGTCAGCACAGCTTCATGCTGCAACGGCTTGTCGGCGAAATCTTCGAGAAACTGCTGCTGAATCAACTGCCTGGCAAGGGCTGCGGAACAGGGGCAAGTCGAGGAGTAAGTCACGTCAATTTTTTGTTCCACGTGGAACATCTGATTTTCAAGACGGGCTTCGATGCTGACCGGATAGCTCTTCCAACCGGCCAAAGGGCTCACCAGCGCCGGGCGTTTCAGCAGCAAATTCGTATGGATACGCAGGTAGGCGTTCTTAGATAAATCTTCATGACTGTCGAGAAAGCGCTGCAGTACATTGCGCAGAAGTGCAGGCGTAAGGGGCTGCTGGTCGAGCATTTCCAGCGCCAAGTACAAGCGTGACATATGAATGCCACGGGCGGTGCCGTCGTCCAGGCTCACACCGGCATCGGCGGTGGCGGTCAGACGCTGACCGTCGATGAGGATTGGCAGGGCGATGCCGCACATGCCCACCCAGTCGAGCGGCAAGGCTTGGCGTGAAGCCTGCGCGGCGATATCCGGCAGAGTCAGCGCGTTCATGAGCAGGTCCATCGTTGGAAATAATTCGACATGTTATAGTATAACAATAGAGTCGACGATGAATTTTCTGTCCTAGCCTTTTTTCAGTCATGTCGAGTACGGACGCTCCTTTATTTGCGGTATTTGTCATGCACAGACGTCAGCTTCTCAATCTGCTCCTGGCCAGCCCCTTTTTTGTGTTGCCGTTTACGGCGCACGCCACGCAGATTCGTAATGCGCGTTTATGGCGCTCAAACGACAAGCTGCGGCTGGTGTTCGACCTCAGCGGTCCGGTGCAGTACAAGACCTTCTCCCTGACCGCGCCGGAGCGCCTGATCATCGACCTCAGCGGTGCGGGGCTCAGTGGTGATTTTTCTCAACTTGAGTTGAAGAACAGTGGGATAACCTCGATTCGTTCGGGGCATTTCGGCAAGGCGGATACGCGCATCGTGCTCGACCTGGCCACACCGATGCAGCTCAACAGCTTTATATTGCCGCCGCAGGAAGGTCAGGGGCATCGCTTGGTACTCGATCTCACCAGTGCCACTCAGGCGCCCCGTCAAATCGCCGCTGAACCTGCGCCCTTGGCGGCGCCGGTGGACAAGGCGCATCCCAAGCGCGACATCATGGTGGTGGTCGACCCCGGCCACGGCGGCAAAGACCCGGGCGCCATCGGCTCCAAGGGCCAGCGCGAAAAAGACGTGGTGTTGTCCATCGCCCAACTGCTCGCCAAGCGCCTGAAACGCGAGAAGGGCTTTGACGTGAAACTGGTGCGCAACGACGACTTCTTCGTACCGCTGCGCAAGCGCGTGGACATCGCCCGCCAGCACAAGGCCGATATGTTTATCTCGGTGCACGCCGATGCCGCGCCACGGCTTACGGCATCGGGGGCCTCGGTGTATGCGCTGTCGGAGGGCGGCGCCACTTCGGCCACGGCGCGTTTTATGGCCCAGCGTGAAAACGGCGCGGACCTGCTGGGCGCCACCACGTTGCTCAATCTCAAGGACAAGGACCCGATGCTGGCCGGGGTGATTCTCGACATGTCGATGAACGCCACCATTGCCTCCAGCCTGCAACTGGGCAGCTCGGTGTTGGGCAGTCTGCAAAGCATCACCAGCCTGCATCAGAAACGCGTGGAACAGGCCGGGTTCGCGGTGCTCAAGTCTCCGGATGTGCCATCGATCTTGGTGGAGACGGGCTTTATCTCCAACACCCGTGACGCCCAGCGGCTGGTGACGGCCCGCCATCAACAGGCGGTGGCGGATGGTTTGTTCGATGGCCTGAAAAACTACTTCCAGAAGAACCCGCCAATGAACAGCTACATGGCGTGGGTTCAGGAACAGAAGAATCCTCGGGCCTAGCAGCCGGTGATCCGGCTACAGGTGAACTTGGCGCTGGCCCCTCCGGAGCTGGAGAACCGATTGATCGTGGTCCAGCCCACGCGGCGTGTGTAGCCGACCCACGCCTCCCCATCCGAGGCCAGGCCAGTGAAAAACGTCAGTTGCCCATACCGGCTGTTGGTCTGTGCCCAATAGCGTTTGCCGGCCACTTCGAAGCCGCGCAAATACGTGGTGTTGCCCACCGTCGCCACACTGTAGGCGTTGCCCAGCGGGTCGACACAGGCCAGCACGTTGGCGCTGCGCGTGCAGGTGGCCAGCGGACTCGGCGCTTGTGCACAAGCAGGCCCTGCCGCTGCCAATAACAGAGCGCACACCAGGTATTTCATAAGGTTTCTCGGGGCTGGGAGGAGTTCAAGCATTGCGCCCTTCGTCGCAGCGAGCAAGGGGGATTGGCTTATTTGTGTTGTTATACTATAACATAAAAACACAGCCTGACCCGTGACCCGCTCCCCATGACCGGACAAGACCTGCTGACCCAACCGCCTGCCGACTACATGAATGAAGCCCAGCAGGGCTTCTTCCGCGAACCACCCTGTGTATCGAAGCCAAAGAACGTGAAGAGCTGCACGAACGCCATAAACGGGCGATTTGACCGGCCGACCCTGATGAGGAATACCTGATGCCCAATCGTCTCCCCGTTACCGTGTTGTCCGGCTTTCTCGGCGCCGGTAAAAGCACATTGCTCAACTATGTGCTGCGTAACCGCGAAAATCTGCGTGTGGCAGTGATCGTCAACGATATGAGTGAAATCAACATCGACGGCAGTGAGGTGCAGCGCGACGTCACGCTTAATCGCTCCGAAGAAAAACTGGTGGAGATGAGCAACGGCTGTATCTGCTGCACCCTGCGTGAAGACTTGCTGGAAGAGGTCGGAAAGCTCGCCAAGGAAGGTCGGTTCGATTACCTGTTGATTGAATCCACCGGTATCTCGGAACCGTTGCCCGTGGCCGAAACCTTCACCTTTCGCGATGAAAACGACCAGAGCCTGGCCGATGTCGCACGCCTGGACACCATGGTCACGGTAGTCGACGGCATGAACTTCCTGCTCGACTACCAGGCCGCCGAAAGCCTGGCCTCACGGGGCGAAACCCTTGGCGAAGAGGACGAGCGCTCGATCACCGACCTGTTGATCGAGCAGATCGAATTCGCCGATGTGATCTTGATCAGCAAGATCGACCTGATCAGTAGCAGCGAACGCGAAGAGTTGATTGCCATCCTTGAGCGCCTCAACGCCCAGGCACAAATCATCCCGATGGTCATGGGCGAGGTGCCGCTGCACAAGATCCTCAACACCGGCCGCTTTGACTTTGAACGCGCCGCCCAAGCGCCAGGCTGGCTACAAGAGTTGCGCGGTGAGCATGTGCCGGAAACCGAAGAATATGGCATCGCATCCACCGCCTATCGCGCACGCCGCCCGTTCCATCCGCAACGCTTCTTCGACTTTATCGACCGGCCTTGGGTGAACGGCAAATTGCTGCGCTCCAAAGGCTTTTTCTGGCTGGCCAGCAAACATCAGGACGCCGGCAGCTGGTCCCAGGCTGGCGGCCTGATGCGTCACGGGTTTGCCGGGCGCTGGTGGCGTTTCGTGCCGAAAAGCCAATGGCCCCAGGACGAAGAAAGCGTCGCGGCAATCATGGGCAACTGGCAACTCAGCACCGGCGACTGCCGTCAGGAACTGGTGTTTATCGGGCAGAACATCGACTTCGCCCACATGCGCGCCGAGTTGGATGCGTGCCTGCTCAACGATGAAGAAATGGCCCTGGGCGTCGAAGGTTGGCGCCTGCTGGCTGATCCGTTTGGTCCCTGGTATGAAGAGGCAGCCTGATGCTGGCACCGGTTATCCCCTTGCGCCCCGTGATTCGCCAGACCCGTGGTGAAACCCCGCTGGCGCTGTCCGACATCCTTGAGGACGGCGTGAACCTGGCGCTGTGGCAGCGTCAGTTGCCGCTGCATATTGCCGAGTTCGGCGCCTTGCTGGTGGCACTTAACGAGCCGTTGGCTGATTCGATGGTGATTGAGCTCAACAGCGAAGACGCCGAGCCGAACTTGCAGGGATTGGCGTCCAGTTGCCGTGATCTGGAGGGTTATGAAGGCTTTGTCGCCGATGTGTCATGGCTGGTCAGTGCCTTCGCCTGCCTGCTCGGCGCCAAGCGCATCGGCGTGCGCCTGCGGCTGTTGGATAAAGCCATGTGCCCACGTTTTCACGTCGATCATGTGCCGGTACGGTTGATCACCACCTATGCGGGTGTCGGCAGCCAGTGGTTGCGTGAAGGCGTGATGGACCGGCGCAAGCTCAGCCAAGCGGACGCCGAACCCAGCGAGCGCATCGAGCAGATTCAGTGCGGTGAAGTGGCGCTGCTCAAGGGCACCAAATGGCATGGCAACGAAGGCCACGGCCTGATCCATCGCTCACCCGGCCTGAAAGCGGATGAGCGCCGATTGATTCTGACGCTGGATTGGCTCGCGTAACCGCGTAGGATCAAACGCTCTACACGGTCTGAACGATGCCCCTGATGCTGCAGAACATTCCCACCCACGTGATCGCCGGCCCCTTGGGCGCCGGCAAGACCAGCTTGATCAAGCACCTGCTCGCCCAACGCCCGGCCAACGAGCGCTGGGCGGTGTTGATCAACGAGTTCGGGCAGATCGGCCTGGATGCTGCGCTGCTGACCCGGGACGACGACGGCATTGCCCTCGGCGAAGTTGCCGGTGGCTGCCTGTGCTGTGTGAATGGTGCACCGTTCCAGGTAGGCCTGGGCCGCTTGCTGCGTAAGGCCAAGCCGGATCGTTTGTTTATCGAACCCTCGGGCCTGGGCCATCCTGCGCAGTTGCTCAAGCAGTTGCGCGAAGCGCCGTGGCAAGCGGTGCTGGCGGTCCAGCCCTGTGTGCTGGTGCTGGATGCCCAAGCACTGGCGGCGGGCAAGCCTTTGCCGGTGGCGCAGCAGGAGGCGCTGGCCAGTGCCGGGCTGTTGGTGTTGAACAAGGATGAGGCGCTGGATGCCACGCAGCGCCATGCGATCCAACGGCAGTTACCGGATTGTGCGATTTACTGGACACGCCAGGCGCAGTTGCCGCTGGCCCAGCTACCTGGCTTGAACGCAATTGCAGGCGCGGCTGTGGATAACTTCGCAGTGCCCAAGGGGCTGGCCCAACTGCCGGCGATCTGGAGCGATCCCGCGCAGCCCATTTGTTTGAGTCAGGCCCAGGAGGGCGGCTGGAGCATTGGTTGGCGCTGGCATCCAAGCCAGCTATTTGATCCTGAGCGTCTGGCGCTGTGGCTCAAAAGTCTTGAATGGCGCCGCGCCAAACTGGTTATCCACAGCCGTGATCGCTGGATTTCCGTTAATGCTGTGGATAACAGCTCGTTCACCTGGCAGCCCAGTGAATGGCGCCGCGACTCTCGTGTCGAACTGATCTTCAGCGCCCCACAGGACGTTATCGCATTACAGGCCGCGCTGGCAGCCTGCCGTTACTGACGGTTCTTGGCCGCGTGGTCCTGCCGCCATTGGCTCAGCTCAATGACTTCAGCGCTGGGCAGCGCCTCCTTGGCCTCGAACGGGTAGGGCGCCAGTTCGATCTGCGCGCTGTGGGCGCCGAATTGGGTGATAGTCCCGCTGTGACGGGTCTCGCCCGTGACGGTGAACTCGAAATTGTAGATACGCGCCAGACGCCGCCGGCCATTGGCGTCTTTCACAAAACCGATGCGCTTCAACGCGACGGCACCGTCGAGCAATTCGATATCGAGCTTGGCGCAATGCTGCTTGACCCGCGCCAGCGCCCGCTCGCGCAGGCCGTGGTTGTGCCACACCCAGGCGGCGCCGGTCGCCAGCAGCATCAACACAAACATGTTTCCCAGGGTCAGCATGCGAAAAACTCCAACAAAGTGAGAGCAGCTTAACTGTGTCGCCGGTCTGTCGTACAGGCTGCGTTTAGTCGCATACTGCGCGGCCAGAATTTCAATGGCTTTACGGAAATCCCCTGCATGAAACGCACACCTCATCTGCTTGCGATCCAGTCTCATGTGGTCTTTGGCCACGCCGGAAACAGCGCCGCCGTGTTCCCCATGCAGCGGGTCGGGGTGAATGTCTGGCCGCTGAACACGGTGCAGTTCTCCAACCACACCCAGTATGGACAGTGGGCGGGCGAAGTGTTGGCACCGCAGCAAATTCCTGCGTTGGTGGAAGGCATTGCCGCCATCGGTGAGCTGGGCAATTGCGATGCAGTGCTGTCCGGCTACTTGGGCAGCGCGGACCAGGGCCGGGCGATTCTCACCGGCGTGGCGCGGATCAAAGCCATCAATCCCAAGGCCCTGTACCTGTGCGTCCCGGTCATGGGCCATCCGGAAAAAGGCTGCATCGTGCCCCAGGACGTCAGCGATTTCCTGCTCGACGAAGCCGTTGCCATGGCCGACTTCCTGTGCCCCAACCAACTGGAATTGGACAGCTTTGCCGGGCGCAAGCCGCAGTCGCTGTTCGATTGCCTGGCGATGGCCAAGGCGTTGCTGGCACGCGGGCCAAAGGCCGTGCTGGTCAAACATTTGGATTACCCGGGCAAGTTGCCGGACGGTTTCGAGATGTTGTTGGTGACCGCCGACGGCAGTTGGCACCTGCGTCGGCCGCTGCTGGCCTTCCCGCGCCAACCGGTGGGCGTGGGCGACCTGACGTCGGGGTTGTTCCTGGCGCGAGTGTTGTTGGGCGACAGCCTGTTGGCCGCCTTTGAGTTCACCGCGGCGGCTGTGCACGAAGTGCTGCTGGAAACCCAGGCCTGCGCCAGTTACGAACTGGAGCTGGTGCGGGCTCAGGATCGTATCGCCCACCCACGCGTACGTTTTGAAGCCACGCCGATAGATCTATAAACACACAAAACCCAATGTGGGAGCTGGCAAGCCAGCTCCCACATTTTGATTGGGTTTACAGGTCGGGCTTTGCCGTGTCTCAGCCTTTGATTTCCTGGTAGCGCTTTTCCAGCTCCTGACGAATCTGCCGACGCTGTTGGGCCTGTACAAACCGGCGCTTGTCTTCGCTGTTCTGCGGTTGCAGCGGCGGCACGGCGGCCGGTTTGCGTTGGTCGTCGACGGCTACCATGGTGAAGAAGCAGCTGTTGGTGTGGCGCACAGAGCGTTCACGGATGTTCTCGGTCACCACTTTGATGCCCACTTCCATCGACGTATTGCCGGTGTAGTTGACCGACGCAAGGAACGTCACCAGTTCGCCGACATGGATCGGCTCGCGAAAAATCACCTGATCCACCGACAGCGTCACCACATAGCGACCGGCATAACGGCTTGCGCAGGCGTAGGCCACTTCGTCGAGGTACTTGAGCAGGGTGCCGCCGTGGACATTGCCTGAGAAGTTGGCCATGTCAGGGGTCATCAATACCGTCATCGACAGCTGGGCGTTTCCGGGTTCCATAGCACACTCACGGTTGTAGGCATTGGTTGGGGGCGCACCTCTGCGGGTGCTGGAATCTTTGCAGCGCCATCCTTTACGGGACGCCGGTGGTCGGCTTGCCGTCACGCCTGCACCGATCTGTTTCCATATATTGCACCGGCTTTCTGCTGGAAGTCGCGGTGTTAACCTTCAAAAGCCCATCCCAGGGCATTTCTTACGATAAAGGCAGACTTTTCCTTCCGCACTTTGCGACGTTTCATGTGCGCGGGCGGAAGTGGGAAAAGCGCCGGTACCCTCAAGGAGCCCCTCGCCATGCACGCCATCAGCTTTATCCAGGACTTGGCCGTGATCATGCTGGTGGCAGGGGTAGTCACTGTCCTGTTTCATCGCCTCAAACAGCCGGTGGTGCTGGGTTACATCGTTTCCGGCTTCATCATCGGCCCCCACACCCCACCGTTCGGCCTGATCCACGACGAAGACACCATCAAGACCCTCGCCGAGCTCGGGGTGATCTTCCTGATGTTCTGCCTGGGTCTGGAGTTCAGCCTGCGCAAGTTGTTCAAGGTGGGTGCCACGGCGTTTATCGCGGCCTTCCTGGAAATCATCCTGATGATCTGGATCGGCTACGAGATCGGCCGCTGGTTTGACTGGAACACCATGGACTCGCTGTTCCTCGGCGCGATTCTGGCGATTTCCTCGACCACCATCATCGTCAAAGCCCTCAATGATTTGAAGATGAAGAACCAGCGTTTCGCGCAGCTGATTTTCGGCGTGCTGATCGTCGAGGACATTCTTGGCATTGGCATCATTGCCTTGCTGTCGAGCATCGCCGTCAGCGGTACGGTCAGCTCCGGCGAGGTGTTCTCCACGGTCGGCAAGCTCTCGCTGTTCATGATCGTTGCCTTGGTGATCGGCATCTTGCTGGTGCCGCGTCTGTTGGCTTATGTGGCCAAGTTCGAAAGCAACGAGATGCTGCTGATCACCGTGCTGGGCCTATGCTTCGGTTTCTGCCTGCTGGTGGTCAAGCTGGAATACAGCATGGTATTGGGCGCGTTTTTGATTGGCGCGATCATGGCCGAGTCCAAGCAATTGATTAAGATTGAGCGCCTGATCGAGCCGGTTCGCGACATGTTCAGCGCGATCTTCTTTGTTGCGATTGGCCTGATGATCGACCCGCAGATCCTGTTGCAATACGCCTGGCCCATCGCGGTGATCACCGTGGCAGTGGTGCTCGGCAAGATGTTGTCCTGCGGCCTCGGCGCATTTATCGCCGGTAATGACGGCCGCACCTCACTGCGCGTGGGCATGGGGCTGTCACAGATTGGCGAGTTTTCCTTCATCATCGCCGCGCTGGGCATGACCTTGCAGGTGACCAGTGACTTCCTGTATCCGGTGGCGGTCGCCGTTTCGGCGATCACCACGCTGCTGACGCCTTACCTGATACGCGGTGCTGATCCGCTGTCGCTGAAGATCGCGGCGGTGATGCCCAAGCGCATGAGCCGGGTATTCGGTATGTACGGCGAGTGGCTGCGCAGCATTCAGCCTCAGGGCGAGGGCGCGATGCTGGCGTCGATGATCCGCAGAATCATCCTGCAAGTCGGCGTGAACCTGGCGCTGGTAATCGCGATTTTCTTCGCCGGCAGTTTTTTTGCGGCGCGCATTGGTGGGTATCTGGAAGGTTGGATCAATGATCCGAGCTGGCAGAAGGCATTGATCTGGGGCGGGGCGTTGCTGTTGTCGCTGCCGTTTTTGATTGCGGCTTACCGCAAGCTCAAGGCGCTGTCGATGTTGCTGGCGGAGATGAGCGTCAAGCCGGAAATGGCTGGGCGGCATACCCAGCGGGTGCGGCGGGTGATTGCCGAGCTGATCCCGATTCTGTCGCTGCTGATGATCTTCCTGCTACTGGCAGCCTTGTCGGCCAGTATTCTGCCGACCAACAAGTTGCTGCTACTGATTGCCGTAGTCACGGCGGCGGTGGCGGCGGTGCTCTGGCGCTGGTTCATCCGCGTGCATACGCGGATGCAGGTGGCCTTGCTGGAGACCCTGGATAACCACAAGGATACGCCGGAGCACTGATGGGGGCCGCACCGCAGCCCGGCGCGGGACAAGCCCGCTCACCACAGGGATCAGGTCTCAGCTTTCGAGCCAGACGTCCCGCGCCCAGTGCCAGACCGATTCCCACGTCTCTTCGGTGACGAGCTCTTCTTCGGCGGACCACAGCACCACGGTGCCGTCTTCTTCGACGCAGTAGTAGTCGTCGCCGTCCTGGCAGATCGGGATCAGGGTGCGGTCAACGCCCGCATCCCAGGCGTTAGCGGCCACGTCCGGCAGGTAGGTGTGGGATTGCGGGTCGGTGACGGTCACCGGCTCCAGGCTGCCGTATACAACATCGCTGACGGTCAGCAGGAATTCACGGAAGACAAACGGGATGTCGATGAACAGTTGTTCTTCGATTTCCACCAGTTGATCTTCGTCAGGCAGTTCCAGAGGAACCGGGACCGGTTCGTTGGCTTCACGCAATTGTTCGATGATTTCTTCCACGGCCGGGATCCTCTTGCTAGATGGCGCGGTTTATAGGGGCGTTTTATACAGTAGCTCGCTATAAGTGCAACCGTGAAATAGAAAACCCCGGACATGAGACATGTCCGGGGTTTTTTGTTACGGCTTGCAAGCGCGGGGGTATCAGCCGTTCTGGCGGATACCGGCGACCAGCCAAGGCTGGTTTTCGCCTTGAGGGCGTTCCATGTTCCAGCTTTCGCTGAACACTTCGCCCTGGTCGAAGCGCGAGGTCTTCGACACACCACTGAAGGTCAGGGTGGCGATGGTCTTGTCGGCGCGATCATCCACACCGTCCAGCTGTACGCGCAGGTCGTCGATGTAGGTCGACTGGAACGCGTCGCCGATCTCGGCGCGTTCGCGCTTGAGGAACTCCAGCAGTTGGGGGGTCACGAACTCGGCGATCTTGTCCATTTCGTTGGCGTCCCAGTGTTGCTGCAGGGACTGGAAGTGGCTACGGGCCGCTTCGACGAAACGCTCTTCGTTGAACCAGGCCGGTGCGTTGATCACCGGACGGGCCGCAGCAGGCGCTGCCGAACCACCGAAGATCGAACCCATGGCAGGCTTCTGCTCGAACACTTCACGCTGCATCGGCGCGCCGGCTGGAGCCATGTGCTCCTGCTGCTTGCGACGACGGGCGGCGATAAAACGGAAGACCAGGAAGGCGATGACGGCCATGATCAGGATGTCGAAGATCTGCATGCCCTGGAAGCCGCCGCCCATGAACATGGAAGCGAGCAGGCCACCGGCCGCGATGCCGGCCAGAGGGCCCAACCAGCGCGACGCACCGCCGGCTTTGGCCGCGGCGCCTGCAGCACCGGCTGCGCCTGCAGTAGCGGCTGCGCCTGCAGTAGCGGCAGCACCGCCTGCACCGGCGGATGGAGCCATTTGGCTGGTCTGGTGAGTCGGCGCCGCGCCCGAGCTTTTGCCGCCACCGAAGCGTTTGGCGTTGGCGTCGAGGCTCATCGTCAGGCCGATGCACAACGCCATGGCGATGCTAAGAAAACGTTTCATAAAGGGAATTCCCATTTGTGGATTGCACGCGCGCCATGTTGCACAGGTGTAGTGACAGTGGCTAGCGGCATAATGTTTCGGGCTTTTGCGTAAGACCGATTCCGAAAGGTCTGTAGGACTAATGGAAGATATTGGCCCGCGCTCGTTAAAAACAAGGGCGGGCCAATAAGCTTCATGTAGGCAAATGTTTCAGACGGCTTCGAGCTTCGCGTAACCCATCATCAGCCACTTGCTGCCTTCGGCGAAGTTCACCTGCACCCGTGCCTGGGCGCCGGCACCCTCGAAGTTGAGGATGACGCCTTCGCCGAACACGGAATGCCGGACCTGCTGGCCAAGGCTGAACTGGGTTTCCGGAATTTCGGAACCGGCAAACATGCTGCTGGAGTTCTGCTGCTGGCCACCGCCGAACGGGCGGCTGACGCTGTTGGACAGGCGCACTTCCTGGATCAGGCCCTTCGGCACTTCACGTACGAAGCGCGACACCTTGTTGTAGGTCTCGCTGCCGTACAGGCGTCGGGTCTCGGCGTAGGTCATTACCAGGTTCTGCATCGCCCGGGTGATGCCCACGTAGGCCAGGCGCCGTTCTTCTTCAAGGCGGCCGGGCTCTTCCAGGCTCATCTTGTGCGGGAACAGGCCTTCTTCCATGCCCACCAGGAATACATACGGGAACTCCAGGCCCTTGGCGCTGTGCAAGGTCATCAGCTGGATGCTGTCTTCATGCTCATCGGCCTGGGTGTCGCCGGCTTCCAGGGAGGCATGGCCGAGGAAAGCGGCGAGCGGGGTCAGCTCTTCGTCTTCCTCGGTGTTTTCGAACGCACGGGCGGCGCTGACCAGTTCCTCAAGGTTTTCTACCCGTGCCTGGCCTTTTTCGCCTTTTTCCGCTTCGTGATAGGCGATCAGCCCGGACTGCTCGATCACGGTCTGAGTCATCAAGTGCAGCGGCATTTCCATGCACTTGGCGGCCAGGTTCTCGATCAGCTCGACAAATACGCCCAGCGCACCGGCGGCACGGCCGGTCAGGCCTTTGTTGGCGATCAGCAAGCGCATCGCTTCCCACATCGACACATCGGCGTGGCGCGCTTGGTCGCGGATCGCTTCGACGGTTTTTTCGCCGATGCCACGGGCCGGGATATTGATCACCCGCTCCAGCGCCGCATCGTTGCCGCGACCTTCCAGCAAGCGCAGGTAGGCCATGGCGTTCTTGATTTCGGCGCGCTCGAAGAAGCGCTGGCCGCCATAGATGCGGTACGGGATACGTTCGCGCAACAAGGCTTCTTCCAATACCCGCGATTGGGCGTTGGAGCGATACAGGATGGCGATGTCGCTGCGTGAGAGGCCAGTTTTCAACGCGCTTTCGATGGTTTCCACCACGTAGCGCGCTTCATCATGCTCGTTGAAGGCGGCGTACAGGTTGATCGCTTCGCCTTCGCCGCCGTCGGTCCACAGTTCTTTACCCATGCGCCCGGTGTTGTTGGCGATCAAGGCGTTGGCGGCCTTGAGGATACCGGCGGTAGAGCGGTAGTTCTGCTCCAGGCGGATGGTGATCGCGTCCGGGAAGTCGTCGGAATACTGATAGATGTTCTCGATTTTCGCGCCGCGCCAGCCATAGATCGACTGGTCGTCGTCACCCACCACCATCAGGCTGTCGCCGCCCTTGGCCAGCAGGCGCAACCAGGCGTACTGCACGGCGTTGGTGTCCTGGAACTCATCCACCAGAATGTGGCGGAAGCGTTTCTGGTAATGGGCCAGCAAACCGGGGTTGTCGCGCCACAGGTCGAGGGCGCGCAGCAGCAGCTCGGAGAAGTCGATCACGCCAGCGCGTGCGCAGGCAGCCTCGTAGGCTTCATAGATGCTGCGCATGGTCGCCAGGAACAAGTCGCCGCTGGCCTGGATATGCTGCGGGCGCAGGCCTTCGTCTTTCTGCCCGTTGATAAACCACTGCGCCTGGCGCACGGGCCAACGCTGTTCGTCGAGGCCCAGCTCGCGGATCACGCGCTTGACCAGGCGTTGCTGGTCATCGCTGTCGAGGATCTGGAAGGTCTGGGCGAGGCCTGCCTCCTGCCAATGGGCCCGCAGCAGGCGGTGCGCCAGGCCGTGGAAGGTGCCCACCCACATGCCGGCCGGGCTGATGCCCATCAGATGTTCAATGCGGTGACGCATCTCGGCAGCGGCCTTGTTGGTGAACGTCACCGACAGGATGGAATGCGGGGACGCGTTTTCGACCTGGATCAACCAGGCGATACGGT
The DNA here is from genome assembly GCF_023701505.1 of Pseudomonas sp. SR18. Lineage (NCBI taxonomy): Bacteria > Pseudomonadati > Pseudomonadota > Gammaproteobacteria > Pseudomonadales > Pseudomonadaceae > Pseudomonas > Pseudomonas sp. SR18. The sequence continues at coordinate 297,490 of NZ_JAMQAU010000002.1, read as the reverse complement.
GCACCAGCACTCGGGTTTTACCGGAGCCAGCACCGGCCAGGACCAACTGACGGCCAACGGGGGCCGCTACGGCCTGGCGTTGGGCATCGTTGAGGGAGTTAAGCAAAAGAGAGAGATCATCGCGCATCGGCGCATTCTAGGGTGCTGGGGGGAGTCGGGCAAATCCCAATGCCGGGTGGTCGATGGAAAATATCCAGCGCAGTCTGGGGCGGCTCAACATTCTGCCCAGGGTGATGACCGGTCGGTCAATGGCCACAGCCCGCGCAGGGTCTCGCTGAAGCTGTCTGGCGCCGAGCTTTGCGCCGTGTGACCGCGCAGTTTTATGACATGGAGCAGTTTGGCCCGGGCGCTTGCTTGTGTATGCTCCGTCGACGTTTCGGGCTCACCATTATAAGAACATTGCCTATGACCCTCAGCACCGACCTGCTTGGCCCCTCGATGGCGCCCGCGCAGGTTATCCGCAAACATTACGCCACTGAGATGGCGGTTGAGCGCACGCGCCTGCTGTATCAGGGCTCGCTGCTGCCGACCCTATTAATGTTGGTGAACGGCCTGGTCTGCGCCTGGCTGCTGTGGAATCCCAAGCAATACCTGTTGGACAGCATCTGGTTGGTCTGGCTACTGGCCCTGGTGGCCATGCGCGTTATCCAGGTGGCGGCCTTTGATTCAGCCATGCCCAGCCGTCAGGCCCAGCCAATCTGGCGGCGCATGTTCATGCTCGGCTCGGCGGTCAGTGGCCTGACGCTGGCAACTGCGGCCATCGCCCTGGCACCGGTGAACAGCTTCATGCAGCAAGCCTGGGTGTTCGGCCTGATCGGCGCTGCGACGTTGTCGGCCAGCGTGGCCTACGCCGTGAGCCTGCCGGCGTTTCTATCCTTCGCCGTGCCCTGCCTGGTGCCGTCCATTGTCTACTTGTTGTGGGATGGCAGCCCGCAGCAACAAGGTTGGGGTGTACTCGGCCTGATCCTGTTGGTGTCGCTGAACCTGGTGGCCTGGCAGGTCAACCGCCTGATCCAGCGTGAACTCCTGCGGCGTTTCCAGAACCAGGCCTTGATCGCGCATCTCCAGCAGGCGCAGCAGCGCAGCGAGCAGTTGAATCAGGACTTGGTGCGTGAAGTCGAGCAGCGTCGTCAGGTCGAGCAGGAGCTTCGTGAAGCTCAGATCGGCCTGCAGGACCGCGTGGCGCAACGCAGCCAGGAACTGGACGTCGCCAGCCTTGCGCTGAATAAGAGCGAAGCGCGCCTGGCCATGGCCCTGCAAGCCAGCGAACTCGGCCTGTGGGACTGGAACCTGCAAACCGACGAAGTCCACCACACCCAGCTTAAAGAGTTGTTCGGCCTGGAGCCGGAGTACGTCACGGCCATGCTCGGCCACCTCAAGCCGCGCCTGCACCCGGATGACTTGCCGCTGCTCAAGCGTGCGCTGGTGGAACACCTCAAGGGGCGCACCGAGGATTACCAGGTGGAATACCGCGTGCGCCATGGCGATGGGCACTGGGTGTGGATCGAAGACCGTGGCCGCGCGGTGGAGCGTGCGCCCAGTGGGCGCGTGATTCGAATGCTCGGCACGCGGCGTGACATCAGCGCCGGCAAGGCCCTTGAAGAACAACAACGGCTGGCCTCGACCGTATTTGAAGCCGCCAGCGAAGGCATCGTGATCCTCGATCCGAATTACGCGCTGATCGCGGTCAACCAGGCCTTCAGTCGCGTCACCGGCTTTGACATCGACGACATGCTCGGTCGCAACGTGGTAGAGCTACCCAGCAGCCGCGATGCCCGGCGTCACTTCCCGGTGATCCGCCAAGCCTTGCTCAGCCACGGCACCTGGCAGGGCGAACTGGTGGAAACACGCAAGAACGGCGAGCTTTATCCGCAGTGGCTGCAACTGAATGTGGTGCGCGATGTTCGCGGAAACGTCAGTCATATCGTGGGCTTCTTCGCTGATCTGTCGGCGCGGCGCGAGTCCGAGGAGCGCATGCGCTACCTCACCCATTACGACGAGTTGACCGGGTTGGCGAACCGCTCGCTGTTCCGCGAACGCTTGCGCGAAGCCCACCAGCGCGTGCGCCAGGGCGGGCGCAGCCTGGCGCTGCTGCATATCAATCTGGATCGCTTCAAGCTGCTCAATGACAGCCTGGGCCATGAAGTGGCGGACCAGTTGCTGCAAAAAATGGCGCGCCGGTTGATCAATGCCTTGCCCGAAGCCGACACCATTGCACGCCTGTCCGGCGATGAATTTGCCGTGTTGTTCGACGCCTACGGCAGCCTGTCGAGCCTGGCGCGGGTAGCCACGCGGCTGCTGGCCAAGCTGCGGGTACCCGTGACGGTGGAGGGGCATGAGTTGGTGGTCAGTGCCTCAATGGGCGTCAGCCTCCTGCCCGAAAATGCGCGGGAAATTTCCGAGCTGGTCAGCCAATCAAACATGGCCATGCAACACGCCAAGCACTTGGGCGGCAACAACTTCCAGTTCTACACCGACAGCCTGCAAGCCAGCACCCTAGAGCGTCTGCAGTTGGAAAACCATCTGCGTAAAGCCATTGATGAGCGCCAGCTTTCGGTGTTCTACCAACCGAAGCTGTGCTTGGTCACGGGCAGGCTGAACGCTGCCGAGGCGTTGGTTCGTTGGGAGCACCCGCAGTGGGGGATGGTGCCGCCCTGCGACTTTATCGGCCTGGCCGAAGAAACGGGCCTGATCGTGCCGCTGGGCGAATTCGTGTTGCGCCAGGCTTGTTGGCAAGCCTGTGAATGGCAGCGCCAGGGGTTGGCGCCGATTCGGGTGTCGGTGAACCTGTCGGTGCACCAGTTACGCCAGGGCAAGCTGGTCAGCCTGGTGCGTCAGGTGCTGGAAGAAACCGGCCTGGACCCGCAATACCTGGAGCTGGAACTGACCGAGAGCCAACTGCTCGACAGCGTCGAACACATCATCGCCACCTTCCAGCAGCTGCGGGACCTGGGGGTGAAGCTGGCCATCGACGACTTTGGCACGGGTTATTCGTCCCTCAGCTACCTCAAGCGCATCCCTGTGGACTACGTAAAGATCGACCAGACCTTTATTCGTGGGCTTGGGCAAGGGCGCGAGGATGCAGCCATCACCCGAGCCATCATCGCCATGGCCCACGGCTTGGCACTCAAGGTCGTGGCCGAAGGCGTGGAAGATCAGCAGCAGTTGGATTTCCTGCGGGCGGAGCGTTGTGACGAAGTGCAGGGCTATTTGATCAGCCGCCCCATGCAGGCTGACGGGCTGGCAGATTTGTTATGGAAAAATGCAGATTTTCCTTAGCGACGCCAAGGGCGCCCGAGTGGCTACAAAGCTCCTAGCCTTTGAATATCAGGGGGCCAGGGCAATTTAGTGATGCGTCGGACGGGCAAAACGACAATTCTTGTAGTATAACTACAAGCTTGCTACATCCCCTGGCCCTGCCAATAACAAGAGTCCGTCCTTTGAACCTGTTGCAACATATCGCCCAGTCGCGCCACCTGTTACGCAAATCGGAACTCAAGGTTGCCGATCACGTGCTGCTTGACCCTGCGGCTGTGATGCACAGTTCCATGGCCGACCTGGCCCACAGCGTGGGTATCAGCGAACCGACCATCGTGCGCTTCTGCCGGGCCATCGGTTGCTCCGGGTTCCAGGACTTGAAACTCAAGCTGGCCCAGAGCCTGGCCGCCGGTGCCAGCTTCGGGCAGTTTGCGATTCACGAAGACGACTCCGTCGCCGACTACAGCCTCAAGATCTTCGACACCACCTTGCACACCCTCATGGAAGTGCGTGAGAAACTCGACCCGGTGGAGCTGCAAAAGGCTGTGACGGCCATGTCCCAGGCCCAGCGTGTGGAGTTCTACGGTTTTGGTGCGTCCGGCGCGGTGGCGGCAGATGCCCAGCACAAATTCTTTCGCTTGCTGCTGACGGCGGCGGCCTACAGCGACCCGCACATGCAGGCGATGTCGGCGGTGACCTTGAAGCCGACCGACGTAGCGATCTGTATTTCCCAGTCCGGCCGTTCCAAAGACCTGCTGATCACCGCCAACCTGGTGCGTGAAAGCGGCGCATCGTTGATCACCTTGTGCCCGAGCCAGACACCATTGGCCGAACTGTCCACGGTCAACCTGGCGATTGACGTGCATGAAGACACCGAAATCTACACCCCGCTGACCTCGCGCATTGCCCACCTGGTAGTGATCGACGTGCTGGCGATGGGCGTGGCCATGGCGCGCGGGCCGAGCCTGGTCAACCACCTCAAGAGTGTGAAGCGCAGCTTGCGCAGCCTGCGGTTGTCGCCCAAGTCCGTCAAAGCCCTCGACGACTAAAAACTGTACACAGATCCAAATGTGGGAGGGGGTTTGCCCCCTCCCACATTGGCATCTCCTGTGTATCCAGAATCTTCATCAGGTTGTCATCGCCACGTCATCCGCCAACGCCATTCTGAACTCCCGTACTCGCATTGGGAGATTCCAAATGGCCCGTCCCTACGAAGACAGCAACAGCGCCGTAAAAACCCGTCGTCAGCAGGAAGACCAGCGCCGCATGGCGTTCCGTCGCGCAATTGAAGACCGTTGCCAGGAGCGCCAACTGCTCCAGAGCATCAGTGATTACCCGGAACTCCACTGGCAGGCACCCGCGGCTGCCCAGCGAAGCGTTCAGCCAGCGCGCTGATCTGCACCCGCTCGCTGCGGATAAAGCCCAGGAACGCATGGGCCACCGGTGACAGGCGCTTGGCCTTGGCCTGCACCAGGCACCAGCTGCGGTACAGCGGCAGCTCCTCCACCGGCAGCTCCTTGAGCCCGCCGGTGGCCAGTTCCATATTCACCGCATGCCGCGTCAGCAAGGCCACACCCAGGCCTGCGCAGACGCATTCGCGCTGAGCCTCGGCCGAGGCCACTTCCACCGTCTGGGTGAAGTGCACACGTTTCTCCTTGAAGTATTCCTCGCAGGCCATTCGCGTGCCGGAGCCCGGTTCACGGATGAGCAGGGTGTAGGGTTCCAGGTCTTGCAGACGCAACGGTCCTTGCAGGCTCAAGGGATGATCCGGCAGTGCCACCGCGACAATCGGGTTGTTGAGAAACGGCAGGAATTCCAGGCCCATGTCCTGGGGCACCATGGACATGATCACCAGGTCGTCGCGGTTGTCGGAAAGCCGCCGGATCACCTGGGCGCGGTTGACCACCGTCAGGTGCAGTTGCACTTCTGGATGCTGGCGCTTGAACGCGGCAAACAGATGCGGCACGAAGTACTTGGCGCTGGACTCAATCGCGAGCTTCAGTTGGCCTTGCAGTGAACCTTGCATGTCCGACAGCTGCATATCGAGGTTTTCCAGGCGCCCGAAAATGTCGCGGCTGGCCCGTTGCAGCGCTTCAGCGGCCTCGGTCATGTAGAGTTTTTTGCCGACATAATCGAACAACGGCTGGCCGATCAGCTCCTCCAGCTGCCGAATTTGCAGGCTCACGGCTGGTTGCGTGAGGGACATTTCCTCGGCGGCGCGGCTGTATGAACGCAAATCGCACACTTCATTGAAAACCTGCAATTGACGCAATGTCATACGCATCAATGACTTACGCATAATTCAAATACCCATCCCGGCCGTGATGCGCTGACTATAAGTCTTTACTTATACACAACCCAATAATTATTGATTTTTGTTAATCCCTGTTGGGGCTTAGTGTGTGTCTTGCGACTGTCATGAAACATTTAGTCACGCGCCGACCCGGCTCCAGCGGGTCGAAGAACGCAGCAATCGGCTCAAGGGAATTTCCAAGTGATAAAAAAGATCCTGATCGCCAACCGTGGTGAAATTGCCGTACGCATCGTGCGTGCCTGCGCCGAGATGGGCATTCGCTCGGTTGCGGTCTATTCCGACGCCGACCGCCACGCGTTGCACGTTAAACGTGCCGACGAAGCCCACAGCATCGGTGCCGAGCCTCTAGCCGGTTACCTGAACCCGCGCAAGCTGGTGAACCTGGCCGTGGAAACCGGTTGTGATGCGCTGCACCCCGGCTACGGCTTCCTGTCGGAAAACGCCGAACTGGCAGACATCTGCGCCGAACGTGGGATCAAGTTCATCGGCCCGTCCGCTGAAGTGATCCGCCGCATGGGCGACAAGACCGAAGCGCGCCGCAGCATGATCAAGGCCGGTGTACCGGTGACTCCGGGTACCGAAGGCAACGTCGCCGACATCGCCGAAGCCCTCACCGAAGGCGACCGCATTGGTTACCCGGTGATGCTCAAGGCCACTTCCGGTGGTGGCGGTCGCGGGATTCGCCGTTGCAACAGTCGCGAAGAACTTGAACAAGCCTTCCCCCGCGTTATCTCCGAAGCCACCAAGGCCTTTGGTTCGGCGGAAGTGTTCCTGGAAAAATGCATCGTCAATCCCAAGCACATCGAGGCGCAGATCCTCGGTGACAGCTTTGGCAACGTGGTGCACCTGTTCGAGCGTGATTGCTCGATCCAGCGCCGCAACCAGAAGCTTATCGAAATTGCCCCAAGCCCACAGTTGACCCCTGAACAGCGCGCCTACATCGGCGACCTGTCGGTGCGTGCCGCCAAGGCCGTGGGCTACGAGAACGCCGGTACCGTGGAGTTCCTGCTCGCCGAGGGCGAGGTGTACTTCATGGAGATGAACACCCGGGTGCAGGTGGAACACACCATCACTGAGGAAATCACAGGGATCGACATCGTTCGTGAGCAGATCCGCATTGCCTCGGGCCTGCCGCTGTCGGTGAAGCAGGAAGACATCCAGCACCGTGGCTTTGCGTTGCAGTTCCGTATCAACGCCGAAGACCCGAAGAACAACTTCCTCCCCAGCTTCGGCAAGATCACCCGTTATTACGCGCCCGGCGGCCCCGGCGTGCGCACCGACACGGCGATCTACACCGGCTACACCATCCCGCCGTTCTACGATTCCATGTGCCTCAAATTGGTGGTGTGGGCGTTGACTTGGGAAGAAGCCATGGACCGCGGCCTGCGTGCCCTGGACGACATGCGCCTGCAAGGCGTGAAGACCACCGCCGCCTACTACCAGGAAATTCTGCGCAACCCGGAATTCCGCAGCGGCCAGTTCAACACCAGCTTTGTGGAAAGCCACCCTGAGCTGACCAACTACTCGATCAAGCGCAAACCCGAAGAGCTGGCCCTGGCCATCGCCGCCGCCATCGCCGCCCACGCAGGCCTGTGAGGAATACAACAATGTCCAAGAAAATCTTTGTCACCGACACCATCCTGCGCGACGCCCATCAATCGTTGCTGGCGACCCGCATGCGCACTGACGACATGCTGCCGATCTGCGACAAGCTCGACAAAGTCGGCTACTGGTCCCTGGAAGTCTGGGGCGGCGCGACCTTCGACGCCTGCGTACGCTTTTTGAAAGAGGACCCGTGGGAGCGCCTGCGCCAACTGCGCGCCGCGTTGCCTAACACCCGCCTGCAAATGCTGCTGCGTGGCCAGAACCTGCTGGGCTACCGCCACTACAGCGACGATGTGGTCAAGGCCTTCGTCGCCAAAGCCGCCGTGAATGGCATCGACGTGTTCCGCATCTTCGATGCGATGAACGACGTGCGGAACCTGCGCGTGGCCATCGAAGCGGTGAAAGCCGCCGGCAAACATGCCCAGGGCACCATTGCCTACACCACCAGCCCGGTGCACACCATCGATGCGTTTGTGGCCCAGGCCAAGCAGTTGGAATCCATGGGGTGCGACTCGATCGCGATCAAGGACATGGCCGGCCTGCTGACGCCGTACGCCACCGGCGAATTGGTCAAGGCGCTGAAGGCCGAGCAGAACCTGCCGATCTTCATCCACTCCCACGACACCGCCGGCCTGGCTGCGATGTGCCAACTCAAGGCCATCGAAAACGGTGCCGACCATATCGACACCGCCATCTCCAGCTTCGCCTGGGGCACCAGCCACCCGGGTACCGAGTCGATGGTCGCCGCCCTTAAAGGCAGCGAATTCGACACCGGCCTCGACCTGGAGCTGCTGCAAGAGATCGGCCTGTACTTCTATGCCGTGCGCAAAAAGTACCACCAGTTCGAAAGTGAATTCACCGCGGTCGACACCCGTGTGCAAGTCAACCAGGTACCGGGCGGGATGATCTCCAACCTGGCCAACCAGTTGAAAGAGCAGGGCGCCCTCAACCGTATGAGCGAAGTGCTGGCCGAAATCCCGCGTGTGCGTGAAGACCTCGGCTTCCCGCCGCTGGTGACGCCAACGTCGCAGATCGTCGGCACCCAGGCGTTCTTCAACGTGCTGGCCGGTGAGCGCTACAAGACCATCACCAACGAAGTGAAGCTCTACCTGCAAGGCGGCTACGGCAAAGCGCCGGGCACCGTTAACGAGAAGCTGCGTCGCCAGGCCATCGGCAGCGAAGAAGTGATCGACGTGCGCCCGGCCGACCTGCTCAAGCCGGAAATGACCAAGCTGCGCGGTGAAATCGGCGCACTGGCCAAGTCCGAAGAAGACGTGCTGACCTACGCGATGTTCCCGGATATCGGGCGCAAGTTCCTCGAAGAGCGCGATGCCGGCACCTTGGCCCCCGAAGTGCTGCTGCCGATCCCTGAAGCCGGCGGCGTAGCCCGTGCCGGTGGTGAAGGTGTGCCGACCGAGTTCGTCATTGATGTGCACGGCGAAAGCTACCGCGTGGACATTACCGGTGTCGGCGTGAAAGCCGAAGGCAAGCGTCATTTCTACCTGTCCATCGACGGCATGCCGGAAGAAGTGGTGTTCGAACCGCTCAACGAATTTGTCGGCGGCGGCAGCAGCAAGCGCAAGCAGGCCAGCGAGCCGGGCCATGTCAGCACGGCGATGCCGGGCAATATCGTCGACGTGCTGGTCAAGGAAGGCGACGTGGTCAAGGCCGGTCAGGCTGTGTTGATCACCGAAGCCATGAAGATGGAAACCGAAGTGCAGGCATCGATTGCCGGCAAGGTAACCGCCGTTCATGTGGCCAAGGGCGACCGGGTGAACCCTGGCGAAATCCTGATTGAAATCGAAGGCTGATACAGCCTTCGACACTACCGCTTAATCCTCGGGGGGGCATGTGCCCCCCTTTTTTTTCGCCTGAAGATCAGGCGATTGTGCGTCTTAGAACGTCATCGCCCATTGGCCCATCAGCCCCTGGTTGCGGCTGTTGCTGCCGAACTCGGCGGAATAGGTGAGGCCCACGCTATGTTCGGCTGACAGCGCCATGTCCAGGCCAGTACGCATCGCCAGGCTGTTGCGGTCCAGGGAGGTGCCGTCGATGGTGAAGTCGCTGCTGAAGTCTTCGCGTCTTTCCCCGGCGAAGGACTGGCGCACACGGCTGTCGACGGTGCCATACAGGTGTTTCCACTGGGTGCTCAGGTGCGGTTTGAGGGTCATCTGGTTGTCCAGCCTGAAGTCGCGGGCCAGGCGCAGGCCGAAGGTGCTGCTGAGGTTTTGCTGGGTTTGTGTTCCGACGTTCAGGGCACTGTAGCCACCTTTCTCCTGGAACCGGTCGCGCTGATAACGCTGGAAACCCAAACCGGCAAAGGGCTCGACGCGCAAGCCGCCCGTGTCCAACTGGTAACCCATTTCGGTGAACGCGTTTTGGCTCTGGGCTTTGTACTTGCCCGTGAGGTGCTCGCGATAATCGATGAAGTCAAAGTCGACACCGCGTTTGTTTCGACCGGCATGACTGCTGTAAAGCGCACCCAGGCGCAACGCCAGCGGCCCGTCCTGGCGCACCGCATAGGCGCCCATGTGCCAGCTGTCCAATTCGCCCTTGAAACGCTTGGCGCTCAGTTCACTGCCAGACTTGCCACCCACCACGCCGATCCGCCACGCCGGGTCGATTGACCAGTCGGCCCCCAGCAACAGACCTTGGCTGCGTTGTTTCAAACCGGCGCTGCCGTGTTGCCCATCGAGCCTGCCGCTGTTGCCCAGGCCTTGGACCCAAACGCGGCCCGTCTCGCCGGTGTCGTTATCCAACTGGCGTATTGCCGAATGCAGGCTGGCATTCAGCTGTTTCATGCTGTTTTGGGTGGCGGTGCCCAGGTTGGCGTTTTGGCTACCGGCCACTTGTTCCAGCACGGCACCTAGCCGGCCCGGCTCCAGGCTGCCCAAGTACTGGAGGTAATCCTCCAGTTCGTATTTCGTCCAATAACCCAGTTCGTCCGACGCCAGCAGGTCATGGACTGCGGAGTCCAGCATGCGGGCGACACTCAGGCCGTTTCGACTGGTGGCGTGGTCGGCGAGGTAGGCGTCTTCGGGCGCTGGAATGGCAGGCTCTGGATAAGCTTTTTGGTTGCCTGCCACGAGCTGGTCGAGCCATTCGCTGTCGGGCTCCATGTCGCCGCGTGCCTGTGCGTTTTGAGCGCCGACGGCCCCCAGCACCAGGGTCATGGCCAGCGCGAATTGTTTCTGTAAGAACCGCATGTAAACCCACCTCTTGATATATGAGGCGGGGAATTTAGCGAGGTACGGGGAGGATAAATGTCAGGCCTGCAGCCACTGGTTTGCGGGAGATGTCTCTCGTCTGCTGCGATTTGAAACGCTGGGCGATAGGGCGGATGGCGGCGGTTTACCGACGCCGAACGTAACCCTTGCCATAGTGACGCTCCATCCGCGCCTGGATCAGCTCCAGCCCTAGGGACATCACCCAATAGATGATCGCCGCGGTGGTGAGCATCTCGATGTAGCGATAGCTCGAACGGCCATAGGATTGCGCCAGGAACATCACCTCCCACACGCCCATCACCGAGATCAGGGACGAGTCCTTGAGCATCGAAATGAACTGGTTGGTGGCCGGCGGAACGATGGTACGCATGGCTTGGGGCAGGGTGACGTGCCAAAAGATCGCGTTGTCGCGCATGCCCAGCGCGAGGGCGGCTTCGCGTTGGCCGTGGGGCACGCCGAGGATGCCGGCGCGGAAGATTTCGCTCAGGTAGGCGCCATAGTTCAGCGACAGCGCAATGATCCCGGCCGTAATCGCCCCAGGTACCAAGCCCAGTTGCGGCAGGCCCAGGTAGATCAGCAGGATTTGGATCAGCAGCGGCGTACCGCGAAAAAATGAGGCGTAGAAGGTCGCGATGCCGAACGCCACCGCACTGCGGGACAGGCGCCCCAGCGCCGTGACGAAACCCAGCGCCGACGACACCAGAATCGAACACAGGCACAGGAACAGCGTCAACGCCGCGCCCTGCAGGAAGCCATTGGGCGCCAGATGCAGGCCGACCAGGTTCGGCAGCTTGTCGAGAATGATCGAGAACTTCAGGTCAAAGCTCAGGAAGAAACTGGCAAACAGGGCGAACAGCGCCGCCCAGGTCAGGTAAAGCCGCGTGCGAAAACTCATCGGCTGATATCAGCGCCGATCCATTTTTGCGACAGCTTGCTCAAGGTGCCGTCCTGCTTGAGCTGGGCAAACACCTCACGCACTTTGCTGTCCCACGCGGCGTCGCCTTTTTCGATGGCCACTGAGTTGGGCTCCGAGTACAGCGGTTCGCCAGCCAGCTTGAAGCGCTTGTCCTGGGTCAGGCGCGGTTGGGCGGTGACCAGGTTGGTGAGGATCGCATCCAGGCGCACGCCGGCACCCAGGCCGAGGTCCTGGAAGGCGACGTTATCGGTGTCGTACGGGGCGATCTGCACGTTCTCGAATGGGTACTGCAACTGCGTGTCTTCGGCGCCTTCGATCACCAGATTCTTGTTCAGGTAGCTCTCATAGCTGGAGGCGCTGGTGAGGCCGACTTTCTTGCCGCTCAGATCCTTGGCGGCGTGGATGCGGTCATCCTTGGCATTGACCACGATCACGGCCGGGGAAGCGTAGTACTCCACCGGGAAATCAAACACTTCGGCGCGGGCCTTGCTCGGGGTCATCGAGCAGATGCAGATATCGTAGCGCCCGCTCCAGCGACCGGCGGCGATAACGTCCCAGGACGGCGTTTCCAGGCGCAGCTTTACACCCAACTTTTGTGCCACGGCCTTGGCCACATCGACGTCGAAGCCGTCGAGTTGGTTCTGGTCATTGAGGAACGAGAACGGTGGATAGCTTTCCATCAGCACGCCCACCAGCTCTTTTTTCTGTTCAATCCGCTCCAGCGTGGCCCCGCCGAAGGCTTGGGTCGAGGCAGCCAGTATCATCAGGCCCAGGGCCAGCAGGGGTTTAAGTTTCACGAAGGACACCTTTAGAAAAAAGAGTTGGTACGAACCGGAGTGAACGTATTAAATAGTTATAAGAACGACTCTCATAGTGAGTTATTTTCATAAGCTTATGAGTAAAAAGCATATGGGCGCAGAAACAGTAATCCTCGATGGTGGCATGGGCCGTGAACTGCAACGCCGTGGCGCGCCGTTCCGCCAGCCGGAGTGGTCGGCGTTGGCCTTGAGCGAAGCGCCGCAGGCGGTGGAGGCGGTACACGCGGCCTATATCGACAGCGGTGCCAACGTGATCACCAGCAACAGCTACGCGGTGGTGCCGTTTCATATCGGTGAAGCGCGGTTTGCGGCTGAAGGCCAAGCCCTGGCGGCGTTGGCGGGTGAGTTGGCGCGTCGTGCGGTGACGGCCTCGGGCAAAAACGTGCGGGTGGCCGGTTCGCTGCCGCCGCTGTTTGGCTCGTATCGCCCCGATCTGTTCGAGGCTGAGCGGGTGACCGAACTGCTGACGCCTCTGGTAAAGGGCCTGGCGCCCCACGTTGATCTGTGGCTGGCGGAAACCCAGAGTTCGATCATTGAGGCGAAGGCGATCAAGGCCGGCCTGCCGCAGGATGGCAAGCCGTTCTGGCTGTCGTTTACCTTGAAAGACGAAGACACCGACGACGTGCCGCGCCTGCGCTCCGGCGAGCCGGTGGCAGACGCCGCCGAAGCGGCGGCGCAGTTGGGTGTGCAGGTGCTGTTGTTCAATTGCAGCCAGCCGGAAGTGATTGGCGCGGCCATCGACGCGGCGCGTCAGACCTTCGCGCGCCTTGGCGTGGCGATCCAGATCGGCGCCTACGCCAATGCCTTCCCGCCACAACCCAAGGAAGCCACGGCCAATGATGGCCTGGACCCATTGCGCGACGACCTCGACCCGCCGGGCTACCTGCATTGGGCCGCGGACTGGCAGAAACGCGGTGCCAGCCACTTGGGCGGTTGCTGCGGGATCGGGCCGGAGCATATTGCGGTGCTGGCCCAGCAGTTTCGTTAGAACTTGTAGGAAGGCTCTTTAACTAAGGCTACTGTCCACTTGGGCGGTTTGTATCATCCGACGGCTCACCTATAGCTCAGCAGTCGCCGAGACATCGGCGGTCGACTTTAGCCGGTCGGAAAAAATGATGCACAAGCGCCCGTTCAAACGTGGAGCTTTTTGCCGCACCTTGATTTATGGCGGCTGTGCGCGGGACACTTTCGGGTGTGCCGGGTTTTTCATTTTTCCCGGTCGGCTAACCCTCGTACAGCTGCCACCCATTTTGTTTAGCCGCTGTGGGTGGCCGTTTTCATCTAATAAATGAGATATACCCATGCCTAACTACACCCCACTGGACAGCAACATCAGCTGTGATCCAGTCTTCTTCCTCAATGCCGATGCTGATGCCTGCGAGCTGTTTGAAACTGCCACGCAGCGTATCCAGGCCGCGTGGAACCTGCTGAACAGTGTCACCTGCTTGAGTACCGAACTGGCTGAAGGCGCCGACCTGCAACATGTCGCCTCGGCAGCACACGTATTGTTGCAGGATGGTGTGACGCTTTGCAGGCGTTAGGTTGGAAGGTCAAAGCAGGCCATAGCACCCCATCCGTCTAGAGAATTCGCCATGATTCAAAAATGCTGTATTTTTATACAGTGATTCGAAAAATCTACCGCGTGGGTTTCATTTCCACTCGGGCAATTGGCAATTGTTGATTTCCATTTTTTAACGCAACATCGCGTGATCGCGATGAGCGGGACGTCTAATTCTTCAAAGCAAGGTAGAATCGCGGCCCGTAATGGGGGGTGTATGGCAAAAGAGGCACAAATCGCGTTTGTTGAGCTAGAAACTTCAAGTGTTTTGGACTTGCCTGCTCAATCGCTGGCGTCTGCAAAATCCATGGCTCGCTCAATGTCGGCTAATTTTCCAGCTTCCGAACAGCTTGCCCTGACCCGCTCCTTTGGTTCCAGGGTTATTCAGGCTTGGTGGGGAGGCCTCACAGAGGGCCATATGGTCCCTCAGGAGTTACGCTCCCCGATTGCAGCGTTTGAGACATTGGAACTTCCTTCAATCGCGCGTTCGCTCGCGGACCAGATTGGTAAGATGGCGGCCAAGCTCGACGCGGAGGCGGCGGCGTATCAGATTGGATTGATCTATACAGGGATGCTTCCCACACAACATCGTGGAGAGTTTGGCGTCTTTTATACACCCCCTGCACTCACAGCTCGTCTTCTCGACCAGGCAACCGCTGCGAAGGTCAATTGGGCAAAATGTCGTGTTCTAGATCCAGCATGTGGCGGTGGTGCCTTCCTCGCACCTATCGCACAGCGAATTATGGAAGAGCTTGAGGGTTGCAGTCCTAAGCTGTTGCTGCAAAGCATCGGAAATCGTCTGCATGGATTTGAAATCGATCCATTTGGTGCTTGGCTCAGTCAAGTCACTCTTGATGCTGTGTTGTTACCTATTAGTAGCGTGTCAGGGTTGACGCTGCCCATCATGGTGACGGTTTGTGACTCGCTTCGTCAGCCTCCCGTGAAAGATCCGTTTGACCTAGTGATAGGTAATCCTCCTTATGGTAAGGCTAAGCTCGACGCTGAAACGCGCGAGCTCTATAGTCGCTCTTTATATGGTCATGCGAACCTCTACGGTTTATTTACTGACCTTGCAATTCGTCAGACCAAACCTGGTGGATTAATCGCCTATATTACACCTACTTCTTTTTTAGCCGGAGGGTACTTCAAAAATCTCCGATCTGTAATAGCTCAGGAAGCACCACCTTTAGCGATTGACTTCGTTGCTGCTCGTAAAGGCGTTTTTGACGACGTGCTTCAGGAAATGGCACTTACAACTTACCGCAGAGCTGGTGCGTCAGTTCCCGTTAAGGTATCAGAAGTTGCATTAGTTTCAGGCGGGGCAATAGAGGTGGTCGATGCTGGATCAATTTGCCTCCCTAAAGACTCCACATTGCCTTGGCTCTTGCCACGTAATTCTGGTCAAAGCAAGTTGGTAGCTAAACTGGCGAAAATGCCGTGTCGCCTCGCGGATTGGGGCTACGGAGTCAGTACTGGGCCTTTAGTTTGGAATCGGCACAAATCGCAACTGGTTTATAAGTGGGGGGAGCAGAGGTTTCCACTTATTTGGGCGGAGGCTATCACTTGGGATGGACAGTTCATATTCAGGGCAAATAGAAAAAACCATGCTCCCTATTTCGAGTTGAAGCCTTCGGAGCGTCATTTGTTAACAACACAGCCTTGCGTACTACTACAGCGAACAACCGCTAAAGAGCAAAGTCGGCGCCTAATTGCCACGGCACTTCCAATAGAGTTTCTGGAGCTGCACGGGGGAGTTGTTATTGAGAATCATATTAATATGATTAGGCAGATTACCGATGCTCCTACCGTTAGCCCATCTGTGCTTGCCGCTTTTCTTAATAGTGGTGCGGCGGATCGAGCTTTTCGATGTGTTAGTGGTTCAGTAGCCGTGTCTGCCTACGAGTTGGAGTCGCTCCCTCTTCCTGCTCCTGCCGATTTGGCTGAGCTAAGCCGATTGGTAGCAGCAGATTGCTCAAAAGATGTCATTGAAGCAGCCTGCTCTGAACTTTTTTAAGGATGAAAACCGTGCTTCCACCCTATGTATCACGAAAACTGATTTCTGAAAGGCTACCTGCTATTTTTCCAGAGGGTACGCCAAACCGTACCTACTGCATTCGTGAAATCACGGCCAGTACAGTTTTTGCGATGCTATACATTGGTGCTGTTGAAGATGCTGATGTTTGGCTCGGCCCGGTACATGTTTATCGTATGACAGATGTACAAGCGGAAAATATTACTGATGAGGCGCGTTTAAGTTACCGCAGTAATCTGCGCAAAAAATCTTATAGTGTACCTGGTAGCCGATGGTATGCAGACAATACAAGAGAGCCCATTCGTGATGAGACCCTTCGCGAAGGGTTGCTTGTTGTAGGGGCTGTAATTGAAAAGGCTGGCGTGCCTACAACGTCAGGTGCTCCGCGTTACGCATTGAAAAAAAATCTTGCGGCACTATTCGATCCTGATTTAGTAGGCGAATTATTAGATATTGCTATTTTGGCTTGGCAAAAAAATCATCTGTCGCACAGCGCGCGAGCACGTGTTTCTCTTATGCGTGCTGGAACCATTACCAAAGATGGCGTATTGGTGAATTTTCCCAATGGGGATACCCGTCGACTTATTCATGGTCCAAGTTCTGATATATCTAAAGCGGTGGTCGAGGTGTTTTCTGTTAAGTTTCTAGAGGAGCCAGGCGTGATTTGGCTCAGCGAGTCTGGTAACAAAACGGTTCATTCAGATGTTAAGTTGGCGTTAGCTATCGGTTTAGATATTCAAGCGAACAAGGATCTTCCTGACCTGATTTTAGTTGATGTTGGGCCATCACAGCCTTTGATAGTTTTTGTGGAGGTGGTTGCCACTGATGGGGCGATTACGCCTCGTAGACAAGAAGCTCTGTATGCGATAACCGACAAAGGTGGGTTCGACCGTTCGCAGGTTGCTTTTGTGACCGCTTATGCGGATCGCGAAACGGCTGGATATAAAAAAACAATGTCAGGGCTAGCATGGGGATCTTTTGCTTGGTTTATGTCTGAGCCGGACAATCTCATAGTCTTTAGAAACAACACCCGTTTGTTGGCGAAGCTCAATTTTGATCTTTTTCAGCAAGGCGATTGTTAGATATATAGTCGCCTGCTCGCGATGTGGTTATTTTAAGTCGGTTTTTACGACTATTGAGCCACACTCGCGGGCAAGTTCGGTTTCCGCATTTATCCAGAGTGTTTAAAAACTCAATTGCGACACTCCACTAGTGTTTTCAGCTGGCCATCGCCTGCCTGGTTCCCCTCCGACAACCACGCCTCAAACCCTGCGCCTACCTTCGGCCACTCCCCATCCAGAATCGAATACCACGCGGTATCGCGGTTCTGCCCCTTGACCACCATGTGCTGGCGGAACACTCCCTCGAAACTGAACCCCAACCGCTCGGCCGCGTATTTGGAGCGGGCATTGCCGTTGTTGCACTTCCATTCCAGGCGGCGGTAGCCCTGTTCGAATGCGTACTTGGCCAGCAGGTAAACGGCTTCGGTGCTTTTCGGCGAGCGTTGCATCGGCGCGCCAAAAGTGACGTGGCCGATCTCGATGCGGCCCTGGGCCGGGACGATGGACATCAGGCTGAGGATGCCCTGTACTTCGCCGCTGGCGCGGTCAACCACGCTGAAGAAATACGGGTCGCTGTTGGCGGCGTGGTTGTTCAGCCAGGCATCGAATGCGGCACGCTCGGTAAACGGCCCGTAAGGCAGGTAATCCCAAAGCTTCGGATCGGCGCCGGGGCCATCGAGGGCTTGCCACAGCTGATCGGTGTGGCGTGCCGGGTCGAGTTTTTCCAGGCGAATAAAGCGCCCTTCAAGCAGGTGGGTGCTGGGTGCCGGGACGCCTTTCCAGTCGGCGGGGGAAATGGACATGCTGCGCTCCTTAAAGGCCTTTGCGAAATTGGATAAAGCCAGGGCGTTCGGCGATGCGTTCGTACAGCTGAATCGCCGTGGCGTTGGTCTCATGGGTCAACCAGTGGACCTTGCAGCAGCCGTCCGCTTTGGCGGTGGTGTAGACGAATTCGATCAGTTTGCGACCCACGCCGGTACCGCGCTGGCTCGGGTCCACAAACAGGTCCTGCAGGTAGCAGGAGTTCTCGATGCTCCAGTTGGAGCGGTGGTAGATGAAGTTAACCATGCCCACTGCCTTGCCGTCCTGCCAGGCCAGGGCCGAGTAGGTCGGTTCCTGGGGATTGATCAGGCGTTGCCAGGTGCTCTGGCTCACTGCGTCAGGCAGCTCGGTGTTGTAGAAGGTCAAATAGGCCTGCCACAGTGGCAGCCACGCGGCGTCGTCGGCGGCGGTGACGGGGCGGATGTCGATCTGGCTCATTCTGAAACTCCTTGGGGAATAAAGCGCGCGAGGGCCTGGTCGCGCACGTCGGGGCTGGCGGCCAGGCCTTCGCGCATGCCGGCCATATCTGCCGCGCTGCGGTTCTGGCCGAGTTTGCGTTTGCCGATCACACGTTTGATCGGCAGGGCGAAGCCGACGATGGCCTTGAGCATGCCGTCAATGTAGTCGGCCGGAGCGTCGCTGACGGCCCAGGGTTGGGCGCGGCCGGTTTCGTGGCGCTCGGTCAGGGCGCTGACCAGCGCGAGCAGGCGCTCGGCCTCGGTGAACACTTCAGCTTTGCCGTAAGCGTGGACGGCGATGTAGTTCCAGGTCGGCACCACTTTGCCGTGCTCGGCCTTGGCCGGGTAGAACGCCGGGCTGATGTAGGCGTCGGCGCCTGCGAAAATCACTAGCGCGTCGCTGCCATTTTGCAAGTCGCGCCATTGCGGATTGGCCTTGGCCAGGTGTCCATAGAGCGTGCCGTTGGGGCCTTCATCGGGGTTGAGCAACAGCGGCAGGTGACTGGCCTGCAGGCCTTGCTCGCCAAAGGTCACCACCTGCGCCAGGCGTGTGTGCT
Source organism: Pseudomonas sp. SR18 (assembly GCF_023701505.1). Classification (NCBI taxonomy): domain Bacteria; kingdom Pseudomonadati; phylum Pseudomonadota; class Gammaproteobacteria; order Pseudomonadales; family Pseudomonadaceae; genus Pseudomonas; species Pseudomonas sp. SR18. The sequence goes on along the minus strand of NZ_JAMQAU010000002.1, from coordinate 278,864 downwards.
GGATCAGTTGCTGGATTTCAGGCAAGTCGTCGATGGCGAAGGCGCGAGGTGTGTACATAAATATTTTCCTTGGCGAATGCCTGCATCCTAGGCAGGCTAATGGTTCGTTGTAAGAGCCATCTACTGCTCATTTCATAGGTCCAATTGCGTGCCAGCCATCGAACCTCCGCTGTCCTTTAACCCCGCCGGTATTGAGCTGGATCGCCGCCAGGGCCTTAGCCGTCAGCTTTATCAAGCGTTGCGCCAACGGGTGTTGGACGGGCGATTGGTCAGCGGCACACGTTTGCCGGCCAGCCGCGATCTGGCGGCCGCGCTGGCGATCTCCCGCAACAGCGTGGTGCGGGCCTACGATCAGCTGTACGCCGAAGGGTTTATCGAAGGGCGGGTGGGTGATGGCACGTATGTGGCGCAATTGACGCCTGCGCCGAGTCCGACAAAAAAATTATCCACAAAACTGTCCACAGGGTTTTCAACAGGCTTATCCCCAGCCTTATCCACAATTTGCGCCGAATCAGCAGAAAATTTCCCGGCGCAGGTTATCCACAGCCCGGCTATTGAGCGGATGGAAAAGAATCATCTGCCGCTGCCGCCAACGGGTCCTCCACGAGCTTTTCGCGTGGGCGTGCCGGCTTTTGATCTGTTCCCTTTCGACGTGTGGGCCAAGCTGAACGCGGCATTCTGGCGCAAGCCGGACTTTCAGCAGCTGTGTTACGGCGACCCGGCGGGTGATGGCCGCTTGCGTGGCTTGATCGCTGCTTATCTGCGCAGTTCCCGGGGTATGCATTGCAGTGCTGAGCAAATAGTGATCACCAGTGGCGCGCAGCAGGCAATCAGCCTTTGTGCACAGCTGTTGGTTGAGCCCGGTACGGGGGTGGCCATTGAAAATCCAGGCTACCGCGCCGCCGGCCATGCCTTCGCCGTTGCCGGGGCAACCTTGCATGGCGTAGCCGTAGACCAGGAAGGCATCGACTGCACGGCGCTGTCGGCGCTGGATGACTGTCATTTGGCGTACGTCACCCCATCCCACCAATACCCGTTGGGCGTGGTGATGAGCCTGACGCGGCGCCTGGAACTGTTGGCCTGGGCCGAACGACGTGGCTGTTGGATCATCGAGGACGACTACGATGGCGAGTACCGCTACAGCGGCGCGCCGCTGGCACCTTTGGCGGCGCTGGATCGCAGTGGACGGGTGTTGTACGTCGGCACTTTTGGCAAGGTCGCGTTCCCGGCGCTGCGCCTCGGGTATCTGGTACTGCCGCCAGGCTTGGTGCAGGCATTCGCTCAGCGCCGGGCAGTGGATGTGCGGCACTCGGAGATCAGCACCCAGGCGGTAATGGCCGAGTTCATGGCGACGGGGCATTTCCAGCGGCACATTCGCCGCATGCGCCGCGCCGCGTTGAGTCGGCGTAACACCTTGCTGGCAGGATGGCCGCACGCACTGCCGGGGGTTGGCGAGTTGCCCGGCGTCGCCGCCGGCCTGCACTTGACCGTACGCGTGGACAGCCTCGCCCGGGAGCGTGAGCTGCTGGCCCAGGCGCGTTCCGCCGATGTCGAGATCAATGGCCTGAGCACTTATTGGCTGCCGAACTCTGTCACCGCGCCCGACCAACGTGCCGGCCTGGTCCTGGGGTTCGCGGCGGTGCCCGAAGCCGCAATTGCCCAGGCGCTTATGCGCTTGCGTAAAGCCTGGTCATGAGGGTCCATGCAAGGGACCGACAGGTCAGCGGCGGAGGTGATTATGTATAGGCGATCAGCTCACCGCACAGGTCCAGCTCCACCAGGCGGCGAACCTCGGCGGTGGCGAGGCCGGCGCCGATCAGCGCGTTGAGCTTGCCGAATGCCGCCTCACGGGTCATCCCACCGCCCGACAACACGCCTACGCCACGCAGGCGGCTGCCCGCTTCGTACACATCCAGTTCTACACCGCCTTCATGGCATTGCGTGATTGCCACCACGACCACACCCTGCTCCTGGGCCCGTTTGAGGCTGTCGAGGAAGGCCGGGTTGTCGCTGGGGCCGGTGCCGCTGCCATAACACTCCAGGACCAACGCCTGGATACCGCTGTCGATCATGGCATCCAATTGCACGGCGCTCATGCCCGGCACCAGCGGCAGCACACCGATGTTGGCCAGCGCCTTGGGCTGACGGTAGTCCAGGGCTGCCGGGGTTGTATCGGCCTTGCTCGCGCCGCTGCTGCGCTGCAGTGCTGCAAACGGATGGCGACCAAAGCTGCGGATCTTCGCGCAACGGGTCGGGGCCATCAGCGCGCCGTGGAAATACAAATGCACGCCGGGCGCCAGGCCTTGATCCAACGCCGCCAGTGCTCCGCTGACGTTTTCCCAGGCATCGCTGTCCGGCACGCCCGCCGGCAACATCGAGCCGGTAAACACCACCGGCGCCGGCAGGCCCAGCAGTTGGAAGCTCATGGCGGCTGCGCTGTAGGCCAGGGTGTCGGTGCCGTGCAGGATCAACACAGCGTCGCAACCCGCGTCCACGGCGTCGATCACGGCGGTGTGCAGGCGCTGCCAATAAGCGGGCGTCATGTTGGCGCTGTCGATCAGCGGCGCCATTTCCCGGAAGCGCCACGTGGGCACTTGCTGGTTGGCGAGCTGCTCGCGCATGCGGGCTTCAAAGCCGGATGCCGGGGCCAGGCCATTGGCGCTGGCCTGCATGCCGATGGTGCCGCCGGTGTAGAGCACCATCACGTTGTTAGCTGGTTGCATCGAAGAATCTCCTGAACGAAAAACGCCGCCGGGCCCAGAGCATGCCCAAGGCCGGGCGGCGTGTCATCTAGCTGCGATTAACGTTGCGCTTGAGCGCTCAGTTCCGCCGCCGGGGCCGCTTCGGATTTCACCGGGTTTGCCGGCCAAGCCGTGCGGTCCAGGTCCAGGTCAGGGAACTGGCTGGAGTCGAACACCGGGGTCTTGATGCCTGCGGCGCGCTGGTTGTCGTAGTCGTTCAGGATGCGCATGGCGATCTTGAACAGGAACGCCAGGGCGAACAGGTTAACGAAGGCCAGCAGGGTCATGGTGATGTCGGCAAACGCGAACACCGTGCTCAGGTTCTCGATGGAGCCCCAGAAAATCAGCGCCAGTACCAATGCGCGGTAGCCCATCAGCACCTTGCGGTTATTGCCCACCAGGAAGCGCAGGTTGCTCTCGCCGAGGTAGTAGTTGTACATGATCGAGGTGAACACGAACAACGCCAGGGCCACCGAGATGAACATGCGGCCCCAGTCACCGACCACTGCCGCCAGGGAGTTCTGGGTCAGGGCAATGCCGTCGCCTTCAAAACCTGGGGTATAGAAGCCGGAAAGCAGGATCAGCAGCGCGGTGCAGGTGCAGATCACGAAGGTGTCGAGGAACACGCTGAACGCCTGGACCACGCCCTGGGCGATCGGGTGTTCTACGGAGGCCACCGCTGCCACGTTAGGCGCACTGCCCAAACCGGCTTCGTTGGCGAACACGCCGCGCTTCACACCCATGATGATTGCGCTGCCCACCAGGCCACCGAAGGCCTGGTCGAGGCCGAACGCGCTCTTGACGATGGTCGCGAGCATGGCCGGTACGTGGTCGAATTGCAGCACGATCACGTACAGGGTCACGGCGATATAGATCAGGGTCTTGACCGGCACCAGCAGGTCGGCGATCGAGGCGATGCGCTTGATCCCGCCGATGAACACCAGGCCCAGCAATGCCGCCAGGGCCAGGCCGGTGTAGGTGGTGTCGAGGCCGAAGGCGTTGTTGAGCGAGTGGGTCACGGCGTGGGCTTGCAGGCCGTTGAACGCGAAGCCGAAGGTCACCAGCAGCAGGAACGCCATCACCATACCCAGCCAGCGTTTTTGCAGGCCGTGCTGGATGTAATAGGCCGGGCCGCCACGGTAGGTGCCCTCTGCGTCAGTGCGCTTGTACAGCTGGCCGAGGGAGCACTCGATAAAGCTCGACGACATGCCCACCAACGCGGTGACCCACATCCAGAACACGGCACCTGGGCCGCCAAGGGTAACGGCAATGCCGACACCGGCAATGTTACCGGCGCCTACGCGGCCGGCCAGGCTGAGCATCAGCGCCTGGAACGAGCTGAGTTGGCCGGAGCTGCTCTTCAGGCTGTCTTTGAACACCGAGAACATATGGAAAAAGTGACGCAGTTGTACGAAACGCGAGCGGATCGTGAAATAACCGCCGAGCCCGACAATGAGCACGATCAGTACTTTCCCTGAGAGGAAGTCGTTGATGACTTCGAGCATGGAGTGTTCCTCGCTGATTTTTCTAATGGCAAACGCAGGACGGTTCGACGCAATCGCTAAGCACCAGGCAGTGCACGACCGTTCGACCCCAATCCTTTTGCGGGTTGTTATTCATGCGGTTTCGCGCTGTACCGGGCCTCGTTACCGACGGCCGCAGACGCGAGAGGGGCGGCACTATACCTAGGCGAACGTGATCCGTCTGCTCGGGCTGATTAAAGGTTTCAGCCAAGCTGTTGCAGGCAAGGTGGGTTTGCAGGGCGATATTGGATTTTTTATGGGCGTCATTTCACAACCTTGAGGCAAAAAAAAGGGCCTGAAGAACGAGCCTTCGGGCCCTCAAAAGGTGAGAGGTGTCTAGTCCCTCAACCTGGTGAGCAGTGCAACAAACGCTTAGGCCTTCAACGGGACCAAGCGTGGAGCGATCATGTTTTCGGGGCGCAGGATGTCGTCGAGCATGGCGTCGTCGAGCAAGCCTTCTTCGCGCACCAGTTCCAGCACGCCGCGGCCGCTTTCGAGAGCGATACGCGCGATGCGGGTGGCGTTTTCATAGCCGATGTACGGGTTCAGCGCGGTGACCAGGCCGATGGAATGTTCCACCAGTTCGCGGCAGCGCGCTTCGTTGGCGGTGATGCCGACGATGCAGTGTTCGCGCAGCATGTCCATGGCGCGTTGCAGCAGGCGGATCGAGTCGAAGATCTTGAAAGCGATCAGCGGCTCCATCACGTTCAGTTGCAACTGGCCGCCTTCGGCCGCCATGGTCAGGGCCAGGTCGTTGCCGATCACTTGGAACGCGACTTGGTTCACGGCTTCCGGGATCACCGGGTTGACCTTGCCAGGCATGATCGAGCTGCCTGGCTGACGCGCCGGCAGGTTGATCTCGTTGATCCCGGTGCGTGGGCCGCTGGACAGCAGGCGCAGGTCGTTGCAGATCTTCGACAGCTTCACGGCGGTACGCTTGAGCATGCCGGAGAACAGCACAAAGGCGCCCATGTCGGAGGTGGCTTCGATCAAGTCGGCAGCCGGTACCAGCGGCTGGCCGCTGATGGTGGCCAGGCGTTGTACGGCCAGGGCCTGGTAACGCGGGTCGGCGTTGATGCCGGTGCCGATGGCGGTGCCGCCCAGGTTCACTTCGGTCAGCAACTCTGGCGCCAGGGTTTTCAGGCGGGCCAGGTCTTCGCTGAGGGTGGTGGCGAAGGCGCGGAATTCCTGGCCGAGGGTCATCGGCACGGCGTCTTGCAGTTGGGTGCGGCCCATTTTGAGCACGTGGCCGAACTCGACGCCTTTGGCGGCGAAGGCTTGGATCAGGCTGTCGAGGCTGGCCAGCAGCGCGTCATGGCCCAGCAGCAGACCCAGGCGGATCGCGGTCGGGTAGGCGTCGTTGGTCGACTGCGCCATGTTCACGTCGTTGTTGGGGTGCAGGTATTGGTATTCGCCCTTCTGGTGACCCATGGCCTCCAGCGCGATGTTGGCGATGACTTCGTTGGCATTCATGTTGGTTGAAGTGCCGGCGCCGCCTTGAATCATGTCCACCACGAACTCTTCGTGGAAATCGCCGCGGATCAGACGGGCACAGGCTTCGCTGATGGCAGCGTGCTTGGCTTCGCTGAGCTGGCCCAACTCGCGGTTGGCATCAGCGGCTGCTTGCTTGACCATTGCCAGGCCGACCACCAATTTCGGGTAATGCGAAATCGGAACGCCCGAGAGGCGGAAGTTATTCACCGCTCGCAGGGTCTGGATGCCGTAATACGCTTGGGCGGGTACTTCGAGTACGCCAAGCAGGTCTTTTTCTGTACGGAATGATGCAGCGGAGGACATGACGGAAATCATCTCGATAGGGACCCGGAACAGGCCGGAACACCGCGAATGCTAGGCTTGTAGGAAAATTTGGGCCAATGCTGTTCAGCACTGGCCTATGCATAAACGGCATAATGCAGATGTGACCCGGCTATGATGGCGGGCGTGTGTGCCAAAATGGTGCGTACCCGTGGGAGGCAGTGATGAACCTTGAGAGCAAATGGCTGGAAGACTTCAGCGCCTTGGCGGCGACGCGCAGCTTTTCCCAGGCGGCGGAGCGGCGCTTTGTCACCCAGCCGGCGTTCAGTCGACGTATCCGCAGCCTTGAGGCCGCGCTCGGGCTGACCCTGGTCAATCGCTCACGCACCCCGGTGGAGCTGACGGCGGCGGGGCAACTGTTTCTGGTCACCGCGCGCACCGTGGTCGAGCAGCTTGGTGAAGTGCTGCGCCATTTGCATCATTTGGAAGGCGGGCAGGGCGAAGTCATGCAAGTGGCCGCCGCCCACTCCCTTGCGCTGGGTTTCTTCCCGCGCTGGATCGCGCAGTTGCGCAACGAGGGTTTGAACATCGCCACGCGGCTGGTCGCCACCAACGTCGGCGATGCTGTGCACGCCCTGCGCGAAGGTGGCTGCGACCTGATGCTGGCGTTCTACGACCCGGACGCGGCAATGCAGATGGACGCGGAAATCTTCCCGTCGCTGCATTTGGGCAACACCGAAATGCTCCCGGTGTGCGCCGCCGATGCCGACGGCAAACCGCTGTTTGACCTGGAAGGCGAGGGCAGCGTGCCGTTGCTGGCCTACAGCGCGGGTGCCTTTCTCGGGCGTTCGGTGCATTTACTGCTGCGCCAGCGCGCACTGCGTTTTACCACCGTGTACGAAACCGCCATGGCCGACAGCCTCAAAAGCATGGCCCTGGAAGGCCTGGGCATCGCCTGGGTGCCGCAACTGAGTGTGCGGGCGGAATTGGCACGTGGCGAACTGGTGGTGTGCGGCGGGCCGCAATGGCATGTGCCGCTGGAGATTCGTCTGTATCGGTGTGCGTTGGTGCGCAAGGCGAATGTGCGGTTGTTGTGGCGCAAACTGGAAGGTGGCGCTGCCCAAAGTACCTGAGCCAAACACGAATCGAATGTGGGGGGGGGCTTGCCCCCTCCCACAGGGTTTTGCGGTGTTTTGTACTGACTCTTGAGTCAATAAAACCGCCGGTTTGGGCGGTAAGACAGATGGTCATCCCAGGGGCTGTTTATCTGGATTATTACGGTATACTGCGCGGCCTTCGGCCGGTCCAACCGGCCTTAATTCGTACACCAAGCCACGCCGGATTTCCCGCGTGGCTTGTTGTTTTTTGACGCGCCTGCGGGCGCCCAGAGAGAAGAGGCACGACGATGAGTGCATTGGTTGGCGTGATCATGGGCTCCAAGTCCGATTGGTCCACCCTTAGCCACACCGCCGATATGCTGGAAAAACTCGGCATTCCGTATGAAGTGAAAGTGGTCTCTGCCCACCGCACCCCGGATTTGCTGTTCCAGTATGCCGATGAAGCAGAATCCCGTGGCATCGAGGTAATCATCGCCGGTGCCGGCGGCGCAGCGCACCTGCCGGGCATGTGTGCAGCCAAGACTCACCTGCCAGTGCTGGGCGTACCGGTGCAGTCGGCAATGCTCTCGGGCGTGGATTCGCTGTTGTCCATCGTGCAGATGCCGGCCGGTATCCCGGTGGCTACCCTGGCGATCGGCAAGGCTGGTGCGATCAACGCTGCCCTGCTGTCCGCCAGCATCCTGGGCGCCAAGCATCCGCAGTTCCACGCGGTGCTGAAAAAATTCCGTGCTGAGCAGACAGACAGCGTGCTGGACAATCCAGACCCACGTATCGCCTGAGGTTGTTGACGATGAAAATCGGTGTAATCGGTGGCGGCCAACTGGGCCGCATGCTGGCTTTGGCGGGTACCCCGCTGGGGATGAACTTCGCTTTCCTGGACCCGGCGCCGGACGCCTGCGCTGCGGCCCTGGGTGAACACCTGCGTGCTGACTACAGCGACCCGGACCACCTGCGCCAACTGGCCGATGAGGTCGACCTGGTGACCTTCGAGTTCGAAAGCGTCCCGGCCGAAACCGTGGCCTTCCTGTCGCAGTTTGTGCCGGTGTACCCGAGCGCCGAAGCCCTGCGCATTGCTCGCGACCGCTGGTTCGAAAAGAGCATGTTCAAGAACCTGGGCATTCCGACTCCCGCCTTCGCCGACATCCAGTCCCAGGCGGACCTGGACGCCGCTGTCGCCAGCATCGGCCTGCCAGCCGTGTTGAAAACCCGTACCCTGGGCTACGACGGCAAGGGCCAGAAGGTCCTGCGCACCGCTGCCGATGTGGTCGGCACCTTCGCCGAACTGGGCAGCGTCGCCTGCCTGCTGGAAGGCTTCGTGCCGTTCACCGGTGAAGTCTCGCTGATTGCCGTGCGGGCCCGTGATGGCGAGACCCGCTTTTACCCATTGGTGCACAACACCCACGACAGCGGCATTCTCAAGCTGTCCGTGGCCAGTACCGAGCACCCGTTGCAGGCGCTGGCCGAAGACTATTCCAGCCGTGTGCTCAAGCAACTGGATTATGTCGGCGTGATGGCGTTCGAATTCTTTGAAGTCGACGGCGGCCTCAAGGCCAACGAAATCGCCCCGCGCGTGCACAACTCCGGGCACTGGACCACTGAAGGCGCCGAGTGCAGCCAGTTCGAAAACCACCTGCGGGCGGTAGCGGGCTTGCCCCTGGGCTCCACGGCCAAGATCGGCGAGAGCGCCATGCTCAACTTCATCGGTGTGGTGCCGCCGGTTGAGCGTGTGATGGCGATTGACGATTGCCACGTGCATCACTACGGCAAAGCCTTCAAGGCCGGGCGCAAGGTCGGCCACGCCAACCTGCGCTGCAAGGACCGCGCGACGCTGCAAGCGCAGATCCTCAAGGTTGAAGCGCTGATCGCCGAGCAATAAGCCAAGCCCGACGGGAACCATTGGTGGCCGTCGTCTCTCTGATTGCAGGATGCCAAAGCCTGACTAGGCTTTGGCATAGCTCACTTCATTCAGAGGGAAATGCCATGGGTATCATCGGAACCATCTTTATCGGCTTGATCGTCGGCCTGCTCGCGCGTTTCCTCAAGCCAGGCGACGACAGCATGGGCTGGATCATGACCATCCTGCTGGGTATTGCCGGCTCCCTGGCCGCGACCTACGGTGGTCAGGCACTGGGTATCTACCAGGCGGGCCAGGGCGCAGGCTTTCTGGGCGCGCTGGTCGGGGCGATCATCCTGCTGGTGATCTACGGCCTGATCAAAAAGAAGTAATCAGCCGACAAAGTCCTCTGCGCTGCGCAGGCGCAGAGGGCTAGAATGCTCGGCACTTGTAATTGCCGAGCCTCTCCATGCGCCGTCTTCTGTTGACTCTCCTCCTGCTGGGCTCTGGCCTGGCGCACGCCAGTGAATTGCCGGAAACCGACTGGCTCGACCTGATGCCGATGTCGGACCAAAAGGCCCTCGAAGCCATGCCCGAGATCGACCACAACTCCCCGGAAGCTCAAGGCACCTTTACCGACAAGGGTGGTTTGAAGCAGAGCAAAGGCTTGCCCGCGGTGATGTATTCGACCAAGACCGTGGCGGCCATGAACGGCAAGAACATCCGTATCGGTGGCTACCCGGTGCCGTTGGAAACCGATGCCAAGGGCCGTAGCACGCTGTTCTTCCTGGTGCCGTACCCAGGCGCGTGTATCCACGTGCCGCCACCGCCGCCTAATCAATTGGTGCTGGTGCGTTATCCCAAGGGGTTGAAGCTGGATGATATCTACACGCCGCTGTGGGTGACGGGCACGTTGAAGGTGGAGAAGGTCAACAATGACTTGGCGGATGCGGCGTATGCGCTGGATGCGGGGAAGGTGCGTGTGGTGAAGGAGTCAGACCTCTAGAACCCGACACATAACCATGTGGGAGGGGGCTTGCCCCTCCCACATTTGATTGGGTTTACAGAGCTATACCGCAGATGCTCACGCCCAACGTGTGATGTTCACCCGGCGCCAGCGCCACCACATCCTCCAGCACATTCGCCGTCTCGATGCACAGCATGCCTGTCCAGCCATCGTCGGCCATGTCGTCGAAGGCCTTGGCGCGTTCGGTCCACGGGTTCCAGATCACGGTGGATTTCGAGCCTTCGCTGATGAGCTGGATACGGCGCTGCCAATCCTTGTCGACGATGGTCAGCTCTGCAGGCGTGTCGAGATAGATGCGGTCGGTCTCGGCACTGAAGTGCAGCAGGCCGGATTGCTTCTTCTCGCTCCAGCCATCGGCGGTGTCGATGTACGCCGAGCCGTCCAGGCCGTCGACCTGCACGTTGCGCACATCGCTGACGGCGAAGTAGGTGTGCAGCGCCTGGCTCAGGGTGACGGTGTCGGTGCCCCGGTTATGGCTGGTCAGGCGGATGTGCAGTTGGTCGTCCAGCCGCAGGCTCAGTGTCAGGTCAACCTGATGAGGCCAGCCGGGGAAGCCGCCTGCCGGTACGGGCAGTGTCAGGTCCACGCGCAGCACTTCGCCTTCCAGTTTGCTCCCAGCCAATTCCCAGCGTGCCGTACGCGCAAAACCGTGGGCGCCGGCAGGTTGGTCACTCTGGCGCATCGCCTTTACGCTTTGCGGGTTGCGGTCGAACACGCCAAACCATGGCCAGCACACCGGTACACCGGTTCGGATGCCTTTGCCTTGCTTGAACACCGCCGCCGGGTTAGGCCAGATCAGCGGCTGCTCGCCCTCACGCCCGTAACTGAAGATATGCGCGCCCTGCTGGGCGACCATCAATTGCGCGCCGTTGTGGCGGATACGCCAGCAGTCCAGCTCGTCGATTTTCAGGGTTTCAACGTGGGGCGTAGGCATACACAGCACTCTTCATGGCAGGCAATGGGGCAATGGACCGTCAAAACCCGGCGAGGTTTAACGTGCGCGCGACGGCACCGAACGCGTGCGGCCACTGCCGTCGATGGCGACGAACACAAACACCGCCTCGGTGACCTTGCGCCATTCGCTGGACAGCGGGTCGTCGCTCCACACTTCGACCATCATCTGGATCGAACTGCGGCCGATTTCCAGGGCCTGGGTATAGAAGGACAACTGCGCGCCCACTGCCACCGGCACCAGAAACGCCATGCGATCAATCGCCACGGTGGCTACGCGACCGCCCGCGACCTTGCTGGCCATTGCCGTGCCGGCCAGGTCCATCTGCGCGACCAGCCAGCCGCCGAAGATATCGCCAAAGCCGTTGGTCTCGCGCGGAAGCGCGGTGATTTGCAGGGCGAGGTCGCCTTGCGGGATAGGGTCTTCTTGTTCGAGTTCGATCATGCCGGAGATGCCTCTCAAGACTGCGGGTTCTTGCGCGTGCGTGGGCCGAGTATATCGACACCCTTGCGCCGCGACGACCTTCTGTGGCTGATTTGGTCGGCAATTGGCCGCTGTATCGCGGCTTTTTGCGGCAACTGTGCTTGTGATGTGCTTTTGCAAGCGATTTGCTATCTTGCCCAACCCGTCCTGGCTCAGCCAGCACACCGGATCTGCCGTCCTGACTAATAAGAGAAGCCTTGCCATGTCCTCCGTGCCCGCAAGCAGTGCGCAGCCTTCGCGCCCGCTGACCCGCAACGACTACAAAACCCTGTCGCTGTCTGCCTTGGGCGGGGCGTTGGAGTTCTACGATTTCATCATTTTCGTGTTTTTCGCCACCGTGGTCGGAAAACTGTTCTTCCCTGCCGACATGCCTGAATGGCTGCGCATGATGCAAACCTTCGGCATCTTCGCCGCCGGTTACCTTGCCCGCCCACTGGGCGGCATCATCATGGCGCACTTCGGCGACCTGCTGGGCCGCAAGAAAATGTTCACCCTGAGCATCTTCATGATGGCCGTACCGACCCTGATCATGGGCCTGCTGCCGACCTACGCGCAGATCGGCCTGTGGGCGCCGATCCTGTTGCTGCTGATGCGCGTCATCCAGGGCGCAGCGATTGGCGGCGAAGTGCCGGGCGCGTGGGTGTTCGTCTCCGAACACGTACCGCCACGCCATATCGGCTACGCCTGCGGTACCCTGACCAGCGGCCTTACGGCCGGTATCCTGCTGGGTTCGCTGGTGGCCACAGCAATCAACACGCTTTACACCCCTGAGCAGGTCTCGGATTACGCCTGGCGTATTCCGTTCCTGTTGGGTGGCGTGTTCGGCCTGCTGTCGGTGTACCTGCGTCGCTGGCTGCACGAAACGCCGATCTTCGCCGAAATGCAGCAACGCAAGACGCTGGCCGCCGAGCTGCCATTGCGCGCGGTACTGCGCGACCACCGTGGCGCCATCGTGCTGTCGATGCTGCTGACCTGGTTGCTGTCGGCCGGCGTGGTGGTGGTTATCCTCATGACCCCGACCGTGCTGCAAACCATCTACCACTTCAGCCCGACCGTAGCGCTGCAAGCCAACAGCCTGGCCATCGTGACCCTGAGCCTGGGCTGTATCGCCTCCGGCGCCTTGGCTGACCGCTTCGGTGCGGGCCGCGTGCTCATTAGCGGTTGCGCGCTGCTGCTGGCCACCTCTTGGACGCTCTACCACAGCCTGTTGGCTCACCCGGACTGGCTGTTCCCGCTGTACGCCTTGACCGGCCTGTTTGTCGGCACAATCGGCGTGGTGCCGTACGTGATGGTCAAAGCCTTCCCAGCCGTGGTGCGTTTCAGCGGCTTGTCGTTTTCCTACAACGTGGCCTATGCCGTGTTCGGCGGTCTGACGCCACTGGCTGTCTCGCTGCTGATGAAAGAAAGCCCGATGGGCCCGTCTTACTACGTGGCTGCCCTGTGTGTGATGGGGATGGCGGTGGGCGGGTATCTTTGGAAGCATTCTCGCTAAGCCTGATCAGGCTCTCGCCAGCGTGAGAGCCTGGTTTCGCATTCCGCCCCCGGTAATCGGGCGTCGTGCCAAAGCATATTTTCCAGGGCCTGCGCGGCGACTGATGAGGTAATTACGTGGTGCTCGACCATGAGGTCCAGTAGCCAGAGGGCGCCACGCACCGGGATACCCTCTTTCTGCGCCTGGCGGCGTAGTTTCCCATCACCTGTCAGCAGTGGCCTGCCTGTTGTGTGTGCCAGCAGATAGCAGGACACATCGGCCATTGAGCTATTGCCATGCTCAATTTTTAACTTGAGTAGTTTTTGTACACCTTGCTCGTCAAACGACTCAACCAAAAGGCCTTGGGCGAGCAACTCGCCGTGGTGGATGTCTTCCAACTCATACAGAACGAAGTCAGTACAGCAGAGGGTAAAGGGCAGTTTGAACATCTGTTCCAGCAGTCCGGCATTTCTGAAATCGATCCAGATATTCGTATCGCTGATATAGATGAGGCTCATGCACTCTCCAGTGCCTTGAGGGGCCTTCGTAGTAATTCCGCGGCCCGGGATCTGGTTATCAGCTCTTCTGCCAACGCCCAGAAGACCAAAGACTCGAAGCGCTGCGGAGGTTTGCAGGGCAGTGGCTCGGGTTCGGCCTTGCGCCAACCATGAGTGCTGAATTGGATGGTAAGCAGCTTGTAGCCGGTGTCACCTACCAAACCGAGATCTTTCAGGCGGCGCAACGCGGCATGCATTGAAATTCCGTTCTGACGCTTGGCAATAAGTAGTTCCTGGGTATGAATTCTTGAGCGAGGGCGGCTACCAAAATCACGGGTAACGGCATCAGCTGGGTAAAGAAAGGCACCAGCGAAACGGTGACAGCAGTTCTCTTTTTCGCGCTCTGGCATGTCTTCGGGCAGTTGCATGATCCAATGTCCCAGTTCGTGGGCAGCGGTAAAGCGAATGCGTTCGCCTGGACGATGGGCGTTCAAGGCAATCAGGACATGTTCGCCATCACGGGTCGCGACGCAGGCGCCATCAAAATCATCCGGGCCATCCAACATCACGACCTTGATGCCATGTTCTTCCAGCTGTTCTGTCAGATGGGCGATCGGATCGCCGCCTATTCCCCAATACTTTCGTAGTTCGTCAGCTGCAATCTCGGCCTCTTCAATGGAGGACACTGGCAATAGGTTCGCTGGAGTTCTAGCGGTCTGAATTTCCAATGGCTGGAAGCATTGTTCAAGGGCGATATAGCGTTCCAGGTGCTCGCGGACCTGCTCTTCGACTTGCACCTGGCGGTACTGAGGCATTTTGGCCAGTTTGCGAAACTCCAACGGAGCCAGTGGCAGGGCTTCAGCGCGAAAAAAGTATTCCGGACTCACTTCCAGTGCCTTGGCCAATTGCAGAAGGCGCTGAGAGTTGGGAGTAGTCAGTCCTTTTTCATATTTGCTCAAGCCTTGTTTGGTGATATCGCCTAGCTGGAGCGCTAAAGCCTCCAGCGACAGGCCTCTGAGCAACCTCGCACGGCGAATTCGGTCATTAATCATAAAAGTCTCCTTGGGTTGACAAGGCTATTCCTAATGATGTTTTTGTCAACCTGAGGTGAGGCTTTGTGGCTCAAGCCTGAGTGTGCGGGCAGGTTATGGGTCATGGTTCCGAGCGGCAACCTTAAATGGCTGTCGGAAAATTCCGGGTGGGGCGGGTGAACAGTCTTTCGGATTGCTCCCACTCCGAGCCGGACTCCTGTCCAATGGTGGCCTTTCATCTAACTGTCACATTGCAGACATAGAGTGTTCACACGGCCTACCGATACTTGGCCCCGATCCAACTATCCCTATCTGCTAGGAGCAAGGCATGAAACTGAAACGTTTGATGGCGGCAATGACTTTTGTCGCTGCTGGCGTTGCGACCGCCAACGCGGTGGCCGCTGGTGTTGATCCGGCAATCCCGGCGTACGTTAAGACCACTGGTGTGTCGGGCAACTTGTCCAGCGTCGGTTCCGATACCCTGGCTAACCTGATGACCCTGTGGGCCGAGGGTTACAAAAAGGAATACCCGAACGTCAACATCCAGATTCAAGCTGCCGGCTCCGCTACTGCGCCACCTGCGCTGACTGAAGGCACCTCCAACCTGGGCCCGATGAGCCGCAAGATGAAGGACACCGAACTGGCTGCCTTCGAGCAGAAGTACGGCTACAAGCCAACCGCTATCCCGGTGGCCGTGGATGCCCTGGCCGTGTTCGTGCACAAGGACAACCCGATCCAGCACCTGACCATGGAGCAAGTGGACGCGATCTTCTCCTCGACGCGTCTGTGCGGCGGCAAAGCCGACGTGAAAACCTGGGGCGAGCTGGGCGTGACCGGCGACCTGGCCAACAAGCCAGTGCAGCTGTTCGGTCGTAACTCGGTGTCCGGCACCTACGGCTACTTCAAGGAAGAAGCCCTGTGCAAAGGCGATTACAAGCCTAACGTGAACGAACAACCAGGTTCGGCTTCGGTCGTGCAGTCGATCAGCTCCTCGCTGAACGGCATCGGTTACTCGGGCATCGGTTACAAGACCGCCAGCGTGAAAACCGTGCCTCTGGCCAAGAAAGGCAGCACTGACTACATCGAAGACACCGAAGAAAACGCCCTGAACGGCAAGTACCCGCTGTCGCGTTTCCTCTACGTGTATGTCAACAAAGCCCCGAACAAGCCTCTGGCTCCGCTGGAAGCTGAGTTCGTGAAACTGGTTCTGTCCAAACAGGGCCAGGAAGTTGTAGTGAAAGATGGCTACATCCCACTGCCAGCCAAAGTGGCCGCCAAGGCGCTGGCTGACCTGGGTCTGAAAGAAGGCAACTGATTGCCTTCGCGGGGCCGGCATACCGGCCCCGCATCCGAATTTTCTAGTCCGCTGCCAGCTATGCTTCGCGGCGGATTTGTTGCGTCACTGCACTGTCATCTTTCTGTCATACAGGATCGCTAGGGTGTGCGCATGAATGATCTGGCCAATTCCACCATGACGACGACTTCTCCTCCCAAGCGCATTGATTTCAATACGCCTGAGCTGCAACGCAAGCGCCGCATTCGCGCGCTCAAAGATCGCCTGACCCGTTGGTACGTGCTGGTGGGCGGCCTCGCCGTCCTCGGTGCTATCACCCTGATCTTCTTCTTCCTCGCCTACGTCGTCGCGCCGTTGTTCCAGGGTGCCTCGTTGACCAAGGAAGAGGCGCTCACCCCGGCCTGGATCCAGGACGCCGGCAAGCCGCTGATGATCTCCCTCGAAGAGCAGAACCAGGTCGGCATGCGGGTTTCCGACAAGGGCCAGGCGCTGTTCTTTAATGTAGAGACTGGCGCCGAGCTCAAACGCGTCGACCTGGCGCTTCCCGTGGGGACCAGCGTCGCGTCCATCGGTGAAGACCAGCCAGGCAGCCCGCTGGTGATCCTTGGTTTGTCCAATGGCCAATCGTTGGTGTTCCGCCACACCTACAAAGTGTCCTACCCGGACGGCAAGAAAACCATCACGCCAGCGATTGAATACCCTTACGGTGAAACGCCGATCGTGCTGGATGACGCCGGTCGCCCGTTGGAACATGTAGCCCTCAACGCCACTGACACCTCCCTGGTGGTGGCAGGTTCGGCCGGTTCGCACCTGAGCGTGCTGACCCTGAGCCGCGAAGAGAACATGATGACTGGCGAAGTCACCAGCGAGCAGAAGCGTGTCGAGCTGCCGCAAATGACCGAGCCGGTGAAGGCGATCTTCATCGACCCGCGCCAGCAGTGGCTGTATGTGATCAACGGCCGTGCCCTGGCCGATGTGTTCAGCCTGCGCGACAAGAGCCTCAACGGCCGCTACAAACTGTTGGAAGATGGCAACGCCGAAATCACCGCCAGCACTCAACTGGTCGGCGGTATCTCGCTGATCATCGGTAACTCCAAAGGCGGCCTGGCCCAGTGGTTCATGGCCCGCGATCCGGATGGCGAGCAGCGCTTCAAGCAGATCCGTACCTTCCAGATGGGCACGGCGCCCATCGTTGAAATCACCGCCGAAGAACGCCGCAAGGGCTTCACCGCCCTCGACGCTTCCGGCCAGTTCGGTGTGTTCCACAGCACCGCCCATCGCACTTTGCTGGTCGACCCGGTGGTCGACGGCCAGGGCGTGTTCGGCCTGTCGCCACGGGCCAACCGCGTAATCGTGGAAGCCGGCGGCAAGCTGCAACCGTTGCTGCTCGACAACCCGCACCCGGAAGTGTCCTGGAGCGCGTTGTGGAGCAAGGTCTGGTACGAAAACTACGACGAGCCTAAATACGTCTGGCAATCGACCGCTGCCAACACCGACTTCGAACCCAAGATGAGCCTGGCCCCGCTGACCTTCGGTACCTTGAAGGCCGCGTTCTACGCCATGCTGCTGGCCGCACCGCTGGCCGTCGCCGCTGCGATCTACACCGCCTATTTCATGGCCCCGAGCCTGCGCCGCAAGGTCAAGCCGGTGATCGAGTTGATGGAGGCGATGCCGACCGTGATCCTCGGCTTCTTCGCCGGCCTGTTCCTGGCGCCATACGTGGAAGGGCATCTACCGGGGATTTTCAGCCTGCTGATGCTGCTGCCGATTGGCATCCTGGTGGCGGGCTTTGTGTTCAGCCGCTTGCCGGAGTCGATTCGCCTGCGCGTTCCCGATGGCTGGGAAAGCGCGATCCTGATCCCGGTGATCCTGTTTGTGGGCTGGCTCTCGCTGTACATGAGCCCGTACCTGGAAACCTGGTTCTTCGGCGGCGACATGCGCATGTGGATCTCCCACGACCTGGGAATCACCTACGACCAGCGCAACGCGCTGGTGGTCGGCCTGGCCATGGGGTTCGCGGTGATCCCGAACATCTACTCCATCGCCGAAGACGCCGTGTTCAGCGTGCCGCGCGGCCTGACCCTGGGCTCGCTGGCCCTGGGTGCCACGCCGTGGCAGACCATGACGCGGGTGGTGATCCTGACCGCCAGCCCGGGCATCTTCTCCGCCCTGATGATCGGCATGGGCCGTGCAGTCGGCGAGACCATGATCGTGCTGATGGCCACCGGCAACACGCCGGTGATGGAGATGAACCTGTTCGAAGGCCTGCGAACGCTCGCGGCCAACGTCGCGGTGGAAATGCCGGAGTCGGAAGTGGGCGGCAGTCACTACCGCGTGCTGTTCCTCTCGGCGCTGGTGCTGCTGCTGTTCACCTTCATCATGAACACCCTCGCGGAGCTGATCCGTCAGCGTCTGCGCAAGAAATACTCGTCGCTTTAAGAAAGGTAGAAGTCTGTGAAACAGAACTCCCTGAATGGATGGTTCAAGAGCGGCGCCCCCGGCGTCTGGATCAGCGGTGGCGCGGTGTCCATCGCGGTCATCATGACCATTGGTTTGCTGGCCGTGATTGCCGTGCGTGGTTTGGGCCACTTCTGGCCGGCTGACCTGATCCAGGCCAACTACAGCGTGCCGGGCCAGGAAAACCATATCGTCATCGGCGAAGTGGTGCAGAAAGAAGAAGTGCCCCGCGAGCGCCTGAAAAGTGCTGGCCTGCCGGTGCCCGATGAAGGCCCGGAATTCATGACCCGCGAGCTGATCAAGGTCGGCAACCGGGACTTGAATGGCAACGACTTCACCTGGATCGTCGGCGAATGGCTGAAGGACCAGACAACGCCGAAAAACCTGATGGCGATCGAGCGGCGTGAGTGGGGCAACTTCTACGGCACCCTGGTCAACGTCAAGCAGGATGGCAAGGTCATCGCTGAAGGCGAGGCCGCGTGGCCGGAACTGCAAGCCCGCGTCGACCGCGTCAACAAGCTGGCCGCCCAGCTCAAGAGCCTGGAAAAAACCGATATCGGCGCGATCAACGCCGGCCTCGAACGCATCCGCCTGCACGGTCGTAAACTGGAGCTGGAAGGCAAGCTCGATGCCACCGCCCAGGCTGATATGGATGCTGACCGCGCCGAGCTGAATGCCCGTTACCAGGACATCGAAGCGCGTCTGGCCGACCTGCACGCCCAGTTCAACCGCGATGCGCTGACTGCTCGCGATGGCAATGGCAAGGAAATCGAAATCGGCATCGGCAAAGTGGTACACGCCTACCAGCCGAACGCCATGGGCACGCTGACCAAGATCGGTTTCTACTTCAGCAAGGTCTGGGAATTTTTGAGCGATGACCCACGGGAAGCCAACACCGAAGGCGGGATTTTCCCGGCCATCTTCGGCACCGTGATGATGACCCTGATCATGGCGATGATCGTGACCCCGTTCGGCGTACTGGCGGCGGTGTACCTGCGTGAATACGCCAAGCAGAACACCCTGACCCGCATCATCCGCATCGCTGTGAACAACCTGGCCGGTGTACCGGCCATCGTCTACGGCGTGTTCGGCCTGGGCTTCTTCGTGTATGTACTGGGTGGCTCGGTTGACCGCCTGTTCTTCGCCGAAGCCCTGCCGGCACCGACCTTCGGTACGCCTGGCCTGCTGTGGGCCTCGCTGACCCTGGCGCTGCTGGCGGTGCCGGTGGTGATCGTCGCCACCGAAGAAGGCCTGGCGCGGATTCCCCGCACCGTGCGTGAAGGTTCCCTGGCGCTGGGCGCGACCAAGGCGGAAACGCTGTGGAAGATCGTGCTGCCGATGGCCAGCCCGGCCATGATGACCGGCATGATCCTCGCCGTGGCCCGTGCCGCCGGCGAAGTGGCGCCGCTGATGCTGGTAGGCGTGGTGAAACTGGCCCCGTCGCTGCCGCTGGACGGCAACTACCCGTACCTGCACCTGGACCAGAAGATCATGCACTTGGGCTTTCACATTTATGACGTCGGCTTCCAGAGCCCCAACGTCGAAGCCGCACGGCCACTGGTGTACGCCACCGCCTTGCTGCTGGTACTGGTGATCGCCACGCTCAACCTGTCGGCGGTGTGGATACGTAACCACCTGCGCGAGAAATACAAAGCGTTGGACAGCTGACACGATCCAATGTGGGAGGGGGCTTGCCCCCTCCCACACTGGACCGCGCCATACACAGAATTTGAGTAAACCGCTCCGGCGGTTCAACGAACTGAATTGGTAGCACAGGGAGCATCCCATGCAACACGACACCCATTCCCACGGCATCAACATGTCTGCCCTGGGTCGCGACAAGCAGAGCCTGAGCCTGGCCCAGGAAACCGTGGCCATCGAAGTGCCAGGCCTGAGCCTGTACTACGGTGACAAGCAGGCGCTGTTCGACGTCAGCATGAACATCCCCAAGCAGCGCGTGACTGCCTTCATCGGCCCGTCGGGCTGCGGCAAGTCCACGCTGTTGCGCACCTTCAACCGCATGAACGACCTGGTCGACGGTTGCCGTGTGGACGGTGCGATCAACCTCTACGGCACCAACATCTACCGCAAGGGCGAAGACGTGGCCGAGTTGCGTCGCCGCGTGGGCATGGTGTTCCAGAAGCCCAACCCGTTCCCCAAGACCATCTACGAAAATGTGGTCTACGGCCTGCGTATCCAGGGCATCAACAAGAAGCGCATCCTCGACGAAGCCGTGGAGTGGGCCTTGAAAGGCGCGGCGCTGTGGGATGAGGTCAAGGACCGCCTGCACGAGTCGGCACTGGGCTTGTCCGGCGGCCAGCAGCAACGTCTGGTGATCGCCCGTACCATCGCCGTGGAGCCGGAAGTGCTGCTGCTCGACGAACCCTGCTCGGCACTCGACCCCATCTCGAC
This sequence comes from Pseudomonas sp. SR18, assembly GCF_023701505.1. NCBI lineage: Bacteria > Pseudomonadati > Pseudomonadota > Gammaproteobacteria > Pseudomonadales > Pseudomonadaceae > Pseudomonas > Pseudomonas sp. SR18. Next base: position 258,269 of record NZ_JAMQAU010000002.1, on the reverse strand, counting down.
CCTGAAAGTGGAAGAGCTGATCTACGAGCTCAAGTCCAAGTTCACCATCGTCATCGTGACCCACAACATGCAACAGGCGGCGCGAGTTTCCGACTACACCGCGTTCATGTACATGGGCAAGCTGGTGGAATTCGGCGATACCGATACCCTGTTCACCAATCCGGCGAAAAAGCAGACCGAAGACTACATCACCGGTCGCTACGGCTAGGAAGCTGTGGTTCTGATTGCATTGACGCTGCGGTTCTCCGCACCTTACCGGACGCTCCAAGGACGCCAACATGATTAGCAAAGAAGGCCTTACCCATCACATCTCCGCGCAGTTCAACGCCGAGCTTGAGGAAGTGCGCAGCCACCTCCTGGCGATGGGCGGCTTGGTGGAGAAGCAAGTCAACGACGCCGTGACCGCGCTGATCGAGGCCGACTCGGGCCTGGCCCAGCAGGTGCGTGAGATCGACGACCAGATCAATCAGATGGAACGCAATATCGACGAGGAATGCCTGCGCATTCTCGCCCGTCGCCAGCCAGCGGCCTCGGACCTGCGTTTGATCATCAGCATCTCCAAGTCGGTGATCGACCTGGAGCGCATCGGCGACGAAGCCACCAAGATCGCCCGCCGCGCCATCCAGCTGTGCGAAGAAGGCGAAGCGCCACGCGGCTACGTGGAAGTGCGCCACATCGGCGACCAGGTGCGCAACATGGTGCGCGATGCCCTAGATGCGTTTGCGCGCTTCGATGCCGACCTGGCGCTCTCGGTGGCGCAATACGACAAGGTCATCGACCGCGAATACAAGACCGCCCTGCGTGAGCTGGCGACCTACATGATGGAAGACCCGCGCTCTATCTCGAGGGTCTTGAGCATTATCTGGGTGCTGCGTTCCCTGGAGCGGATCGGCGATCATGCGCGCAATATCTCGGAACTGGTGATCTACCTGGTGCGCGGTACCGACGTACGGCACATGGGCCTCAAGCGTATGAAGGCCGAAGTTGAAGGTTCTGCCGATCAAATCCCTAATGTTCCGGGCGAACCTGACGATAAGTAAGGTTGCCCGAGAAATTAACGCCCGGCCTTTGGCCGGGCGTTTTCGTTTCTGGCATCTGAATTTTTTGCGCAGCGGAAGAAATAAAGTCCAGCTGTGACTACCGAGTTTTGGCAAAATGCCATTAGTCAGGCGTTCTGCGTGCCGAAGTTTTTATAGGATGAAGGGTCAATGAGTAAAGTCAGTGTATTGGTGGTGGATGACGCCTCGTTTATCCGCGATCTGGTGAAGAAGTGCCTGCGCAATTACTTCCCCGGGATCAAGCTTGAAGATGCGGTGAACGGCAAAAAGGCCCAGGCCATCCTGATGCGCGAAACCTTCGACCTGGTGCTGTGCGACTGGGAAATGCCGGAGATGTCCGGCCTGGAGCTATTGACCTGGTGCCGCGAGCAACCGCACCTCAAGGCCATGCCGTTCGTGATGGTGACCAGCCGTGGCGACAAAGAGAACGTGGTGCAGGCGATTCAGGCCGGCGTTTCCGGGTACGTCAGCAAGCCGTTCACCAACGAACAGCTGCTGAACAAGGTCAAGCAGGCCTTGCACAAGGTCGGCCGCCTCGACGCCCTGGTCGCCAGCGCGCCGACCAAAATGAACTCGGCCTTCGGCAACGACTCCCTGAGCGCCCTGACGGGCGGCAAGCCTGAAGCGTTGCGTTCGGCCCCCGTTGCCGCTGCAGCGCCGGCGCCCAGCAAAGGCCTGCTCAGCAGCCCAGCGGTGCAAGCCCCTTCCGCCGCACCGGCCGCCGGTCGTGGCCAGGGCCAGCTGCGTCTGTCCAGCGGCACCCAGCAATGCGTCATCAAAGCGTTGAGCATCAAGGAAGCGCTGCTGGTGGTGCGTCGCACGGAAGTCCTGCCGCAGGTACTGGAAAGTGCCGTACTCGACCTGGAACAAGGTGACAACGCCGAAGTGGCCCGCCTCAACGGCTACCTGCACGCCATCGTCGCCTTCGAGCCCAAGCCCGACAGCGACTGGCTGCAACTGACCTTCCGGTTTATCGACCAGGATGCGCAGAAGCTCGACTACATCTCTCGCCTGATTGCACGGGGCACGGCGCAGAAGCATTTCGTGCCGGGTGCGTAAGCGCCTGAATATCGGAAATCGACCGGCTGTCTGATTCCCCATTTCTGGTTTGATTTATATCCGTTTCGATATAGTCTCTCGATAACGCTTCAGCGTTATCGAGCCTTTGCTATGCCTTGAAACAAACGTCCACCGCTTATGCCCGAATCGTCGATTAGGGGCTCGCGCCAGATTGCAGGAGTTAGGTTAAGCCATGACAACTCAAAACATTCACGGTGAACGTTTCAGCTCCGTTTGGGACGCGTTGGAAGATATCCCTCAGCAAGCCGCCAATATGCGGCTACGTTCAAAACTGTTGTTGGAACTGTGCAAAACCATCCGCGGCTGGGAGCTTTCTCAAAAAGAAGCCGCCCAAAGACTGGGTATCAGTCAGCCCCGCCTCAACGACGTACTCACCGGCAAGATCGACAAACTTTCGCTGGATGCTTTGGTCAATTTGTCGGCAGCCGCGCAGATGAACGTGGATATTTGTTTTAATGGGCTGCCAGCATAGAGCTGTCATCCACACTTGCTAACCTGCCGCTCAGTCATCTCGGAAGGTTCACACCATGCTCCTTCGCCTTTTACTGTGCTGCGGGCTGGCCACGGTCACTACCTCGACCTTGGCCATGACCGTCTACAAATCCACCGACGCCAATGGTGTGGTGTTTTTCAGCGACCGGCACACCCCGGGCGCTCAAGCGTTTGAGCTGCATGAGCGCCGAGTCGAGCGTGTAAGACGACCGGTGCTCGATATGCCCAAACCCCTCTACCGACCGCAAGCCTACCGCTATCTCTTACCCTGGCGCGGCGGCCCGTTCCGCCTGACCCAAGGCCCCAACGGCAGCTTCAGCCACACCGACGCCAAGAGTCGCTACGCCATGGACATCGCCATGCCCGAAGGCACGCCGATCATCGCCGCGCGCAGTGGCGTGGTGGTGAAGACCGAGAACGGGCAGGCCGGGCGCGGCAATGATGCGTCGGGGAATTTTGTGCGGGTGCAGCATGATGACGGCACACAGGGCGTGTACCTGCACCTCAAGCAAGGGTCGGTCAGTGTGAGGGCGGGGCAGCGTGTGGCGGTGGGGAGCCCGCTGGCGTTGTCGGGCAATACCGGCAACAGCAGCGGGCCGCACCTGCACTTTGTGGTACAGCGCGCCACCGAGGCAGGGCTGGTGTCGATCCCGTATGAGTTCAACCAGCCGGTGGGCGCCTTGCCCAACTTTGCGTTGGGCAATTGAGGCTCAGTCGAGCATCAACACCTTGGCCAGTACGATCTTCGGCCCTTTCATCTTCTTGATGATAATCCGCAGGCCTTCAACCTCCAGCACTTCTTCCTCTTCCGGCACCCGTTTCAGGGTTTCGTAGATCAGGCCGGCCAGGGTTTCGGCTTCGATATGGTCCAGGTCGACGCCCAGCAGGCGTTCCACCTTGAACAGCGGGGTGTCGCCGCGTACCAGCAGCTTGCCCGGCTGGTAGGCCAGGATGCCGCGCTCGGCCTTGCGGTGTTCGTCCTGGATATCGCCAACCAGCACTTCCAGCACGTCTTCCATGGTCAGGTAGCCGATGATGTTGCCGTCGGCCTCTTCGACCACGGCGAAGTGCGAGCCGCCCTTGCGGAACTGTTCCAGCAACTGCGACAGCGGCATGTGGCGCGACACGCGCTCCAGTGGGCGCGTCAGCTCGGCCAGGTTGAACGACTCGGGGATATGGTCGAGTTCGGCCAGTTCCAGCAGCAGGTCCTTGATGTGCAGCAGGCCGACGAACTCCTGGCGGACGCTGTCGTACACCGGGTAGCGGCTGAACTTGTGGCGGCGAAACAGCGCGAGGATTTCCTTGAGCGGTGCGTTGAACTCAAGGGTCACCAGGTCTTCGCGGGAGTTGGCCCAGTCGACGACTTCCAGTTCGCCCATTTCCACAGCTGAGGCCAGTACGCGCATGCCTTGGTCGCTCGGGTCCTGGCCACGGCTGGAGTGCAGGATCAACTTGAGTTCTTCGCGGCTGTAATGATGCTCATGGTGCGGGCCCGGCTCGCCTTGGCCGGCGATGCGCAGGATCGCGTTGGCGCTGGCGTTGAGCAGGTAGATTGCCGGGTACATGGCCCAGTAGAACAGGTACAGCGGCACAGCCGTCCACAGCGACAGCAACTCGGGTTTGCGAATCGCCCAGGATTTGGGCGCCAACTCACCGACCACGATGTGCAGGTAGGAAATCACGAAGAACGCCGCAAAGAACGACACCCCCTTGATCACTTCCGGCGATTCGACGCCCACGGCGGCCAACAGCGGTTCGAGGATGTGCGCAAACGCCGGCTCACCGACCCAACCCAGGCCCAGGGAGGCGAGGGTGATACCCAGCTGGCAGGCCGACAGGTAAGCGTCGAGCTGGCTGTGCACGGTGCGCAGGATCTGCCCGCGCCAGCCGTTGGTATGGGCGATGGCCTCGACCCGGGTGGAGCGCAGTTTGACCATGGCAAATTCTGCGGCAACGAAAAAACCGTTGAGCAGTACCAGGATCAGAGCAAAAAGAATCATGCCGAAGTCGGCGAAGAGTGTGGCGAGGGTGATACCAGGGGAAGGGTCCATGATTGGGTTTTGCAGGTTCCGTGTGTTCAAGAAGGGGTGACAGGCAGGCCTGAAAGGCAGGCGCAAGTCGGCCAATGTAGCGGCTGACGGGGCGCTTGCCTAGTGGTTGCTGCCGGGTGGGACGTGGAATCCTTTCTTCAAAACGATGCAAATGCAAATGTGGGAGGGGGCTTGCCCCCGATGGCGGTGTATCAGAAACACAGGTGCTGGCTGACCCATTGCTATCGGGGGCAAGCCCCCTCCCACATTAGCCCGGCGTTGTATTTGTGTTATTCGTCTTTGCCGATTGCGCGCGAACGCGTCACCTGCGCCGGCGGAAAATGGCAGGTAAAGGTGCTGCCATGCCCCAGCACGCTGCTGATTTCCAGGCGCGCACGGTGGCGCAGCAGCACATGCTTGACGATCGCCAGGCCCAGCCCGGTGCCGCCGGTATTGGAGTTGCGGCTGGAGTCGACGCGGTAGAAGCGCTCGGTCAGGCGCGGCAGGTGCTTGGCGTCGATGCCGATGCCGGAGTCCTGCACGCTCAGGTGGGCGCCTTGCTCGTCGGCCCACCAGCGGATGCGGATGGTGCCCTTGTCCTGGGTGTACTTCACGGCGTTGAACACCAGGTTGGAGAACGCGCTGCGCAATTCGCCCTCGCTGCCCTTGAGCAACACCTGCGGGTCGGCTTCCAGGCTGATCTGCTGCCCGCGTTCGCCTGAAAGGGCCTGGGCGTCATTCTTGATGGTCTGCAACAGGCTTTGCACCCCCACCGGATGGTTGTCCGAGGGGTAATCGGTGGCCTCAAGCTTGGCCAGCAACAGCAGGTCGTTGAGCAGCGTCTGCATGCGCGAACCTTGTTGCTGCATCTGCTGCAGGGCACGGCTCCAGCGCGGGTTGATCTCGTCGACGTTGTCGAGCAGCGTCTCCAGGTAGCCGCAGATCACCGTCAGCGGCGTGCGCAACTCGTGGGAGACGTTGGCGACGAAGTCTTTGCGCATCTGCTCCAACTGGTGGATGCGCGTCACGTCGCGTACCAGCATCAGGTGCTCGTTGTTGCCGTAGCGCGTCAGGTAAAGCTGGATACGCACCCGGTCGTTGGTCGGCGAGGGGATTTCCAAGGCTTCTTCGTAATTGTCCTGCTCAAAGTATTCCTTGAAGCGCGGGTGGCGCACCAGGTTGGTCACCGGCTGGCCGCTGTCCTGGGGCGTCTTGAGGCCCAGCAGGGTCTCGGCGGCGCGGTTCCACCATTCCAGGTTGCCGTCGCTGTCGAGCATGATCACCGCGTCCTTGAGCGCGGCGGTAGACTCCTGCACCCGATCGATCACCGCTTGCAGGCGCCCGCGCACCCGTTGGTCGCGGCGTTGCAGATGGTAGATGCTGTCGAACACCTCGCCCCACAGGCCGTAGCCGTCGGGTGGTGCTTCGTCGGGCTTATGCTGGCGCAGCCATTCATGCAGGCGCAGCAGTTGCTTGAGGGTCCAGCCCAGGTACAGGCCGATGCCGATGGCCAGGCTCCAGCCGTAGTAGCCGCTGATCAGCCCGACCAACAAGCAGCCGGTGATCAACAGGAGCATGTGGCGGATCAGGGTGCCATGCCAGTTCTGGTTCACTTAAACATGCGTCCTTGTCAGCTGTTAAGGAAGGAGAAGGGTTGGCTCAGCCTTTGGTGGAGAACCGGTAGCCGGTGCCGCGCACGGTTTGTACCAGATTCTCGTAGGCATCGCCCAAGGCTTTGCGCAAGCGGCGGATATGCACGTCGACGGTGCGCTCCTCCACATACACGTTGCCGCCCCACACCTGGTCCAGCAACTGGCCACGGGTGTAGGCGCGTTCCTGGTGGGTCATGAAAAATTGCAGCAGGCGGTATTCGGTAGGGCCCATCTCGGCCGGCGTGCCGTCGATGGTGACGCGGTGGCTGATCGGGTCGAGGATCAGGCCGCCGACTTCAATCGGCGCTTCGCCGTCGGTCGGGCCGGCGCGGCGTAATACGGCCTTCAGACGCGCTACCAACTCCCGTGGGGAGAAGGGTTTGGTGATGTAGTCATCCGCGCCGACTTCCAGGCCCTGGATCTTGTTGTCCTCTTCGCCCTTGGCGGTGAGCATGATGATCGGGATGTCCCCGGTCAGCTCATCACGCTTGAGGCGACGGGCCAGTTCGATGCCGGAGGTGCCGGGCAGCATCCAGTCCAGCAGGATCAGGTCCGGCTTGCGGTCGACGATAATGGCATGGGCCTGCTGGGAGTTCTCCGCCTCCAGGCAGTCGTAGCCGGCCATTTCCAACGCAACGGCGATCATCTCGCGGATGGGCGCTTCGTCGTCAACAATCAGAATGCTCCTGCCAACCATGCTCAAAAATCCTCTTGTCATTTAACTGTCTTGCGCCGCATTAGATAACGGAATTATTGCAGTCGTGTGACAGTAATTTAGTCGCTCGGGCAAATCACGGCACTCTGGACTACCCTTTGGGTCCGAATCCTGACAACCACAAAAGGAAGGTTCCGATGACTTACCGTACTGTTTCCTGGAAAGCCCTGCTGGTAACGGCCGCGTTGACGCTGCCAGGCCTGGCGTTTGCGGGGGAGCCTGCGATGACCCAAGGCGGCATGTTGGTGGATCACAAGGGCATGACGCTCTACACCTTCGATAAGGATGCCGAGGGCAAGTCGGTGTGCAAGGACCAGTGCGCGACCAACTGGCCGCCGCTGAAAGCTGAATCCACAGACACAAAGACGGGCGATTGGACGGTTATTACCCGTGATGACCAGACCAGCCAGTGGGCCTACAAAGGCAAGCCGGTGTACACCTACAAGGACGACATGAAGGCCGGTGACAAGACCGGAGATGGCAAGGGCGGTGCGTGGCACATCATCAAGCCATAAGCCTGCGGCGCCGCTGAAAGCATCGGGGGCAAGCCCCCTCCCACAGTGGGAATGCGTACCCCTGTGGGAGGGGGCTTGCCCCGATGGCGCCGGTACAGCCACCACAAAAACCTCAGCGAAACCCGTAGTCCGCCACAATCCCCACAAAAATCGCCAACCCGGCCCAGTGGTTGTGCAAAAACGCCTTGAAGCACTTCATGCGGTCCCGGTCACGGGTGTACCAGAACTCCCAGGCAAAGCAGCCCGCAGCGGCCAGCAACCCCAGATGGAACCAGCCGCCCAGCTCGAACTGCGCCCCTGCCAGCAACAGACACACCAGCGCCAGGCTCTGCAGGGTCAGGATGATCACGCGGTCGGCATCGCCGAACAGGATCGCGGTGGACTTCACGCCGATCTTCAGGTCGTCGTCCCGGTCGGTCATCGCGTAATAGGTGTCATAGCCCACCGTCCACAGCAGGTTGGCGATGTACAACAACCACGCCGTGGCTGGCAGGTGGCCCGTTTCGGCGGTGAACGCCATCGGCATACCCCAGGAGAACGCGGCGCCTAATACCACCTGCGGGTAATAGGTGTAGCGCTTCATGAACGGGTAACTCGCCGCCAGCGCCAATCCGCCAAGGGATAACAGGATGGTGGTGGCGTTGGTCAGCAGCACCAGCAGGAAACTGATGCCCATCAACACTGCAAAAAACACCAGCGCCTCTTTGGAACTGATCCTGCCGCTCACCAACGGGCGTTGCTCGGTGCGTTTCACATGGCCGTCAACCTTGCGGTCGGCCCAGTCATTGATCACGCAGCCACCGGCCCGAGTCAGCACCACGCCCAGTACGAAAATCACGATATTGATAAATGAAGGCGAACCCTTGCCGGCAATCCACAGCGCCCACAGCGTCGGCCACAGCAGCAGGTAGATGCCGATGGGCTTGTCCATGCGGGTCAGTTGGATGAAGTCCCAGGCCCTGGGATTCAGGCGGTTCAGGGATTTGAGCAGACGTTGGTACATCAGCGGTTCTCCGGATGGTCATGCAGCGCGTGCCAGAAGCTCGGCAGGAAGATTTCCGCCACCAGCACGCTCAGCGACCCACGATCAAAACGTGAGCGGCGCGCCCACAGCTCATCGGCCTGATCGGCAGTCGGCAGCCATTGCCGTGGGTAATGGCACACCTCGATGGCTTGGCGCGTGAACGCTTGATCGCAGAACAGCAACTCGCCCAGTGAGCGGCTGCCCAACTCATCCATGTGCAGCCCGTCGCCCTGCAAGGCACTGCGCGCCGCCACGCTGCGGGCAAACACCCACGGTTGGCCGTGCCCGCGCAGATACACCTCGCGCACCCAGCCAACAGTGGCCGGGGCCAGGTCAAGGGCCACGCACTCATCGTCCCGCAACGGCTGCCAGCCTTCGAACAGCGGCGTCACGCTGAAAGCCTCGTCGGACAGCCATGTCAGCCGTCGCGTCAGCGAGCCTTCATCGAACAGCCAATTGAGGGTCAAGGGCGTGGGCAGAGGGCTCAAACGGCTCTGGATCAGCCATTGGCAAGCATCGGGGAGGGCGGTTGAATGCGGCACGGAGAGTCAGTAATTGGCAGCAAAAGAGGCGGCGAGCTTACCATGGCACCCTGGACTTTTGCCGGGCTCAACCGGCACCTTGCGTCGATCGCGCTTGCATCTGCCGGCCCCGATCAGTACAAAACGCCCTGAGCCGCGCGGCAACGCTGGATCCATCGACCGCCGGCCAAGACGCCTGAACCTGAGGAAGCACGTAATGAAGAAGTGGCAATGTATCGTCTGTGGCCTTATCTACAACGAAGCAGACGGCTGGCCTGATGACGGCATCGCGCCCGGCACTCGTTGGGAAGATGTCCCGGCAGACTGGCTGTGCCCGGATTGCGGCGTGGGCAAAATGGATTTCGAAATGATCGAAATCGGCTAATTTTCAGCTTTCAGAAAAGTACTACAAGGAGAAAGGAATGAACGCACCTGTCGTGATCATCGGCACAGGATTGGCCGGTTACAACGTAGCCAGGGAGTTTCGCAAACTCGACAGCGAAACCCCCTTGTTGCTGATCACCGCAGATGACGGGCGCTCCTACTCCAAGCCCATGCTCTCCACCGGCTTTGGCAAAAACAAGGAAGCCGATGGCCTGAGCATGGCCGAACCGGGCACCATGGCCGAGCAACTCAAGGCCCAAGTGCGTACCCACACCCGCGTCAGCGGCATCGATCCGGGCCACAAGCGCCTGTGGATCGGCGAGGAAGCCGTGGCTTACCGCGACCTGATCCTGGCCTGGGGTGCAGAAACCGTGCGCGTGCCGGTTGAAGGCGACGCTGCAGAACTGATTTTCCCGATCAACGACCTTGAAGACTACGCGCGCTTTCGCACTGCCGCGGCCGGCAAACGCCGCGTGCTACTGCTGGGCGCCGGCCTGATCGGCTGTGAATTCGCCAACGACCTGATCCTCGGCGGCTATGAAATCGACTTGGTCGCCCCGTGCGAACAAGTAATGCCAACCCTGCTGCATCCGGCGGCCGCTGCCGCTGTACAGGCTGGCCTGGAAGGCCTGGGTGCGCGGTTCCACCTGGGCCCGGTGCTCAACCGCCTGCAGCGCACGGCGGATGGGCTTGAAGCGCATCTGTCGGACGGTGACGTGATCCCCTGTGACCTGGTGGTCTCGGCCGTCGGCCTGCGTCCGCGTGTGGACCTGGCGGCCGCTGCCGGCCTGCAAATCAACCGTGGGATCATGGTGGACCGCCACCTCAAGACCTCCCACGCCAATATCTACGCCCTGGGCGACTGCGCCGAGGTCGACGGCCTGAACCTGCTGTACGTCATGCCCCTGATGACCTGCGCCCGCGCCCTGGCCCAGACGCTGGCAGGCAACGCGACAGCCGTCAGTTACGGCCCGATGCCCGTCACCGTGAAAACCCCGGTCTGCCCGCTGGTGGTTTCGCCGCCACCACGGGGCACCGAAGGTGTATGGAGCGTCGAGGGCCAGGGCGCCGACATCAAGGCCCTGTGCCGCGACGCCAGCGGTCGTCTGCTGGGTTACGCACTGACGGGCACAGCCGTGATGGAAAAACTGGCCCTCAACAAAGAACTTCCGCCGCTACTGGCGTAAATGCTGGTCGTTCTGTCGGAATAAGCACGTTTTTCACCCCAGAAAGGTCGCCGCGAGGCTGGCGGAGCGTGCGAGGGCATGCCATCCTCACTTCCGTCTGCCGCAGAGTAGAGCCTGCGGCGCTTTGGGCGCCGTTCCGTCAGAGAGCGGCACGGACATAACAACAAAAAACCGTCAAAGAGGCTTCACACATGCGTAAACCAGAACTCGCAGCCGCAATCGCTGAAAAAGCGGATCTCACCAAAGAACAGGCCAACCGCGTCCTCAACGCCGTTCTCGAAGAAATCACCGGCGCCCTGCACCGCAAGGACAGCGTCACCCTGGTTGGCTTCGGCACCTTCCTGCAACGCCACCGCGGCGCCCGCACCGGCAAAAACCCGCAAACTGGCGAGCCAGTGAAAATCAAGGCGAGCAATACCGTTGCGTTCAAACCGGGTAAATCGCTGAAAGATACCGTTAACGCTTAACGCGCAGTACCGTCTCGAAGGGAGGCGGGGCGGTAAGAAGAATGGGCACGCCGACTGGGTTGGGTGCCCATTTTTGTTGGGGCTGATTATGGGCTTGGGCTCAACCGTAGAAATAGTCAAAAAAGCGTTCGTAGTTATCCTCGCCCAACAAGGGGCTGACTTCCTTTTTGAGTAACTTCACGAACGTGCTAGAAAGCTCATCATCGTCGTTGTAGATATCAAAGATGTCGAATTTTCCATGGACGATCTCGACAGTCTTGGCGAATGCCAGCAGGAAATCAGCGAGAGAGTCGGCAATCTTGAACGGTGCTACGGCATCGTAGCTCGCCAGTACGGGTGTGCCTGGCATATCGGTCACCGCGATAACGGGCTTGCCACCGCCTATGTCATCCATGAAAACCAAGTGTTGCGCAGGCCAGTTCCCATTCAACTCAGTCTTGTTGGATTCGCCTGCCCACTTGAAGCCGACTTGACCGTCTTCCAATGCGTCCAAGTTGAAAAAGCAGATGGGGGTCAAGCCCGTTTCGACTTCCACATCGACCGGCTCGCAAAGTTCGTAGAAGGAGTCCATCTCAGCGGACCGAGGCAGGGTTTGCGGCCATTTGGCGTTTGCCTGGCCGTTGTTTTCGAAGCGACCTTCGATGTCAAATTTCTTGTGGACGCGGCGCAGTTCTTTAAATGCGTTATCAAGGGCGCTCATATTCTTCTCCAATGGAAACCTATTTACCGCAGCCGGGTTTTGTAGCCGGTGTCCTGGCTCGGTCGATCAATCGGCCTTTGCCTGCATTACCGTAATTCTTCCTGTGCCCTTGGGGGCTGTTCAAGTGTTCGTCAATGCCACTTGGATGGTTCGCGTTTTGCAAGAATACAATGTTCCGTGGGTCACCTTTCCAGGCCTTGCCCAGTGCACCGTTACCTTCGACACTGTTGATATGGTGGCCGGTGTAACCCGCTTTGGACATCAAAGAGTTCAAGCGGGCATTGCTCTTGGTATTTTCGATCAAGTCTCGCTCATGGGGCGCCCAGTCTCTTGAACCACCACCGCGGCTCACGAGTTCCCGCTCTTCTCCCCAGGCCCGATTAATGGCTGTCCCACGGCCGCCGGCCTTGGGTGTAACGGAATTCTTGGGCTTGTACCGTACCAAATCCTTCGGGTTCAGGCCGTAGGGGTCGATCCACGTCAGTGGATTCGTTGAATACAGGTAAAGATTCAGTCCCCCGGCAAGGCCAATGGGGTCAGGCGTAGTGAAGCGGCCGATGTCCGGATCGTAGTAGCGAAAAATATTGTGATGTAGGCCGGTTTCCCGGTCCAGGTACTGCCCCTGGAATCTCAGGTTCTGTTCTTCGATGTAGTAGGGTTCACGCGTTTCCCGAACGGTGTTTCCCCATACCTGATAGCTGGCTTGCCAAACTGTCTGGCCATCATTTTCCGAAAGCAGCTCGGGCAGCCCGTTCAGGTCATTATGGTAATAGCGCACTTTTTGCTGGGCGCCTGTTCCATCAACCCGAGCCAGGGGTTCGTGGCTTTCGTCACCATAGATATAAAGACTTGTCTGCGCATATTTGTGCTCTTGCACCAACCGTAACCCGTCCCAAGTGAATCGAGTCTCGCTCAGCAGTTGGCCATTTGCGTCGTGGGTTGTCTTGGATGTTCGTCGGCCCAGCGGGTCATAGGTCATGTGCACGACCGATTGCTGCCCGCCCTGTTCATTTCGTACTTCGATCAGACGATGTTCGGCGTCATAGGCGAAACGCTGGACGCCGCGCTTGACACTGCGCTTCTCGATCATCCGGCCGAAACCGTCGTAGCGATAGCGTTTGTCCTGGAAAGTCAGGAGCTTGTTGTGCACCACCAGCCCGGCCCCGGGTTGTGGGCCATCGAGCAGGTTGGCAGCGGCGTCGTAGGAATAGGTTTCGTGTCGTGCTGCAAAATTGTCCTGGCTGGCGATGACTCGGTCGGTTGCATCGTAATGCAGCAATTGACGGTGCTGGCCATCGGTCTGTTGCTCAAGCTTGCCCACCAAGTTATCGGCGGTGTCGTACTCGAACTGTTTTTGTACTGCGCCAGGCAGTACAGATGCCCGGGTGATGTGGCCGCGTTCGCGGGAGCGCAGACGGCCACAGCGATCATAATGCTGGCGTGTACTCAGATACCCCTGAGTACGCAGTACTTCACGGTGTAGACGGTCGCGCTCGAAATCGCTGATGACACGTCCGTCTAGGTTTATCTGATGGAGGTGCCCGCTGCCGTAATAGAGGCGATTGAGCCAGCGCCCATCGGGTAAGCGCGTCTGGTTGAGGTTTCCCAGCTCGTCGTAGTGATGCTGTAACGCACCTGCTGCGGTTTTCTCCTCTACAGCTCGACCCAGGGCGTCATAGCTGAAGCAGACGGTTTGTTGCTGGCCTGTCTTATGGGTAAAGGTGACAGCCTTGAGTTGGTCCAGTAAGTCGTAGGTGTACTCAGTACGGCCATCATCGGTGACCTTGCCCACCAGTCGCCCTGCCGCGTCGCGCTCAAAGTCATGCACGACAGTCGGTTCGAGCACGGCCGTGACTACTGCCATCCCGCTACCGTACGGTGCTGCAACCGCTTCCATGCGCGAAATATTGTTCAGTACGTCGTAGTGATAGCGGCGGATACTCCCATCCAAATCCTGCTGTTCGGTCACACGATCATTGGCGTCCCATTCGAAGCGATATCGTTCGCCGTTCTCGTTTGTCAATGTGCGCAGCCGGCCATAGCTGTCATAGGCAAAGTTGACCTCGCGATTGTGCGCGTCGACGCGCTGGCGGACTTGCCCCTTTCGATTTCGCAGGTAGTGTGTAGAGTGCCCGGCGAAGTCGGTATGAGCCGTTAGTTGGCCGATGGTGTCGCGTTGGAAATACTCAATACGCCCATCCGGAAGTTGAGTGCTCAGCACTCGACCCTGGACGTCGTGTACGAATGTCGTACGCTCACCCAGTGCATCAGTGATGACCTGCAAATAACCTCTTTCGTCGTAGCTGAACCGCGTCGGGTAGCCGGAGCAGTCAATATGCTCAATGAGTTGACCGAACGGGTTCCAACGCAGCCGTTTACTTTTCCCCGTTGCATCGATGATCTCTACCGGTTGTCCGCTGCTGTCGTAGCGATACCGTGTGATATGACCCAGCGGGTCGGTCTCGACAATACAGTTGCCCCGCGAGTCGTAGCGTGAATGCCAGGTGTTGCCCTCGCTATCAGTCACCGAAACCGGCAACGCCCAATGCTCCAACCACACTATTGAATTATTGCGCCCTAATGGATCGCTCTCGCCGATCAGGTTGCCGGGGTCATCGTAGCTGTACGCATAGCGGCCACCCTGCGGGTTAGTGGCACTGAGCAGTTGGCGCTCGTCGTTCCACTCAAAAAGCCAGGTCTGACCGAGATTGTCGTTGTACTCAATGATTTGGTGCTGTGCGTTCCAATACCGGGAACTGACGCGCTGTAAGCCGTCGCTGATGCGCGTGAGACCGGCTTGCAAGTCGTAGTCGAACTGATAGGCGTCGCCGTCGTCGGTCCAATGTCGAACCACACGCCATTCCATGTCTTCAACCAACGCCCACTCATAAAAGCAGCGCAATCCGGTGGGCAGTTGGTGCTCCACCATCCGGCGACCGTTGTCGTAAACAAAGCGACGCTGTATCTGGCCGGTCGCGTCGCGTACTTCGGCTAGGCTTGCGGCTGCGTCGTAGGCATAGCTGACGAGCACTTCACGACGCTGGTCGGGGTACACACGCTCGATTCGCGCCAATAGACCTTGATCGCGGATCAGCTCCACCTGCACAAGGTCGAACGTGTCGCGCAGCCGCACCAGGCGTCCGGTTTCGTCGTAGTCGATATGGATTCGGTTGTCATTGCGGTCGCCGAGCTGGCTCAGGCGCAACTGCGACGGGCTGGCAGTGGGTTCGAACAAGCGGTACAGACCATCATCACTTTCGATCAGCAACTGCCCATTGAGGTGTCGCCGCACGGCGAGCCCTTCACCGGCGCTGAATACTGCGCCGCCCAACGGGATCGAACCCATGTCAATCGGGCGTCCCTGCTCGTCGGTGTACACCAACGTCTCGCCGCCTTCGGGATGCGCACGGATCTCTACGCACACTTCATAGGGCACGCTCCAGCCAGCACCAAACAGGCTGCCCGAGCGTTCGTCGCGGCTGTTGTAGAAGCGTTGCCAGTCAATCGGCAGGATGCCGGGCAGCACAAAATCCAGTTCCTCGACATCGCCCAGTACCTTCGCGCCCGTCGCCGCATGCACCGGATTCGATGAGCCCATCGCCGCGTTGGCCATTGCGCCCATCGCACTGCTGACAGCCATCGAAGTCGCGCCGCCGATCAACATGCACGGCAGCTTGCTGAAGAACTTGCCCTTGCCGCCCTTGAGCATCAGCAACGCCGTCACCGCCAGCCCGACGCCCGGTGTCTTGCCGCTGCGAACCTCACGCACCACCACCGAGCCGCCGCCAATGGTCACGTTGGAGGAGATCAGCCCCGACGACACCACCGTTGCATCGCAGGTGCTGCGATCACCGCTGCGCACCGCCGGCTGGCCGTTGATCGTGACCTTGTCCGAACCCTCGGCCAGAAACTGCGGTGGCATCGGCGGGTGCTTCATGCACACGACCACGTCCAGCGGCTTGGGCACGGCGCCGGGAGCCGGTGTCGCAACGGTCGGACGCCACATCTGCGAGAAGAAACTCTCGGCCATGTCCAGATAGCTGGCTTCGGGTTCAGGCGCGGGCTCTTCCAGCTCGGTACCGGCTGGCGCGACGTGGGAACTGATCGCCCCGGCGGCACGGGCTGCGGGGATGCTGTTGGTCAGTGTGTCGGTGGAACCGGTGAGAATGTTGGCCTGCACCGTGGGCGGAAACAGCGCGTTGCTGAAGCTGTCGCATAAATTCGTCAGGCCTTTGTCCGCGCCCGTCTTGCTCATGGCCAGGCCGACAATCGTGCCCACAACTGCGCCCAACAGGAAGCAGCCGAGCCCGCCGGTGGCGACGGTAATGCCGGTGGCCGCGACCACGGCAGCGGTCGCCACGGCGGTGATCGCGATATTAGCCGCCACCTCCAGCACACCGCCGAGGATATCGGCCATCATGGAAGTGTGGGTCAGCGCATCGCCCATGCGGGCAGCCCAGAGTGCGTCAGGCACGCGTTTTGTCCAGCGTCACGGCATTCACTTGAGATTTTCCAATGCCAGTTGGTCTCTTGGTCTGGTTACGACATGCTCATCAAAGCAGTTCTGACGCGCCATTCACCACAGCTTGTCTTTCAAGCCCTCGCTTGCCAGGCAGCAGCGTGGTAGTGAAAATGGCACGCCGACTGAGTTGGGACGCCCACCTTAATATGGGTTTCAATGGTCCAGTGCTGCATGGATTTTCACTAGTTGCTCTTTGTATTTCTTACTGTTGGGTATGCGTATGCCTTTCAGATAAGCATCCAGTTGTTCAGGTGCGTTCTCAAGGAAGAACAGCTCAAGCAAATAGATGATCAGGAAATTTTTATAGAAAGGGAGGGTTTTGACTATTTTATCCTCGTCCTGATTTCCCTCTTGCTCGTGAGCGGTCGACATAAGTGTCGATAGCTTTGCTCTTACGAACGGTACAAGCCCGACTTTACGGTGCTCTAAAAGCTGTTCAAGCGCGTCGATATCTACTTTGGCGATATTGATTTTATTGGCGTCGTGTTGGAAAAGTATGTCCGAGGGCTGACTCTCGTTAATGTCGAGATTCAACTGCTCCTGAACCGCCAGCAACATGGCCTGATAGTGATCGCTCTCTATGAACGCCTTAACGTCGTCAATATTTACCATTTGTCGATACCCGTGATTATTTTGGAAAGATCATATCCGGTATGTCTATAAGGATCCGCGGCCTCATGGTCCCACGGGGTCAGTGCATCGAGGTTTTTTGAATCATGGACGCCCGTACCGCCTGTACGCTGAGGTATATCACGGTGGTGCAGCTCCATCGAAACCACTCTCTCCTCAACCGCGCCCGTCTTGCGGTTGACGACTTCCACTTTCATTTGCGGAGCCAAGCCGTCTTTCATACGCGCCAGGTTATTTTTTGAGTAGCGCGATGCGTTATTGGTCGCCTCCTCCTTCCAGAATTTTTTCCGCGAAGTGCTCCAGCAGGACCAGCCCCATGGGTCGATCCAGCCAAAGGGGTTCGGCGCATAGGTATATAGATTCAACCCCCCGCTCAGGCCAATCGGGTCAGGGGTGGCGAACCTTCCGATATCCGGGTCGTAAAAACGAAAGGTGTTGTAGTGCAGTCCGGTCTCCCGGTCCAGATACTGCCCCTGGAATCTCAGGTTTTGCTCTTCTATGTAGTAAGGTTCACGTACCTCTTTCAAGGTATTTCCCCACACTCGGTAATGGGCCTGCCAAACGCTGGAGCCATCCGCCTCAGTCAACAGCTCCGGCATGCCATTAAGGTCGCTGTGGTAGTACCGGACCTTTTGCAGCGGGCCTGTTCCATCCACCCGCGCCAGCGCTTCATAGCCACTATCACCATAGATATAGAGACTGGTTTGCTGATGACGGTGCTCTTGCAGCAGTTGCGCCGCGTCCCATATGAAGCACGTGTTGCCCAATAAGTGTCCTTTATGGTCCCGCTCGGCTTTCTCTATGCGCCGGCCGAGTGGGTCGTAGGTCATCGTGACGGTATGGCCGCGTTCGTTAAGCACTTCTATCAATCGATTTTCCGCGTCGTAGCGAAAGCGTTGTACGCCATGGCGACCGCTGCGCTTTTCGATCATCCGACCCCAGCCGTCGTAGCGGTAACGTTTATCCTGATAGGTGATCACTTGGTTATGAACGACGAACCCGGTGCCGGCATCTGGTCCATCCAGCAAGTTTGCCGCAGCGTCGTACGCGAAAGTCTCCTGCTGGCCATCCGTACTGTCCTGACTGGCAATAATGCGTCCGGTGGAATCGTAATGGAACAACTGACGGTGTTGGCCGGAGAGATGTTGATCCAACTTGCCGACAAGGTTATCTGCCGGGTCGTATTCGAAATGTTTCTGTATCGCGCCGGGTCGCCTGTAGAGTGGGCCTGTCTGTTGCCGTGAGCGCGAGCGCAAGCGACCGTTGCGGTCGTATTCGCTGCACGTACTGATCTGGCCTTGGGTGCGTAACACTTCACGGTGCAGACGGTCACGTTCGAAATCAGTTATCACCTGGCCGTCCAGATTGATCTGATGCAGGTGGCCACTGCCGTAGCGCAAACGACTGAGCCAGCGACCATCGGGCAATTGGGTCTGGATCAGATTACCCAGTTCGTCATAGTGATGTTCAAGCGTGCCTGAGTGGCTAGCTTCTTTCAGCAGTTGCCCAAGGCCATTATAGGCAAACGTCAACTCCTGGCGTCGCCCGTGCCTGTCGGTGAATGTAGCCGCCACCAATTGGTCTGTAGGTGCGTAGGTATAGTCAGTGATGCCATCCACGGTCTCTTTTTGGGTGAGCCGTCCCACTGCATCCCGTGAAAGCTGATAAACGAGGGGGGCCGTGGGGGTTGATGGCATAAGGTCGAGCCTGTTCCCGTAAGGTGCGGGTACGAGGCTGACTGTCACTATGTTGTTCAGCGAGTCATATTCATATCGTTTGCTACTGCCATCGAGGTTGTACTGCTCTGCCAATCGGTCCCCATCGTCCCAGGCGAACCGGTAGCTCTCGCCATTCTCGTTGGCCAGCGTTTGCAATCGTCCGTAGGCGTCATACCCAAACTGAACCTGCCGGCCATGTGCATCGATGCGCAGGCGTACTTGGCCTCGGCGATTATGTTGATAGAGCGTGGTATGTCCCGCAGTATCAATGTAATTTACCAGCTGCCCGCTGGCGTCACGTTGAAGGTGCTCTGTTCGTCCGTCCGGAAACTGAGTCATGAGCAACCGACCACGCGGGTCATGGCCGAATTGAGTTCGCTCACCCGAGGCATCGGCGATGACTGCCAGATAGCCCCGACTGTCATAGCTCAAGCGCGTCGGGTAGCCGGAGCAGTCAATATGCTCGATCAGCTGTCCCAGAGAGCTCCAACGCAGCTTTTTGCTCTTGCCCATCGCGTCGACGATCTCCACGACCTGGCCGTGTACGTCGTAACGGTAGTGGGTGCTATGCCCCAGTGGGTCGGTTGCACAAATACAGTTTCCGCGTGCGTCATATCGGTAGTGCCAGCTGTTTCCAGCGGGATCCGTCTGTATCAGCGGCAAAGCCCAATGCGCCAGCCACAGGGTTGAGTCAATACGCCCCAGGGGGTCTTGCTCACTGATCAGGTTTCCGGTTTCGTCATAGTTGAACGAGTACCGCCCGCCTTGAGGATCGGTCGCACTCAGCATCTGACGTTCGTCATTCCACTCGAACCGCCACGTTTGGCCAAGGTTGTCCGTGGACGAAATGATCTGGTGCTGCAGATTCCACAGACGCATGCTTACGCGCTGCAAATTGTCGGTGATACGTGTCACCCCTGCGCTCAAGTCGTAATCGAATCGGTACTCATCGCCCTCATCGGTCCAGTGCCGAACGACACGCCATTCGCGCCCTTCAACCAAGCCCCAATCGTAAAAACACCGCAACCCAGTGGGCAGTTGATGCTCGGTCATCCGCAGGCCAGCGTCGTAGGCGAAGCGCCGTTGGACATGACCGGTCGCATCAGTAACGGTGGCTAAACTGCCGTTCAGGTCATAGCTATAACTGGCGAGCGTTTCCCGGCGTTGATCGGAGTGAATACGCTCGACCCGGATTACCCGATCAAGCTCGCGGACCAGCTCAATCTGCACCAGCGTGAAGGTATCTCGCAGGCCGACCAGGCGCCCTTGTGGGTCATACTCGAGGAAAATACGGTTGTCATTTCGGTCGCCCAACTGGCTCAGGCGTAGCACTGATCGGGCTGTCGGGGTTGGATCAAACAAGCGATAGAGACCGTCATCTCGCTCGATCAACAATTGACCGTTACGATGACGCCGAACACTCAAACCCTCGCCTGGACTGAACATCGCGCTGCCCAGCGCCACCGAACCCAGGTTGATACGCCGACCCTGTTCGTCGGTGTAGATAAGTTCTTCGCCGCCATCCGGATGCGCCAGGATTTCTACGCTTACCTCATACGAAACGCTCCAGCCCGCGCCAAACATGCCGTCGCGGCGCTCATCCCGACTGTTGTAGAAGCGCTGCCAATCGATCGGCAAGATACCTGGCAATACGAAGTCCAGTTCGGTATCGCCTCCCAACACTTTCGCCCCTGTCGCCGCATGCACCGGGTTGGGTGAACCCATCGTCGCATTGGCGGCAGCGCCCATGGCCTGGCTGACCGCATAGGATGAGACGCCGCTGAGCAACATGCAGGGCAAGTCGCTTAGCGCCTTGCCTTTCGCTCCTTTGAGCATCATCAGCGCTTCAATCGCCAGCCCAACGCCTGGCGTCTTGCCGCTACGAATCTCTTGCACCACCACCGTTCCGCCACCAATCGTGACGTTCGGCGAGATCAAACCCGACGACACCACCGTCGCGTCGCACATGCTGCGGTCGCCGCTGCGCACGGCGGGTTGGCCGTTGATGGTGACCTTGTCCGAACCTTCGGCGAGAAGCTGGGGCGGCATCGGCGGGTGACGGGCGCACAGCACCATGTCGGTAAGCGCAGGCACAACGCCTGGAGCTGGCGTTGCGACGGTTGGTCGCCAGAGTTGGGAGAAGAAGCCCTCGGCCATATCCAGAAAGCCTGGTTCTGCTTGCGGCATAGAGTCGGGCTCAGGTGGCGCTTGTTCGAGTTCAGTGCCCGCAGGCGCAACATGAGAAGGAATTGAACCTGCCGCTCGGGCCGCCGGAATGCTGTTGACGAAAGTATTGGTTGAACCCACCGCAATCGTCGCTTCCACCACGGGCGGAAACAGTGCGTTGCTGAAATCCTCGCACATCTTACTGAGGCCCTTATCGGCCCCCGTCTTGCTCATTGCCATGCCGACGACGATGCCCACCACCGCGCCGAGGATGCAGCCGCCAATACCGGCGGTTGCGACCGTCACACCTATTGCCGCCGCCACCGCAGCGGTTGCGAGTGCCGTAATCGCCACGTTGGCCGCCACCTCCAATACACCGCCGAGGATATCGGCCATCATGGAAGTGTGGGTCAGCGCATCGCCTAGCCGGGCAGCCCATAACGCGTCAGACATGCAATTGGCTCATCAAGAAATAGCGTCAAACGACAGCGAGTTTTTTATCAGCGCCCAATGCGCCGCCTCGGTATCTCCAAGCTTGTCCGCCTTCACGTAACTCAACGCGAGCATTTTGCGCGTGCCCGGTATCACCAACGCCAGCTGATACTGGAACACCTTGTCATTGCCCTTGTTGAATTGGCTGCGCAGTTCGATGCCTTCGACTTCCTGCGCGGCACCCAGGCGCACGTCGACGCCCGGTTGGTAGCGCAAGTCCTGCACCTGCTTTTCCAGGCGCTGGAGCTGGTCATTGAAGTTGCTGTGCAGGGTTTCGCCATCGGCCAGCAAGCTGCGGCTGATGATTAGGGACGTGCCCAGTTCGGGGAACTTGAGGATGTTGATCGTCGCGTCCTGAAGCTCGCCGGCCGGCAGTTGAAGCTGGAATTCGTTGATTCGGTACGTCATGGCAAACAGATCTCGTCAGGAGCCTTTAGGCGCTGGAAAAGCGGCTTTGATATTGGCGTCGATGCTGGCTTTGACGCCCTGGCCGTCGGGCGTGGCGCCAGCGCCGCCACCATTGTTCAGGTGCAGCACGCCGCCGGTGTTGAACTCGGCATCGCCGCTGGCGTAGAAGCTGATTTGCACGCCGGTCAGGTTGATCTGCCCGCTGGCGTTGAGCTCCAGAATGCTTTCGCCGCAGACCAGACGCAGGTTTTCACCCACTTCGATCACGTAGCTCTGGCTGATGCTGTCGGTCTTTCTCTGGCCCACCGAGAGGATGTCTTCCTGCTTGACGACGCGCAGGCGGTTGTTGCCAATGGTCACCGTCTCGTTGTGCCCAATGCTTTTATTACGGTCATGCCCCACCGAATGGCTCTCATCCACCTCCACCACGATGTCCTGATTACGCTCGGCATGGATATACAACTGCTCCAACCCCTTCTTGTCCTCCATGCGGATTTCATTGAAGTTGGCCGGTGTGCCGCCCTTGCTGGAGCGGCTTTTCATACCGCTTTGGGTGGCGTTTTCCGGCAAGTCGTAGGGCACCGTCTGCTCAGCGTTGTACACCCGGCCGGTGATGATCGGCCGGTCGGGGTCGCCTTCGAGGAAGCTGACAATCACTTCCTGGCCGATCCGTGGGATCTGCATCGAGCCCCAGTTCTTGCCGGCCCAGGATTGCGACACGCGAATCCAGCACGAGCTGTTTTCGTTGGATTGGTCGTGACGGTCCCAGTAGAAGTGCACCTTCACGCGGCCGTACTGGTCGGTCCAGATTTCCTCGCCTTTGGGGCCCACCACCAACGCGGTCTGCGGGCCTTTGACGATGGGGCGATAGGTGCTCGCCAGGGGGCGGAAGCTTTGTTGGGCGTCGATGCAGGTCAGGCTGCTTTCGAACTGCGCCGAGCCTGAGCCGCCGCCGCTTTCCAGGCTTTCCTGGACGATGAGATAGCGACAGCCGACGATCAGGTATTCGCGGTTCTGGTCCTGGCGACTGAAGCCGGTGAGGCTGAACAGGTGGCCCGAACCGAGGCCGCGGGCATTGCCGTTGAACTCGATCTGCTCATGCAGGGTTTGCAGGGCTTCGATGCGGGTGCGCGCGTAGTGTTCGCCGTCGGCGCTTTGCACATAGGTGCCGGGGTAGTCGTACAGCGGGTAATCGCCGGCAGTGTGCGGGCGCGGCATGGCCGAGCGCACGTCGATGCTGGCGCTGGGGCGCTGGAAGTCGTAGTCGTTGAGCTCCAGGGAACCCGGCTGCACTTCCTGCGCCAGGTGCCAATTGTGCATGTGGTCGCGTTCGCGCTGCTGCTCATCCTTGGGGTAATACGGGATCGACGCATAGCCCGGCACGGTGGTGTGGGCGCCATAGGCGTCGGCCAGCACCAGCACGTGGCGGTCCTGTTCATGGCGGAAGAAGTAGTAGATGCCTTCCTGTTCCATCAGGCGGCTGACGAAATCGAAGCTGGTCTCGCGGTACTGCACGCAGTATTCCCACTCGCGGTACGGCCGGCTCAGGGCGTCTTCAAAGTCGGAAAAACCCAGGTCGCGGAACACCTGCTTGATGATCTGCGGGATGCTCAGGTTCTGGAAAATCCGGCAGTCCGAGGTGCGGCTGAGCAGCCAGAACCACGGGCGCAGCGTCACTTGGTAACTGGCGAACTGGCCCCGGTCGATGTTCTGGCTGCAGCGCGCAACAATGCCGTTGAAGTGCCGCTCGCCACCGTCCGCCAGTTGCACACCGACGCTCATCGACTTGCCCAGCAACTGGTTGAGATCGATGTTGGCGTCCAGGGACGTCAGTTGCAGCTCATAGTTGAACAGCCGCCCCAGTTCTTCACCGCCGCCCATTTCATTGAGCAACAGCACATCCGGCCCGAGGGGGCTGGTGATCTTGGCCAGGCGTGAGGCTTGGTTAAAAAGCATCGAAGTACCCTAATAGCTGAAGGAACCCAATCCAAATGTGGGAGGGGGCAAGCCCCCTCCCACATTTTTTTCCGCGTTCCGTCAGGTCAATCGTTGAACTGGTAGTGCAGCTCGTTATCCCGGCTGCTGATCCGCACCCCCGCCAACGCCTTGCCTTCGAGCATGCGCGTGAGGAATTCACGGCTCATGTCCGGCAACAGGCTGTTGGTGAGGATGGTGTCGATCATGCGCCCGCCGCTTTCGGTTTCGGTGCAGCGCGAGACGAT
Organism: Pseudomonas sp. SR18; assembly: GCF_023701505.1. Classification (NCBI taxonomy): domain Bacteria; kingdom Pseudomonadati; phylum Pseudomonadota; class Gammaproteobacteria; order Pseudomonadales; family Pseudomonadaceae; genus Pseudomonas; species Pseudomonas sp. SR18. The sequence goes on along the minus strand of NZ_JAMQAU010000002.1, from coordinate 234,286 downwards.
CAGGTCGACCACCGCGTCGTCGTAGTCGAAGGCGACTTTGTGGGTGCTCTCCACACGCTTCTTGATGCGCCCCAATTGCAGGCGGGTAATCGCCTTGAGCATCGTGTCACTCAGCGGGTAGTACGGAATCGTCACCAGGCGGCCCAGCAGCGCCGGCGGGAAAATCTCCAGCAGTGGCTGGCGCAGGGCCTTGGCTATTTCCTCGGGCTCGGGGATGTTCGCCGGGTCTTTGCAGACCTGGGAAATCAGCTCCGTGCCGGCGTTGGTGGTCAGCAGGATCAGGGTGTTCTTGAAGTCGATCACCCGGCCTTCGCCGTCCTCCATCACGCCCTTGTCGAACACCTGGAAGAAGATCTCATGCACGTCCGGGTGGGCTTTTTCCACTTCGTCCAGCAGCACCACGCTGTAGGGCTTGCGCCGCACCGCTTCGGTCAGCACGCCGCCTTCGCCGTAGCCGATATAGCCCGGTGGCGCGCCCTTGAGGGTCGACACCGTGTGGGCTTCCTGGAACTCGCTCATGTTGATGGTGATCACGTTCTGCTCACCGCCGTACATGGCTTCAGCCAGGGCCAGGGCGGTTTCGGTCTTGCCCACGCCGGAGGTGCCGGCGAGCATGAACACGCCAATCGGCTTGCTCGGGTTGTCGAGGCCGGCGCGGGAGGTCTGGATGCGCTTGGCGATCATCTGCAAGGCATGGTCCTGGCCGATGATGCGTTTCTTCAGATGCTGGTCGAGGTTGAGCACGGTTTCCAGTTCGTTGCGCGCCATGCGGCCCACCGGAATACCGGTCCAGTCAGCGACCACCGAGGCCACGGCCTGGTAATCCACGGTCGGCAGGATCAGCGGTGTTTCGCCTTGCAGCGCGGTGAGGCGCTGTTGCAAGTCGATTAATTGCGCACGCAATTCATCGTTGCCGCTGTCCACCACCCCGGCTTTTTCACGCAGGGTTGCGCGGGTGGCGAGCAACTCGTCCACCAGGGTTTTCTCTTCGGCCCAACGGCTTTCCAGTGTCGCCAAGCGTTCACGTTCGCTCGTCAGCAAGGCTTCGCTGTTGCTCTGGCGTGCACCAATGTCGATGCCGATGGCATGCTCGCGGGCGATGATTTGCAGCTCGGTTTCCAGGGCTTCGATGCGGCGGCGGCTGTCGTCCACTTCGGCCGGTACGGCGTGCAGGCTGATGGCGACGCGGGCGCAGGCGGTGTCCAGCAGGCTCACGGATTTGTCCGGCAACTGGCGCGCCGGGATGTAGCGGTGCGACAGCTTCACCGACGCTTCCAGCGCTTCGTCGAGGATCTGCACCTGGTGGTGTTTTTCCATGGTCGAGGCCACGCCGCGCATCATCAGCAGGGCTTTGTCTTCCGACGGCTCGGCGACTTGCACCACCTGGAAACGGCGGGTCAGGGCCGGGTCTTTCTCGATGTGCTTCTTGTACTCGGCCCAGGTGGTGGCGGCCACGGTACGCAAGGTGCCACGGGCGAGGGCGGGCTTGAGCAGGTTGGCCGCATCGCCCGTCCCGGCGGCGCCACCGGCACCCACCAGCGTGTGGGCTTCGTCGATGAACAGGATGATCGGCTTGGGTGACGCCTGAACGTCTTCGATAACCTGGCGCAGGCGCTGTTCGAACTCGCCTTTCATGCTGGCGCCGGCTTGCAGCAGGCCCACGTCGAGGCTGCGCAGTTCCACGTCTTTCAGTGCCGGCGGCACATCACCGGCGACGATGCGCAGGGCAAAACCTTCGACTACGGCGGTCTTGCCTACCCCGGCTTCACCGGTAAGGATTGGGTTGTTCTGGCGTCGGCGCATGAGGATGTCGACCAACTGGCGAATTTCTTCATCGCGGCCAACAATCGGGTCTAGCTTGCCGCTGCGCGCCTGTTCGGTCAGGTCCACGGTGAAACGCTTGAGCGCTTCCTGCTTGCCCATCGCGCTCGGCGCCATCGCGCCGCTGGCTTCGCCTGGCACCCCGGCGTTGAAGCCGTCGCTGGCGCTAAGGGCATTTTCCGGGGAGTCGCCGACGTACTCGTCAAAGCGTTCGCTCAGGGCCTCGGCCTTGATCTTGTCGAACTCCGACGACAAGCCCAGCAACCCATGGCGCAAGCTTGGCGTCTTGAGGATGCCCAGCACCAGGTAACCGGTGCGCACCTGGCTTTCGCCGAACATCAGGCTGCCGTAGACCCAGCCGCGTTCCACGGCTTCTTCCACATGGGACGACAGGTCGGTGATCGACGTCGAGCCGCGCGGCAGGCGGTCCAGGGCTTCGGTCAGGTCACGGGCCAGGCGCGCCGGCTCCACGTTGAACTGGCGGATGATGCGGTGCAGGTCCGAGTCCTGCAGTTGCAGCAACTGGTGAAACCAGTGGGCCAGTTCCACATACGGGTTACCGCGCAATTTGCAGAACACCGTGGCGGCTTCGATGGCCTTGTAGGCCACGCTATTGAGTTTGCCGAACAACGCGGCGCGACTGATTTCACCCATGCTCTGGATTCCTTGAGGTGGTGGCGTGATCGGCGTAATGCCGGGCCAGGATTAGGTCGTTGGCGTCAACCGCAGGGCGGCCGAGCCAGGTGTTGAAGCCCAGGCGGAACTGACCGTTGAGTTGCAGCGCCGGTACTTCGGGTTGTTGCAAAACCAGGTTCAGATCCCAGTCCAATTCATGGCCCAGGTACTCGGCGACCCACGCCACCAGCTCGTTGAACGGCTGTTGGCCGGGCAGCATGCCCATGTAGTCATCCAGCGTGAGCGGGCCGAGGCGAATACGAAATTTATGCTGGCGGTCCCACACATGGCTGCCCAGGCAGAAGTCCACGCCCAACCGGTTGGCGCTGACACTCACGCGGCTGCGCTCGGGCAGTTCCAGCCATTGGCCGACGTATTCTTCAATCGCCACCGGCAGGCCGAAATACTCGCTGAGGATCGCCTTCAAGCCGTCTGGATAACGGGTCTGTGCGGATAAATGGCCGCTGTAATGCAGCTTCGCGGTGTCGGGAATCAGCCCTTGGTTGAGCAGGCTTGGCATGCCCCGGCCACTCAGGGCGGCGAGGCGTGCAGACCAGTAGTCATCGTCCGGGCGGTCATGGCTGACCGTCGGCCGGGCCTCGGCCCAGGCGCGGTAAAACAGGCTGAGCAGACGGTGATGGAACACGTCCAGGAACTGCTTGCTGGTGCTGTCGGCGTTGTTGCGCTGGCGCTCACGCACATACTCGGTGATGTGCAGCGGCAGCGGGCCGTTGGGGCCGCCGAGGCCGAAAAAGAACTGCTCCAGCCGCGCCGGCTTGCCGTCGCCACCGGGATCGACCGAGGCCAGCGTGGCCGGGGCGAAGGTGCAATCGGCCTGTTGCCCAAGACGCAGCGGGTCATCGGCCAGGCGCAGGGAATGGCCCAGGCGCGGCAGCTCGGGCGATTCGCACTCGATACGCCGCAATGCCTGGAAGAAATCGTATTCCCAGGGCTCCTGATGCATCGCATCCAGGGTACTCACAGGGTCGGACGCCGCCCGGGCTTGGCTTTCCATCGCATGATCTCGCCGCGTTCGGTGGTACGGATCACCGTCTCGGTAAAGCTGTTGATCGACACGTAGCGTGCCAGGAAGCGTTCCAGCACCGCACCGAGCAGGAACACGCCGGTGCCGCGAAACGCGTTTTCATCGAATTCCAAGGTGATCTCAAGGCCACGGCCAAACACAATCGGGCCGGGCATCGGCAGGCGGCGGGTCACGGCTTTGCTGCTGACGTCGCGCAGGCCTTCGATCTGCAATTGCAGCGCCGCATCGTTGCTGTCGCCGTACAGGCGCAGCAGTTCGCGCAAGGCGCCGGCGCCCTGGCCTTGCTCGCTCAAAGACAGGTAGTTGAGTGACAACTGGCTGATCAGGCGCCAGGCCTTGGCGTCATGGGCATGGCTGGCACGCGGGCGACTCGGGCCCGCCACGCAGCGCACGGCCAGCACCGGGGCGCTGTCGGCCAGGGTGAAGTCGGTCTTGCCATTGCCCACGCTCATGAACAGCGGCAAATCGCGGTTGGTGCACAGCGCCGTCACGCCCAACTGGCGCAAGTCGTGGCCGTAGGGTGCCTGGCGGCTGTCCACCAGGCTGACGAAGGTTTCGCTGCCCACGTAGGTGGAGCGCGGGCCGTTGCGACGTTGGTCGCTGGACAGCACGCGGGGCTCGCGACGCACCGTGTAGTAGGCCTGGTCACGGCCGTAACGGGACGGGTCACGCACCGCGTAGAACGGCAAAAACGGCTGCTCCGGCCCGGTGCCGTGGCCGGTGATGCCGCTGAGCGAGTGAATCTCGAAATCCATCGGCCGCGTGCGGTCGGCGATCACATGGTGTTCGTTGACGCGGTCGGACAAGTGGATACGGTCCACGCGCTTGGGGAACAGGTTGATCGCCGGCGTGCAGAACGGCAGGAACTGCGCCGCGCCGACGCTGCCTTCCAGGCTCGGTTCGTGGCGGTCGAACAGTACGATCAGCTCCAGTTCCTGGCCATCGCAGCGTTTGACCGCACGGCTCAGCTCGGCGAATTCGACGAACAGGAAGCGATGGGGCAGGGCGAAGTACTCCTGCAACAACCGATAGCCCTGGAACGCCCGCGCTACCACTGGCATGGCCGCGTCGGCATCGTCAAAACCCCGGGAGCGCAATGCGTCCTGGGGCAAGCGCTCAACCCAATCGCCACCGGGCTTGCGCGCGAACACCGCACAGGCGTTGCCCAGCAGTTGCTCGTAGAGGCGGAACGGTTGCTCGTCGGCGCCGCTGAGGTAGAGCGGCAGGTTGTCCAGGTCGAGACTGTTGAACGGCAATTCGGCGCCGGTGCGCAGGGTCAGGCGCAAACCGGCCTTGGCCTTGGGTTCGCTGGCGGCCAGGCGGCCGAGCACGGCGGCGGGGTTGCCGAAGTATTCGGCGTTGCTGACCTGCAACGGCCACAACGTCACCGGGTGGGCGGTGCGGTACTCGCAGCAGGTCTGGGTTTCGCGGCCCAGGGCGGCGCGCAACACGGTGTCGCGGGGCAGGGGGAAACCACTGGCCAGGGAGCCTTCGTCGGGATCGGTCTGCAACTGCACCACGGTCATCGACGGGGTTGGCGCCAGGTAATGCGGGTAGGCGATTTCCAGCAGGTTGTGGGTGAAGGTCGGGTACTCGGCGTCGAGCTTGAGCTGTACGCGGGCCGTGAGGTAGGCAAAGCCTTCGAGCAGGCGTTCGACGTACGGGTCGGCGCAGTCCATACCGGACAACGTCAGCCGACTGGCGATCTTCGGGTATTCCTTGGCGAACTCGGCGGCGCTTTCGCGCACGTGGTGCAGTTCCTGGTTGTACAGCTCCAGCAGGCGCGGGTTCATGGGCGTCTCCGCTGGTCGGCATTGACCACGCGCACGTGGCCGGATTCCAGGTCGAGGTCGGTTTGCAGCAACAGGCGCAACGGCACCGGCTGCGCCCACAGGTCGCCTTCGATCTCGAAACTCAGGGCGTTGTGGTTCATTTCGCCATGGCCGACACGGGCTTTGACCCGCAGGGTGTGACGCAGAATGCGTGGCTCAAAGGTGGCGATGGCCTGGTAGATCAGGGCTTCCAGGGCCTTGATATCGACACTGGAAACGCTGTTGCCGGCGAGCGCCGGCAGGCCGTAATTGACCACCGAAGTGCCGGCCGGGGTGTGCAGCGTGGCATCGGCATCGAGCAACGACGTGGTGTTGAGCAGCCACGCCAGGTCGCGCAAGACCGAGGCTTTCAATTGGGTCAGGGACAGCACGCGTTTGTCGGCGCTTTCCTTCGGGTTGGTTGGATCGTCGTCGGTCAGCCGGTCCAGCAAGGACGGCTGCAGACGGTCGCGGGAAGCGATTTCAGTTACCACCAAAGCAGCTCCACGGACGGGTTGCGAGAGAAACAAATGTCTTGGGCCATGGCGCGAAGCCATGGCCACAAGGGCTATCAGCGCTTGGTGTTGGAACGGATGTTCCAGCCAAACTTGATCGCGCCGCCGTCTTTGGTGCCGTCGGCTTTCTGCGGCTGGTAGTCGACCATCACTTGGGCGAAGTTCAGCGTGACGTTCTCGGTCAGGCGGTCATCGGAACCCGAACCACCAGTGCTCAGGGAAGTGACCAGCACTTCTTCCAGGTTGATCACCATGTACTCGACCTGGCTTTCACCACCGGCCTTACGGACGGTCAGCTTGACCTTGTCGATGTGCTTGCCGCTGGCGCAGTGCATCATCAGGTTCGGCGACGCTTTGTCGACGTACTTGGTCAGCGACAGGTCCTGGATATTCACCTTGCCCGCGCCGCCACCGCCGCCCACGTGCATGTTGCCGGACTGGGCCATGCCCCAGCTCCAGTTCAGTACGTCGATTTCGTCCTTGTGGGCCTTGTCCATGGACTCGCCCTTGATGTCGCCGATCTTGATGAAAATATCAACAGCCATGTTTTCTCCCTGTGTGGCGCTTGCCACTGAATTTGAGTTACTCCAAATGGGCAGTGCTTTTGTGTGGGAGGGCGCTTGCCCCCGATGCAGGCACCTCGGTGTGTCAGTCACACCCCAGTGATGCTATCGGGGGCAAGCCCCCTCCCGCAGAAGAGCCAGCTCATCCGTGGGTTAGGCGCTCTTGGCCGAAGGCAGCTTCGATACCAGGCGCAGCGACACGGTCAGCCCTTCAAGCTGATAGTGCGGGCGCAGGTAGAACTTGGAGTTGTAGTAACCCGGGTTGCCTTCGACGTCTTCCACGATCACTTCGGCGGCAGCCAATGGGTGCTGGGCCTTGGTGGTTTCGGTGGAGTGCGCCGGGTCGCCGTCGACGTAGTTGAGGATCCAGTCCTGCAACCAGCGCTGCATCTCGTCCTTCTCTTTGAAGGAACCGATCTTGTCGCGCACGATGCACTTCAAGTAGTGCGCGAAACGGCAGGTGGCGAACAGGTACGGCAGGCGCGCAGCCAGGTTGGCGTTGGCGGTGGCGTCCGGGTCGTCGTATTCGGCCGGTTTCTGCAACGACTGGGCGCCGATGAACGCGGCGAAGTCGGTGTTTTTCTTGTGCAGCAGTGGCATGAAACCGTTCTTCGCCAGTTCCGCTTCACGGCGGTCGCTGATGGCGATTTCGGTCGGGCACTTCATGTCCACGCCACCGTCATCGGTAGGGAACGTGTGGGCCGGCAGGTTTTCCACTTCACCACCGGACTCCACGCCACGGATGCGCGAGCACCAGCCGTAGTGCTTGAACGAACGGTTGATGTTCACCGCCATCGCGTATGCGGCGTTGGCCCAGGTGTACTTGGAGCTGTCGGCACCGTCGGTGTTTTCTTCGAAGGCGAAAGCTTCCACCGGGTCGGTCTTGGCGCCATACGGCAGGCGCGCCAGGAAGCGCGGCATGGTCAGGCCGATGTAGCGCGAGTCTTCCGACTCACGCAGCGAGCGCCAGCCGGCGTATTCCGGGGTGGTGAAGATCTTGGTCAGGTCGCGCGGGTTCGACAGTTCCTGCCACGAGCCCATGCCCATCACGGTCGGCGAGGCCGCAGCGATGAACGGGGAGTGCATGGCGGCGCAGACTTTCGACAGCTCGCCCAGCAGCTCGACATCCGGAGGCGACTGGTCGAAGTAGTAGTCGCCTACCAGGCAACCGTACGGTTCGCCGCCGAACTGGCCGTATTCTTCTTCGTACATCTTCTTGAAGATCGGGCTCTGGTCCCACGCGGTGCCCTTGAATTTCTTCAGGGTCTTGTGCAGGTCCGGCTTGGAGATGTTGAGCACGCGGATCTTCAGCTGCTCATCGCTCTCGGTGTTGTTGACCAGGTAGTGCAGGCCACGCCAGGCACTTTCCAGCTGCTGGAAATCCTGGTGATGGATGATCTGGTTGACCTGGGCGGTGAGCTTGGCGTCGATGGCAGCGATGATCGATTCGATCGATTTGATCGCGTCGTTGGACACCAGGTCAGTCTGGGCCAGTGCCTGTTCAGCCAAGGTGCGCACGGCGGTTTCCACGGCTTCGCGGGCACGCTCGGTCTTGGGCTTGAATTCTTGCATCAACAGCGAGGCGAACTCGCTGGTTTCTTCGGTGGCGCCGAGGTTGAGCGCGCCTTCGCGGGCGGTATTGTCAGTCATGATTATTGGTCCCCTGCAGGCTTGGGCGCGCTGGCAAGTGCTTGAAGCAGTGCCGGGTCCTTGATTGCCTTCATGATGATTTCTTCAGCGCCGGTCTTGCCGTCCATGTAGGTCAGCAGGTTGGCCAACTGGGTGCGGGCTTCGAGCAGCTGTTTGAGCGAATCGACCTTGCGGGCCACGGCGGCCGGGCTGAAGTCGTCCATGCTTTCGAACGTGATATCCAGGCTCAGGTTGCCTTCGCCGGTCAGCTCGTTCGGTACGTGGAACGCTACGCGCGGCTGCATGGCCTTGAGGCGCGAGTCGAAGTTGTCGACGTCCACTTCAAGGAACTTGCGATCAGCCACTGGCGCCAGAGGCTCGGCAGGTTTGCCGGCGAGGTCGGCCATCACACCCATTACGAAGGGCAGCTGGACCTTTTTCTCGGCGCCGTAGAGCTCGACGTCGTACTCGATCTGCACCCGAGGCGCGCGGTTGCGCGCGATGAATTTCTGAGAACTTTGCTTCGCCACGTTGCTGCTCCTGGTCGCTTGAGCGACGGTGTTGTTACTGCGCAGTCGGCCGGCTTACTCGCCGTCCGGGCCACGCAGGTTTTCAAATTGGGACATGCCATCGGGAATCAGATTGCGCACGATCGCCGCAAAGTCGGCATGCACCAGGTTCTTCGCCCTGTTCAACAGCACCGGCAGCGGGCTCGAAGGCTCGTGACGGGTGTAGTACGCAAGGATCTTGTCGAGGCTGCGCAGCACCTCATCGCGGCTGGCGATGTCGCCGGCCGGGCGGGGTGCGGCAGGGGCAGCGGCGTACTCGACCGAGGGGGCATTGTCGTCACTGACGGCCTCGGGTTCGCTGCTGCCTTGGGTGTCTGGAACCGCTTGGTTGAGCACTTGCAGCGCTTGCTTGAGCGGTTGCTTCAAGAGGGTCAGGTCCACGCCCTGGGCGGAACCGACCTGGTCGCTGACCTGCTGCTCGATGGCTTCGCAGGCCGCACGGGCGGCACTCAAGGCGTCGCGGGTGGCTTGCAGGTGTTCGGGGTCGCTGTCGAGGAACGCGGCGTGCAGTTGCTGGGCGCCGAGTTGTTCATCGGGGAAATTCATCAGGCCGCTGGCGTTCAGTGCAGCGCGCAGGCTCACGGGGCCGAAGGTGCGCGAGCGCGTGAGGATGCTTTCGCGCAGCAGGCGAATGGTCGCGTCGCTGGTCAGGCCGGACAGGGCGTTGATGCGCACAGTCGGGTCGTTATCGTCGTCGGCATCCAGGCGCGGGTGCAGGTCGGTCCAGTATTCGCGCAGCAGGGCGTTGATCAGCGTCAGGACGTCGGCCAGCCCGGCCACACCCTGGAGGGCGAGGGAGCTTTGCAGGAGGAAATGGGTGATGCGCAGGTCTTTGCTGCGCTGCAGCAAGTCGAGGCTCTGCTGCTGGATGCTGCGCCATTCCGGCGGTTCAGCGGGCAGGATGGAGTCACCCATGCTGCGCTCAGGCTGGCCCTTGGCATCACGCTCCAGTTGGAGAAATTGCGCGTCATACTCCATGTCTTCGCCACAGGGCGAAGTCGCGGAAACGGCGGTGAGCAGCAACGGCACATCCACTGAAATTGATCTCCCTATCAGCCCGTTAGATGTCGGGCAATTCATGCATTAGTTGCGCAAGGAACTTTGCATGGTTTCTTGGTCATATAAGCACGATGCTATTAATGTGCCATCATTGGTGTTCAAGAAGTTGTGCATTTTTGGTGTAGTACTTATGCCTTGTCAAGGTAAGCTATTCGCCCTCTGTGACAGATGTGCGGTGCTTAACAACCTGCGCGACCGGTGGGTCGAACGGCGCACCGGGACAGGATTTTTGTCATAGAGCCCAGTTAAGATCAGCGATCATGCTGGCATCAGCAGGTTGTAGACGGTCGGATGCACGACCTGATGGGGCTCTCTCGGGAAACGCTGTCCCGGGAATCGCCCGCGCGCGAAGTATCAGCAAGGAGGCAAGATGTCGCTGTGTTTGACTATCACTAGTTATCACAAGATCACCCCAGGGCAATGCGCCGAAAAGTCCATGAATCAGGGCTCGATGGCGATCGGCCGCAGTTCGGATAATGACTGGGTACTGCCTGATCCTGAGCGGCTGGTGTCTTCGCAACACTGCGTTATTCAATACAAGGACGGCCGTTATTATTTAACCGATAACAGCACCAACGGTGTGGAGTTGGTTAACGCCGGTGTGCGCATGCGCCGGGGCAATAGCGAGCTGCTGCAAAATGGCGAGCTGATCCGCATCGGCGACTACGAGATTCAGGCGCGTATCGATTTCAATGTGCAGGCCGTCGATAGCCAGCCGTTTGCCGGTGAGTCGCCGAACAGCTTTGAAGCGCTGATGGGCGCCGTGGTCAGTGCGCCGGTAGCCACGCCCGTGATCGCGCCGCAGTTCCAGGGCGCCTCGGCGATGGACACCCTGCCGGACCTGTTCGACTTCCTCAGCCCCACCGCCGTAGCGCCGCCGACCGTGCCGGACCACGTGCCCTCCGAGCAACATGACTTCCGCCCGCCGACGCCAGTGGCTGCGCCTGTCGTTGCAGCGCCCGTGGCGTCGGGCTCGGTGATTCCTGAAGACTGGGACTTGTTCGGTGACGCGCCGGCGCCAGCGCCGGTGGCCAGCACGCCGCCGCCCAGCACGCCGCCGCCCCTGGCACCGACTCCACCGCCCACTGCGCCGGTCATCGCGCCGCCACCTGTGGTCGAGCCCTTGCTCCCCGTGGCCGACAGCCAACAACCCGACCTCTTGCAAGCCTTCCTGCGTGGCGCCGGCCTCGACCAGTTGCGTCTGGACAACGCCCAGGCCGAAGCCCAGATGGAAAGCATCGGTCGCAGCTACCGGCTGATGGTAGAGGGCCTGATCGACGTGTTGCGCGCCCGCGCCAGCCTCAAGGGCGAGTTCCGCATGCAGCAGACGATGATCCAGCCTGCTGAAAACAATCCGTTGAAATTTGCCCCGAATGCCGAGGAAGCGTTACTGCTTTTGCTTCGCCATGGCAACCAAGCGTTTATGGCGCCGGACCTTGCCGTGCGGGACAGTTTTGACGACTTGCGGGCCCACCAGTTGGCCGTGATGGCCGGGGTGGAAGCCGCGATCAAGCACTTGCTCACGCACTTCGAACCAACCCAGCTGGAGGAACGCATGGGCAAGCCCGGCGGGCTGTCGAGCCTTTTCAATGGCTCGCGCCAGGCCCAGTACTGGCAGCAGTTCACCGAGCTCTACGGCAATATTTCCCGCGAGGCCCAGGAAGACTTCCAGGACCTGTTCGGCCGCGAATTCAGCCGAGCCTACGAAGAACACAGCGCGCGACAGCGTCGCTAACGCCACGCCGCAACAACGGATCAACGGATAGCTAAGTACGTCATTGAGGACGCAGGATGATTCCCAGGTTTTTACTCGCAGTCGCCACCGCGCTGCTGCTGACGGCGTGTGCCAACGACGCGGTCAAACCCGAAGCGGCGGTCGAGGAGCAGGCAGATACCGCTGCCGTCGAATTGCACTTCCACGCAATTTCCGGGCTTAACCCCGGCGCCAACGGCCAGGCCGCTCCAGTGCGCGTGCGCATTTTCGAACTGAAAAACGCCGCCACCTTCGGCCGTTCCGACTACTTCGCCTTGGCGGACCGTGCCCAATCGACCCTCGGCCTGGACCTGCTGGACCAGGACGAAGTGATGGTCCAGCCCGGCCAGCAACTGAGCATCCAGCGTGACCTCGACCCGTCCACGCGCCAGATCGGCTTGCTGGTGGGTTACCGCGAGTTGGACCGTGCTCAATGGCGCGCGGTAATCAACGTGCCAGCGCGCCAATACACCGAATACCAGATCAGCCTCGATGTGCGTGCCGTGCGCGCCGACGTCGTGGTTTCCCCATCCAGCCCTGCCCAATAACAAGCAATCGGAGCCCCCATGTCCTGGAACAATCGCGTGGTCTGGTCGGAAGGCATGTTCATCGGAACGCAGCACTTCCAGCAGCATGACCGTTACCTGGAAAACCTGATCGACGCCCGCAGCCGCCCATTGGCCGCCGGTGCCTGGGGGTTTTCCGAGTTGCTGATCGACCAGGGCCTGCTGGCCCAGGGCAAGCTGGCCATCGTCTCGGCACGGGGTCTGCTGCCTGACGGCACGCCGTTCAATATCCCCCAGGATGACCTGGCACCAAGCCCGCTGAACATCGACGACAACCTGCGCGACGGCCTGGTGTACCTGGCCTTGCCGCTCAAGCGCGCCGGTGCGCGGGACACGGTTGATGAAGGCGAAGCCCTGGAGGCTGCGCGCTACGTAAGCCAGGTGCGCGAAGTGCGCGACGACAACGCGCCGTTCGAAAACCGCGCGCCAGTGGCCGTGGGTTCCCGTGCGTTGCGCCTATTGACCGCCCAGGACGGCATCAGCGACTACGCCGCCATCGGCCTGGTGCGCATCAAGGAAAAGCGCGCCGACCGCGCCCTGGTGCTCGATGACACCTACATTCCACCGGTATTGGATGTGGCCGCGAGCAAACCGCTGACGGCGTTTCGCAGCGAACTGCTGGGCCTGTTGCACCAGCGCGGTGAGGCCCTGGCCGGCCGCGTGGTCGCGTCGGGCGCCGGTGGTGCATCGGAGATTGCTGATTTCATGCTGCTGCAACTGGTCAACCGCGCCCAGCCGCTGATCCAGCATTTCAGCCAGTTGAGCCCGCTGCACCCGGAGCGCTTCTTCAGCGAACTGGTGAGCCTGGCCGGTGAGTTCTCGACCTTTTCCACTGCGGGCCGTCGTCCCCAGGAATACCCGCAGTACCAGCACGATGACCTGGCCCTGAGCTACGCCCCGGTGATGGCTGCCTTGCGTGAAGCGCTGTCGATGCTGATCGACAGCAAGGCCACGCCGATTCCGATTGTCGAGAAAGCCTACGGCATTCACGTGGCGATGCTTGCCGACAAGACCCTGCTCGACAACGCCAGTTTCATCCTGGTGGTGCGTGCCGATGTGCCCGGCGAAACCCTGCGCGGCCGCTTCGGCCAGCAGAGCAAGGTCGGCGCGGTGGAGCACATCCGTGACATGGTCAACCTGCAACTGCCGGGCATCGGCCTGGTGCCCTTGCCGGTGGCGCCGCGCCAATTGCCGTACCACGCGGGCAGCACCTATTACGAGCTGGACCGCGGCAGTGAGCATTGGCAGCAACTGAGCAACTCCGGCGGTTTTGCTTTCCACATCGCCGGGCAGTTCCCGGGCTTGAACCTGGCCTTCTGGGCGATCCGAGGATAATCCGCGATGCATCCCAATGATGACGACCGCACCCAGTTCATGCCGCGCCCAGGTGGCCGTGCGCCGGAACCTGCACGGGCAGAACCGGCCCCGCTGTCGATGCCGGCTGCACCGATGCTCACCGGCAAAAGCCAGGGGCTGAACCCACTGGAAAGCGCCGCTGGCCCACTGCTGGCCTTGCTGACGCGCCTGCGCAATACCATCGCCCACCCGGCGCCAGCCAGCCTGCGCGCGCAATTGCTGGCCTACCTGCGCCAGTTCGAAGAGCGCGCCGAAGCCGCCGGTGTGGCGCGCAACGAAGTGCTGCTGGCCCGTTACGCGCTGTGCACCGCCCTCGATGAAGCCGTGTTGAGCACGCCGTGGGGCAGCACCAGCGATTGGGGCAAGCAAAGCCTGCTGATCACCGTGCACAACGAAGCCTGGGGCGGCGAGAAAGTCTTCCAGTTGCTCGACCACTGCCTGCAAAGCCCACGGGAACGCCTGTACCTGCTGGAACTGTTGTACCTGTGCATGTGCCTGGGTTTTGAAGGCCGCTACCGCGTGATGAACGACGGTCGCAGCCAGTTGGAAGCCTTGCGCGAGCGCACCGCTGCCGCGATTCGCAGTGCCCGTGGCGAGCATGAACGTGAGCTGTCGCCGCACTGGCGCGGCGTGACCGTGGCGCGGGACCGCCTGGCGCAATTCATGCCGCCGTGGATCGCCGTGGCCATTGGCGTGGCGCTGCTGCTGGCGTTGCTGTTCACCTTGCGCATGCTGCTGGCGTCGCAGGCGGAGCCGGTGTTCAAGAATATCCATGCCCTGGGCGAGATCCCGGTGCAGGCCATCGACCGTCCAGTGGCGCAGCCCAAGGTCATCGAACGGCCGCGTCTGGCCGGGTTCCTGGCCGAAGACATCAAGGCCGGTCGCGTGGCCGTGGAAGATAAAGTCGACCGTTCGGTGGTCACCATTCGTGGCGATGAACTGTTCGCATCGGCCAGCTCCAGCATTGTCGACGACTACCAGCCGCTGATGCTGCGCATCGCCGATGCCATCCGCAAGGTCAAGGGGCAGGTGCGCGTCACCGGCCACAGCGACAATCGCCCGATTGCCACGCTGCGCTTCCCGTCCAACTGGGCGCTGTCCGAAGCGCGGGCCAAGTCGGTGCTGGAGATCCTCGCGGCCAAGACCGGCCAGGCGGATCGCTTCAGTGCCGAGGGCAGAAGCGACACCGAGCCGTTGGCCACCAACAGCACAGCCGAAGGCCGCGCCCGCAATCGTCGGGTTGAAATCACCGTATTGGCGGAGGGCGTCGAGTGAAGGCGTTTTTCAGTTTCATGATTCGCTGGGTGATCCCGGTATTGGGCCTGATCGCCCTGAGCCTGATCATCTGGTTTGTCGGGCCGTTGCTCGACGTGCTGGTGCCGCAAGGGCGCCGCTGGGCGCTGATCATCCTGATGTTCGGGGTGTGGATCGCCTACCGCGTGTTCCGCATCATCCAGGCCCGCCGTCAGGCCGCCGAAGTGATGCGCAGCCTGGCCGCCGAAACCCCGGCCGACCCCAACAGCGTGGCCACCGCCGAAGAGTTGTCGACCCTGCGCCAGCGCATGGACGAAGCCCTCGCGCTGTTGAAAAAAGCCAAGCTCGGCGGTGACGAGCGGCGCAATCTGTACGAGCTGCCGTGGTACGTGATCATCGGTCCGCCGGGTTCGGGCAAGACCACCGCACTGGTCAATTCCGGGCTGCACTTTCCGTTGGCCGCGCAATTGGGCGCCGGTGCGGTGCGCGGCGTCGGCGGTACGCGCAATTGCGATTGGTGGTTCACCGATCAGGCCGTCTTGCTCGACACCGCTGGCCGCTACACCACCCAGGACAGCAACTCCACGGTGGATAAAGCCGCGTGGCTGGGCTTTCTCGACCTGCTGAAAAAGCAGCGTTCACGCCGGCCCATCGACGGTGCGTTTATCGCCATCAGCCTCTCGGATCTGCTGCTCGGCACCGACGCCGAGCGCGCCGCCCATGCGGCTGCGATTCGCCTGCGTATCCAGGAGCTGTACACCCAATTGGGCGTACGTTTCCCGATCTACCTGATGCTGACCAAGCTCGATCTGGTGCCGGGTTTCATGGAGTACTTCGATAACCTGAGCAAGGAAGACCGCGCCCAGGTGTGGGGTATGACCTTTGCCTTGGACGACGGCAAAAACAGCGACAGCCCGTTGGCCCATCTGCAAAGCGAATTCGCAGGATTAGAGCAGCGCCTCAACGAGCGTCTGGTGGAGCGCCTGCAACAGGAACGCGACCCGGCGCGGCGCGACCTGATCTACGGCTTCCCGCAGCAGTTCGGCGCGTTGAAGGATTGCCTGCAAAGCTTTCTCGAAGGCGTGTTCAAACCCAATGCCTTTGAAGAGCGCGTGCTGTTGCGCGGTGTGTATTTCACCAGCGGCACCCAGGAAGGCAGCCCGATTGACCGCCTGATCGGCGCCATGGCCCAGAGCATGAACCTGGACCGCCAGCATCTGGCACGCCAGAGCGGCACCGGGCGCAGCTACTTCATCGAAAAGTTGTTCACTGCCGTGGCGTTTGCCGAGCGTGGCCTGGTGGGTGTGAACCCGAAGGTCGAACGCCGGCGCAAGTGGATCGCACGCGGTGTACTCGCGGCTACGGTGGCGTTGGTGGTGGTGGTCAGCGGCCTGTGGTGGGTGAGTTATCGCGCCAACCAGGCGTATATCGCCCAGGTCGACCAAAAGGTCGCGCCGCTGGGCCAGACTGTGCAGAACCTGAGCCCGGCGCAGCGTGAAGTCCTTGCGGTGCTGCCGTTGCTCAACGCAGTGAAGAACCTTGCTGGGGATTCGCCGAGCTGGTCCGAAGGCCTGGGCTTGTATCAAGGCGACATGCTCGAAGCCGAATCCGCCAGCGTGTACCGCAAGCTGCTGATCGCGGTGTTCGCGCCGCGTCTGGTGACGCGCATCGAAGAGCAACTGCACGGCGGCGGCAACTCGGATTTCCTCTACGAAGGCCTCAAGGCCTATCTGATGCTGGCCGACAGCGAGCATTACGATCCGGACTTCATTAAGGCCTGGATCGCCCTCGACTGGGATCGCAACCTGCCCCGCGACCTGCCGGCCGACCAGCGCCAGGCGTTGACCGGGCACTTGCAGGCGCTGTTCGATCGTCACCCGCCGAACGCACGCCTTGATCCGCGCCTGATCGATGACCTGCGCCGCCAACTGCAACAGCTGCCGGTGGCCCAGCGTGTCTACGACCGGGTCAAACGCCAGAAACTGCCCGAAGGCATCCCGGACTTTCGCATCAACGAAGCCGCTGGCCGTGATGCCGCGCTGGTGTTCAGCCGTAAAAGCGGCAAGCCGTTGGGCGAGCCGTTGAGTGGGTTTTTTACCGCCAAGGGCTATCGCCAGGCCTTCCTGCTGAGCAGCCTGAACCAGACCGGCACCCTCGCTGAAGAGCAGTGGGTGCTGGGCCACGAGCAGGCCGATCAACAGAACGTGGTGAGCCTGGCCGCCGATGTGCGTCGCCTGTATTTCCAGGACTACCAGCGCCAGTGGGATGCCTTGCTCGCCGATATCGACTTTGTGCCAATCACCAGCGTGGCCCAGGCGGCCGATGTGCTGCGGGTGATTTCCGGGCCGACGTCACCGCTGAAAAAGCTGCTGGTGGCGGTGGCCAGGGAAACGGACCTGCAAGCCGAAGAGCGTCAGCTGGCCGCCAAAGGCGTACCGGTTGAAGGCGGTGTCGACAAGCTCAAGGAGCGCCTGGGCAGTCTGCTCGGCCAGGAACAACCGACCGGCAATGCACCGCAGGCGGCGGATGACCCGGTGACCGCGCACTTTGCCGAACTCAACAGCATCGTCAGCAAGAATGAAGGCGAGCCGGCGGCGATCGATGGCCTGCTGTCGGACATGAACGCGCTGTATGTGCAGGTCAGCGCCATGGTCGGCGCCAGCGGCGATGCGCTGCTCGGCGAAGCCAAGAATCAGGCGGCGGCTGCGGCGACGCGGGTCAGCCTGAATGCCGAACGCCAGCCGCCGCTGGTGCAGGGCATGGTCAAGTCGGTGGTCAATTCCACCACCAACAGCATGATGGGTGGGGTGCGTAACCAGCTGAACGCGGCCTGGGTCAGCGAAGTGGTCAACGTGTATCGCCAGTCCCTGGCAGGGCGTTACCCGATGTCGCCGGGCAGTGCGCGGGACGCCACGCTGGATGACTTCGGGCAGTTCTTCGGCGTGGGCGGGGTGATGGACAACTACTTCCGCAAATACCTGCAACCCTACGTGGACACGTCTGCGCAGACCTGGCGCTGGCAGCCGGGCGCTGCGCAGAAGCTGGGGATCGCGCCGGGGGTGCTGCAAACCTTCCAGCGCGCCGCGACGATTCGTGATGCGTTCTTCCGGTCGGGGGGCACCCAGCCCATCGTGCGTTTCGAACTCAAGCCGGTGTCGATGGACCCGACGATTACCCAGTTCCTGCTCGATCTCGACGGCCAGCAACTGAGCTACGACCACGGCCCAAGCCGCCCGGTAGCGATGCAATGGCCGAACCCCGGCAGCATTGGCGTGGTGCGGATTTCCATCATGCCGCCATCGGCCAGTGGCCGCTCGGGCGTGACCCTCGACGGCCCGTGGGCGTGGTTCCGCCTGCTGGAGCAATCGGACCTTACTGCCGGCAACTCGCCGGACCGCTTCAACCTGCGCCTGCGGGTCGACGGCGCGAGCATCGCCTACGAGTTGCGCGCCAACAGTGCTTTCAACCCGTTCAAGAGCCGTGTGCTCAACGGCTTCAGCCTGCCGGAGCGGCTATGACGACCCTGGGTTTCTACGGCAAGTTGGCCAGTCGCGGGGACTTTGTCAGCCGCGCCTTGCCCCAGAGTTTTGTTGGCCCGTGGGACAGCTGGCTGGCGGCGGGTTTGCTCGCCAGCCAGAACCGCCTGGGCGATGATTGGCTCAACGTGTACCTGGTCAGCCCGCTGTGGCGCTTTGTGCTGGCGCCGGGCGTGTGCGGGCCGGACGCAGTGGCGGGCGTGGTGATGCCGAGCATTGATCGGGTCGGGCGCTATTTCCCGTTGGCGGTGGTGGCCTTGCTTGATCACGACACCAATCCCGCCTCGCTGGTGGGCGGGCCGGACACGTGGTTCGTGCAGGCCGAAGAGCTGTTGCTCAGCACCCTGGACAGCGGCGCGACTTTCGAAAGCTTCAACGACGGCCTCGACAGCCTGGGCTTGCCAGCGACTGAGCCGCGTGCGGTCGACAGCCGTTTCGCGGGCCTGCAACGGGTGTCCGCCACCGTGCCCCATGGGCGCATGACCGCGCTTGCCGAACAGGCCTGCGAGGGCGCGAGCCTGTGGTGGGGCCGAGGCTCGGAACGTATTTCCCCTGGTTTATTACGGTGTCAGGGCTTGCCCGCCGCCAGCGATTTTGCGCAGTTTCTGCTCGGACAAGAAGGTGTGGTGTAGATGGGCGCGACGTACAAATCCGCGAGCAAAAGCCATGTGGGCATGGTGCGCCAGGTCAACGAAGATGCGTGCCTGGACCTGCCGGAAAACCGCCTGTGGGTGGTCGCCGATGGCATGGGCGGGCATGCGGCGGGCGACTATGTCAGCAGCCTGATCGTCGACAGCCTGCGCAGTGTGCCGTTGGGCCGCTCCCTCGACGAATACTCGGCCGCCCTGCGCAATGACCTGATCCGCATCAACGCCACCGTACGCGAAGAAACCGCCAACCGTGGCGTGACCATGATGGGCAGCACCGTGGTAGTACTGGCTGCCCGTGGCTTGCGCGGCGTCTGCCTGTGGGCCGGCGACAGTCGCCTGTATCGCCTGCGTGACGGCGTGCTTGAAGGCATCTCCCGCGACCACAGCTACGTGCAAGACCTGCAAGACAGCGGCCTGCTCAGCGAAGCCGACGCCCGCACACATCCGCGCGCCAATATCGTCACCCGCGCCGTGGGTGTGGAAGCGCAGTTGGAGGTGGCGGTGCTCGACCTGTTGATCGCCCCCGGTGACAGCTACCTGTTGTGCAGCGATGGCCTGAACAAGACCGTTGAAGACCACGAAATCCGCGAAGTGCTCAGCCACGATGCGCCGGATGAAATTGTGCGCAGCCTGGTGCACCTGGGGCTCAATCGCGGCGCGCCGGACAACATCACCGCCATCGTTGTGAAGGTATCGGCATGAATATCGTGATTCCTGGCTACGACATCGAAGGCGAGATCGGCGAAGGCGCCATGGCCAGCGTGTACCTGGCGACCCAGCGCTCGCTGGAGCGCAAGGTGGCGCTGAAGGTGATGGCGGCGGCACTGGCCGCCGACCCGAGCTTCTGCGAGCGCTTCCTGCGTGAGGGCAAGACCCTGGCGCGGCTGTCGCACCCGCATACCGTGACCATCCATGACATCGGCAATGTCGGTGAGCTGTATTACATGGCCATGGAGTTTTTGCCCAACGGCACGCTCAAGGAGCGCATCGCTGCCGGTATGACGCCGGAGCAGGGCGTGACGCTGATCCGCCAGATCGCCTCGGCACTGGGCTATGCCCACGGGCAAGGCTTGGTGCACCGCGACGTCAAGCCCGCGAACATCCTGTTCCGCGCTGACGGCACGGCGGTGTTGTCGGACTTTGGCATCGCGAAGTCCCTGGACGACCGCACCCAGTTCACCCAGGCCGGTTTTGCCGTGGGCACGCCGAGCTACATGAGCCCCGAACAGGCGCGGGGCCAGGAGATCGATGGCCGCGCCGATCTGTATGCGCTGGGCGTCGTGCTCTACGAAATTCTCGTCGGTAAGCTGCCGTACAGCGGCACCGACGCGCTGTCCACCGCGCTGGCGCACCTGACCGAACCGTTGCCGGAATTGCCGGTGCACCACGGTCGTTATCAGGGCGTGTTGCGCAAGTTGTTGGCCAAGGATCCGGCCGAGCGGTTCCCGGATGCGGCGGCGTTGTTATTGGCGCTGGATCAATTACCGATGGAATCGCCCGAGGCCACCCTGGTGCGCCCGATTCCGCTGAGTTTCGACCTGGGCGGCATCACGCCGGAGTCCATCGAAATCCCCACGGCCAAACCCGAGCCGGTGCGTCAACCGGTGGTGCCGCCGACGCAGCACAGCGAGCAGCGTCGCGGGCCGGTGTTGGCGCTGGCGGCGGTGGCTGTGGCGGTTGCCCTGGCGATTGGCGGTGCTTCCTATTGGTGGCTGAGTGGCGATGATGAGCCCGCCAAGCCGCCGGCCGCTGCAGTGCCTGCGGCAACGCCGGCAGCAACGCCCGCAGCAACACCCGCGGCGGCAGCGGTTGAGGCGGATGGCGGTCAGCGTCCGTTGCTGATGGCGGGCAAGAAAACCCTGTTCCAGCGCGTCCTCAGCAAACCGGGCGCGAAGCTTGCGGATGAGGCCGGCAGCGCGCCAGGTAAAGCCCTGCCGGCGTTTTCGGTGCTCTACGTGTACCAACGCAAGGACGTCGACGGCCAGCCGTGGGTGCGCGTCGGCACCGCCACCGACGGGCGCAGCGACGGTTGGCTGCCGGCCGCCCAGGTCAGCGACTGGAAGCAGAGCCTGGTGCTCAAGTTCACCGAGCGCTCGGGCCGTGCGCCGGTGATGTTCCTGCGCCAATCCGGCGAAGTGGAAAAGCTGCTCGCCGACCCGGCCGCCGCCAAGGGGGCGTTGGCCAAGGCGCAGAAAAACAGCGAAGACAACGCGCAAATCCTCGCCCTGGAACCCACCGCCAGCGCGGTGCCGCAGAACCAGTTCTACCTGTTGCCGATCTTCGACTCCAAGGAGAGCTTCGACGAAAACGGCCAGCCGGTGCAGTTGCTCAATGTCGCTTCGATCGACCCCGGCAGCAGCCCAGCGGCCAAGCCCGCGACGCCGGTGATCAACGCCAATGCCGATGCCTTCCGCACCGCCGTGGTGCTGGTGGTAGACACCACGGTGTCGATGCAGCCGTATATCGACCAGATTCGCGACGTAGTCCATGAGCTGCAAACCCGCATCGGCGAGCGCGGCGAGTTGGACAGCGTCAGCTTTGGCATGGTGGGTTTTCGCAGCAGCATCAAGAAAACCCCTGGCCTGGAATACGTGGCCAAAACCCTGATCAGCCTCGACCAGGGCCGCGACCCGCAACGCTTCCTGGACATGGCGCGGCAGGTCAAAGCCTCCAGCGTGTCGAGCCATTCGTTCAACGAAGACGCATTTGCCGGGGTGATGCAGGCGGTGGACGGCATGGATTGGTCCGGCTATGGCGGGCGCATCATCCTGCTGGTCACCGATGCGGGTGCGCTGCGCAAGAACGACCCGTTTGCCGCCACCCAGATGAACGAAGCCGAAGTGCGCCAGGCGGCGCTGGGCAAGCAGATCAAGATCTACGCCCTGCACCTGCGCACCGACGCCGGCAAGAAAACCCACGCCGGCGCCGAGAGCCAGTACCGCATCCTCACCGCCGACGCCAACCCGCAGATCGGCGACCTGTACACACCGGTGCCCGGTGGCGATGTGCGCAAGCTGGGTGAGCGTGTCGACGAGATCGGCAGCGTGTTCGCCAACCTGGTGCACCAGGTGCGCAGCAACACGCCGCAGCCTGTGCCGATGCTCAGTTCGGCGCCGACCCTGGCGGACAAATCTGCCGCTGTGGGTTACGCCATGCACATGGACTTCCTCGGCCGCAAAACCGCGAGCCAGGCACCGCAACTGGTGAGTGCCTGGACCGCCGACCGCGACCTGACCAACCCGGCGCTGCCGGCTTTCCAGGTGTGCGTGATGCTGACCAAGTTGCAGCTCAACGACTTGCAGCAGTCGTTGAAACTGATCGTCGACGCGGCGCGCAAGACCCAGACCTCACCCAAGGATTTCTTCCAGGAAATCGCCAGCGCCTCGGCTTACATGAGCCGCGACCCGCAAGCCCTGCGCAAGGGCGGCAACCTGGCAGACGGCGGCATCCTCGGCGAATACCTGGAAGGCCTGCCGTACCGCAGCAAGTCGCTGAACATGACCCAGGATTTGTGGTTGTCGTTGAGCGTGGCTGAGCAGGAAGACTTTATCGACGAGCTGGATTCGAAAATCCGCCTCTACGAAACCTTCCATAACGACGTCGCCAACTGGGTCCGTTTCGGCGATGCCGAGCCGGGCGATGCGTTGTACCGCGTGCCGTTGTCGACGTTGCCGTGATGCTGAACCTGAGCGCGGTGCACAAGAGCCGGGGCGTCGGGAGCCAGCGCTACAGCCTGGTGATCCCGGCGCTGCACCTGCGTGCCGGGGAGCAGTTGGCGATTGTCGGGCCCAGCGGTTGCGGCAAGAGCACCTTGCTGGACTTGCTGGCGCTGGTCCTGGCGCCGGATCAGGTCGGGCAGTTTGACTTCAATGCTGTCGACATCGGCGGCCTGTGGCGTGCCGATCAGCAATCGCGCCTGGCGCAGTTGCGCAGCCAACACCTGGGTTATGTACTGCAAACCGGCGGGCTGCTGGGGTTTCTTGATGTGCGCGGGAATATCGCCTTGTCCCGGCAACTGTTGGGCCTGGAGGACGATGGCAGTGTGGCGCGCCTGGCCCAACAGCTGGAAATCAGCGACCAGTTGGCGAAGAAGCCCTCGGCGCTGTCGGTGGGCCAGCGCCAGCGTGTGAGCTGCGCCCGCGCCCTGGCCCATGCACCGCAACTGGTGCTGGCGGATGAGCCGACCGCCTCCCTCGACCCGCTGAACGCCGAGCGTGTGATGCACGCGCTGCTGACCCAGGCCCGCGAACACCGCGCCGCCTGTGTGATCGCCACCCATGACGAGCCCCTGGCCCGCGCCAGTGGCTTGCTGATACGGCGTATCAGTTGCCGCCGCGATGCCGACGGTGGCGTCACTGCCACCCTTGGGGAGGCGTGCTGATGCGCATCCCCTTGATCGCTTCGCTGGCCTGGCAGGATTACCGCAACGACGCCTGGCTGTCGGCCTGTTCGGTGTTGGCATTGGTGGCGGTGATCGCGCCGTTGCTGGTGTTATTCGGCCTGAAATTTGGACTGGTTAGCAGTTTGACCGAACGTTTGCAGACCGACCCGGCTACCCGTGAAATTATTCCGCTGGGCGGTGGTCGATTCAGCAGCGGATTTATCGAGCAGCTTGGCCAGCGCAGCGATGTGGCGTTCGCCGTGCCGCGCACGCGGCAGATTGCGGCGACGGCGCAGGTGGGCGCGCTGACCTTGGAAATGCTGCCGACGGCGCCGGGTGATCCGTTGTTGGGTGCTGTGGCGCTGCCGCAGGGCCTGGGTCAGATCGTGCTGAGCCACACCGCTGCCGAGAAACTGGCGGCGCGGCCTGGGGATTTATTGGAAACCCGCTTTGCCCGCCAGGTCGCAGGGCGTGTCGAGGAGCAACGCACACGGGTGCAAGTGGTGGGGGTGCTGCCGCTGGAAGCGTTCGCCCGTGATGGTCTGTTCGCCGCGCCGGGCTTGCTGGAAGCGGCGGAAGATTACCGCGACGGCCGTGCTGTACCGGCGCTGGGATGGGCAGGTGATGAGGTCGCTGTGACTGAACAGCGGGTCTATCCGGCGTTTCGCTTGTATGCGCGCAGCCTCGGCGATGTGGAGCCGTTACGGGTGTATTTCGCTGGGCAGAACCTGTTGGTGTCGACCCAGGCAAACGCCATCGCCCAGGTGCAGTCGTTGAGCCGCAACCTGTCGATCGTATTCTGGGTCATCGCTGGGTTGGCGTTGGCGGGGGCATTTGCGGCGATCTTCGCCGGTGCCTTGGCCGCCGTGGCGCGCAAGCGTCGGGAATTGTCGGTGTTGCGTCTGTTGGGGTTTTCCACCGGCGCGTTGCTGTTGTTCGTGGTGGTGCAGGCGCTCTACAGCGCAGGGTTTGCCGCCGTGCTCAGTGCCGGGCTGTATGGCCTGGCCGAGGCGGCGTTAAACACGTTATTTGTGCAGGTGCCGGGCGAACACGCCAGTCACCTGCTGGCGCGTCATTACGGCCTGGCCCTGGTTGCAGTCCTCGGCGTCAGCGCCGTGGCGGCGGCGTGTGGGGGTTGGCGAGTGGCGCGTATCCAGGCTTCTGAAGGAATCAGAGATGTATAAGTTACTGGGCGCCGCCCTGGCGCTGAGCCTGGCCTCGATGGCCTGGGCCGATGAAGCAAGCGATAAACTGGACAACCCCAAACCGTTGCCGGATGACGTGAGCCTGCCGCTGCCGTGCGAGGGCAATATGGTGTTCCGCTACGCCTACGTGCTGGCCCAGGGCACCCTGGACGACCGCGAGATCAGCCTCGGCTACCCCTTCGCCGAGGGCGAGGCCGGTTACCAGCAGTCGTTTATTTCCGGCTACCGCCGCGATTTTATCAACGGCCAGTTCACCCTCAAGGATTTGCCGAAAGACTGGAACAAAGTCATCGCGCCGTTGATGCCCAAGACCGACGCCAAGACGCCACTCAAGCCGATGCTGTACTTCATCGGCAAGTACGAAGTGACCGCGCGCCAATACGCCCAGGTCATGGCCCAGGCGCAGTCCCTGGCCAGCGGTGAACCGGCCCCCGCCTGCGATGCGCCGACCGGCATGGCCGCGCGTTTGCCCAAGGTGAAACTGTCGCGTTTTGAGGCTGAGCGCTTCTCGGCGGTGTACAGCGCGTGGCTGATGAAATACCACCGCGAGTTGCTGCCGGTCAGTGGTCGCGGTTCGTCGGCAGAAGACGGCGGCCTGGGTTTTGTGCGCCTGCCCACCGAAGTGGAGTGGGAGTTTGCCGCACGCGGTGGCCAGGCGGTGAGCCGTCAGGATCTGGAAGGGCGCCTGTTCCCGCGTCGCGTCGAAGGCAGCGAAAGTGATGGCCCGCTGGGTGACTACGCTGTGTTCAACCAAGTCGCCGGCGGTACTGGCCAGGCGGCGCGCCTGATGCCCATCGGCACCAAATTGCCCAATCCGATTGGCATGTTCGACGTGATCGGCAATGCGGCGGAGATGGTCCAGGAGTCTTTTCAATTGGTCCATGCCGGGCGACGTCAGGGCACCTATGGCGGCTTCGTGGTCAAGGGCGGCAACTACCTGGAAGGCGAGGGTACGCTGTTCACCGGCATGCGCCGCGAATACCCGCTGTTCGCCGCCGATGGCACTGAGCAAAGCAACGAAACCACGGGTTTTCGCGTAGCGATTGGCGCGCTGTCGGCGCCACGTTCGCGTTACAAGGAGCTGTTTGTGCAGTGGCAAAAAGAAGGGCGCCTTGCCGCGCTCACCGACGCCATCGACGACGCCCAGGACCCGACCAAACGCCTGGACAGCATCATCGCCGCCAGCGTTGACCCCAAGCTGCAAGCCGAACTGGGGCTGGTCAACGAAGAGCTCAAGCGCAATGTCTCGCTGATCGCCCAGCAACGCGAAGAAGCTGCGGGCAATCTGATCCAGTCGGCCGCGTTGGTGGCCGAGACCATCAGCAACTACAACATCCGCCTGGCCAACCTGCAGAAGAGTCGCCAACAGTCTCTGGACAACAAGGACGAGGCCAGTGCGAAGCTGTTTGATATGGCCATTGCCAACGGCCGCAGCGCCCTCGACGGCGCGGTGGCGATTTACATCGACAACCTGGCCACCGGCACGCGCTACACCGATGCGGTGATCCAGGCGCAGTTTCAACGGATCAAGGAAGAGTTGGATCGCAAGCCCGTGCTCGGCAAGAGCCTGGTGACGCGCGCAACACTGTTCGTCCGCCATGTCGGCAACTACCGCAAGCAACAGCGGGCCGACCCGGCGACGATCTTGAAGGAACTGCTCGCAGCGAGCGGTCAGCGGTCTTGACCGTTGGTTGTGCGGCGAGCTTGGAAGGGACTCAGGCGGCAGTTGCCGGCTGGGCAAGTCAAACTTAGAAGAGAACACAACTTATGCTTTTTTCCCGTAAGGCGGTTTCCAAGCGTCACCTACTGCTGATTGCCGCTGGCTTCAGCACCGTGCTGACAGGTTGCGCCACATCGCCGGCCTCCAAGGTCGCGTCCAGCACCAAGGTCGAGTACTACCCCAACTGCTACGAGCCGGTGCAGCACTTGCGTGCCACCGATTCGAACATGACCAAGTCGGTCGTCACCGGTGCGGCCATCGGCGCAGCCGGCGGTGCCCTGCTCGGCGCCCTGACCGGTGACAAGGAAAAACGTGGCCGTAATGCCGCCATTGGCGCAGCCGGCGGCGCCCTGGCGGGCGGCGCGGCGGGTTATTACACCGAGCGTCAGAAGCAGATCGCCGATGACAACCAGCGCATTGCCTCGTACGCGGCTGACGTCAACAAAAGCGCCTCCGACATCGATCGCAGCACCGCGTACGCCAAGGCGTCCCAGCAGTGCTACCAGAGCGCATTCACCAAATTGGTGTCTGATCGCAAGGCCAAGACCGTCAACGACACCGAAGGCCGCAAACGCCTGGCGGAAATCGTCTCGGGCCTGAAGGAGTCCAATGACCTGATCGTTGCGGTCAACGGCAAAGCTGCCGAAGACCTGAACAACTACACCCAGGCCTACGAGAAAGACCTGCAACAAGTGGGCGTGCAGCGTGCCGACGTGGTCACCGTGGCCAAGGCCGATGCAGCACCTGCCGTGACGCCAGCCAACAAGAAGAAAGGCACCGGTATCAAGCCGCCGAAGAAGCCACCACTGCCAACCGTACCGACTGAAGCGGTTTCCACCGAGAAAACCTTCCAGACCGCCCAAACCAAGCAAGATGAAAGCAAGAAGGTCGCCAGCGCCGGTAAGACTCAGATCGAAGGCACCTGCCGCGATCCAAACCTGGCCGACTGGGCGCCGGTACCTTGCCCGAACGTTTAACTAACATGCTGCTATAAGCGTCAAACGCCAGCCGATCTTCCGCTAATGCGCTAGATCGGTGGCGTTCTTTTTGCAAATCGTTAAACTGCTGCGGCCACTTAATAATTACACCGAGGCCGTGTGCATGAAATTTCGTCTTCTGCTGTGGGTGCTGGGCCTGATGATGGGCAAAGCCAGTCGCACCAATCCTGCCTTCCAGCAACAGTTGGGTGATAAAGACCTGGCGTTCCAGTTGCAGACCCTCGACGGCAAGGTTGCCCGTCACTTCATCGTCAAAGACCAGCGCATCACCAGCCGCTCAGGGGTTCATCCTGCGCCGGCGTTCGCCATTGCGTTTAAAGATGCGGCCTACGGCTTCGCCACGATGCAGGCGAAGAACAAGCAACTGGCGTTCATGACGGGGATTCAGGACAAGTCGATCCAGATCAAGGGCAACCCGGCGCTGGTGATCTGGTTCCAGGGGTTGACCAAGTATCTGAAGCCGAAGAAAAAGAAGAGTTGAGGTTTTTCAGTAAAATCGAGTTGGATTCAACGGGGGCAAGCCCCCTCCCACAGGGGAATGCATTCCAAATGTGGGAGGGGGCTTGCCCCCGATAGCTATCTGACAGGCGCCAGATTCAGGGCTGGCTGAACTGCGAGGCCAACTCGCGCAACAGCACCTCGGCATCCAGCAC
This sequence comes from Pseudomonas sp. SR18, assembly GCF_023701505.1. Classification (NCBI taxonomy): domain Bacteria; kingdom Pseudomonadati; phylum Pseudomonadota; class Gammaproteobacteria; order Pseudomonadales; family Pseudomonadaceae; genus Pseudomonas; species Pseudomonas sp. SR18. The sequence goes on along the minus strand of NZ_JAMQAU010000002.1, from coordinate 206,527 downwards.
CTTGCCGACCACTTCCTCAGCCTTGTCGCGGGTCAGGCCCAGGCGCTCCAGCAGCGCATCCGGAATGGCCTCGTCCGGCCCGGAGCCAATCCCCCGGCTGCGCAATAAACGCACCGCCAGACACACCAGGTTCGGATACTCGGCGTACTGCCCGTCGTAGGTCGGATCGTGCTGGAAGCGCAGGGCGGTGGACAGTTCGTCCGGCATGTCCCAGTAGCGCATCAGCCAGGCGCCGATCTGCTCACGGCTGATGCCCAGCAGGTGTTGTTCCACGTAGCTATGGCACAGGTGCGGGTTGACCTCCAGGTGACGGCAGATCAGCGAGAAGTGCGGCGGGAACACGTGAGCCAGCAGCAGGTAACCGAAGTTGTGCAGCAGGCCGGCCAAGTAGGTCAGGCCGGCTTCGGGGCGCTGGGCGCGGGGCATGGCGCGGGTCAGGCCTTCGATCACGGCGGCGGTGTAGATTGACTGGTGCCAGTACGGCGTGGCCTGGTGCGGGTTGTCCTTGGGCAGGCTCAAGGTCTTGCCCAGGGCCAGGCCCAGTGCCAGGTTGATCACCAGGTCAAAGCCCAGCACCCGTACGATGGCGTCTTCCACCGAGCGGATCTTGCCTGGCGACGCGTAATACGGCGACGCCGCCCAGCTCACCACTTGGGCGGCCAGGGCTGGGTCGGTTTCGACCACGCCGGTGATGTCGTCGATGGTGGCGTTGGGGTCGACGCGCAGCTTGATGATCTTCTGCGCCGTGTCGGCCAGCGGTGGAATCTCGATGGTCGCTTCCAGGCGCTGCTGGATACGGCGGGCGGTGAACGCCTGCATCGCCTGGGTGATTTCCTCGCGGTCATCATTGGGGCGGTCGAGGTTCGGGCGGATTTTGCTCAGCGGCTCGCCGAACTGCGCGGCGCTCGCCTTGGTGAGCATGGTCTTGAAAGCGTCACTGGCGATTTCCAGCAGCAGGCCGGCTTCGCCGGAGTGCACCAGCAGGCTTGGCTCATTGAGCAGGCTGTCTTCGTACAGGCACGGCGAACTTGTGAGTGCCGGCAGGCCTGGCAGCAGGTTCAGCTCATGCTTGTCCAGCATGCGTTTGACGCGATCCGGCGACACAGCGATGAGGCGGCGACCGGTGAGTTCGGTGAGGCGGTTGAGGTCGAGCAACTGGTTCTGGGGGAACAGCACCATCAGTGCGCCCACCGCGTCTTCCAGCAGCACGGCCTGCACCTTGCGCGCAGGATTCAGGCCAGGGTGTTCTGCGACTTCCGTGTAGGGGATGGCGAGTTTTGCGAGCAGAGCCCGAATGACCGGCGGGGCGGTCAGTGGGGCTGTGGCGAGGGCAACTTCTGACATGGCCTGATCCAATTTCGTACAGTCACCGAAGTATAACCAGCTTGATACACCTGTAGGTCGCTTAAGTGAGTCAGGCGTCACACTTGGCCGTATTGCTGCCCATGGCGTAGCCAGCGATCGAGCAGCGGGCTGACGTGATCCGGCCAGCGTTCCATGAGGGCTTGCGCCGCATCGCGCACGGCGGGGAGCAAGTCGGCGTCGCGCATCAGGTCGGCGACTTTGAATTGCAGCAGGCCGGTCTGGCGGGTGCCGAGCATTTCGCCTGGGCCGCGCAGTTCGAGGTCTTTTTCGGCAATGACAAACCCGTCGTTGGTCTCGCGCATGATGCCCAGGCGCTGGCGGCCGATCTGTGACAGCGGCGGGTGATACAGCAGCACGCAGTGGCTGGCGGCGCTGCCCCGACCGACGCGGCCGCGCAGTTGGTGCAGTTGCGCCAGGCCCAGGCGCTCGGGGTTTTCAATAATCATCAGGCTGGCGTTGGGCACGTCTACGCCGACTTCGATCACCGTGGTGGCCACCAGCAGTTGCAGGTTGCCGGCCTTGAATTCAGCCATCACAGCGGCTTTTTCGGCGGGCTTCATGCGCCCGTGGATCAGGCCCACCTTGAGTTCACCCAAGGCGCTGGTGAGGTCCTCGTAGGTGGTCTCGGCAGCCTGGCAGGTGAGTTCTTCGGACTCTTCGATCAGCGTGCACACCCAGTAAGCCTGGCGCCCTTCGGCACACGCGCCGCGTACCCGCTCGATCACTTCGACACGCCGGGTGTCGGTGACCAGCACGGTGTTGACCGGGGTGCGGCCGGGCGGCAGTTCGTCGAGGATCGAGGTATCGAGGTCGGCGTAGGCACTCATGGCCAGGGTGCGCGGGATCGGCGTGGCGGTCATGATCAGCTGGTGCGGGTTCATCCGGCCGCCCACGCCTTTCTGGCGCAGGGCCAGGCGCTGCTGCACGCCGAAGCGGTGTTGTTCGTCGATGATCACCAAGGCCAGGTTCTTGAACTTCACTTCGTCCTGGAACAGCGCGTGGGTGCCCACCACCATCGGTGCGCCGCCGGCGATCTGCTCCAGTGACGCTGCGCGGTTCTTGCCCTTGAGTTTGCCGGCCAGCCACGCGACTTCCAGGCCCAGGGGTTCGAGCCAGCGCTTGAAGGTGATGAAGTGCTGCTCGGCGAGGATCTCGGTGGGTGCCATCAATGCGACCTGGTAGCCGGCTTCCAGCGCCTGCAAGGCGGCGAGGGCGGCGACCACGGTTTTGCCTGCGCCCACATCGCCCTGAATCAACCGGAGCATGGGTTCTTTCTGGCTGAGGTCGTAGGCGATTTCATTGCCGACACGTTGCTGGGCGCCGGTTGGCGCAAACCCGAGGTTGGCCAGGTACTGCGCAGGCAGGCGCGTGGCCTTGGGCATCGCCGGGGCGCGCAGGGAACGCATGCTTTCGCGCAGGCGTTGCTGGGACAGCTGATGAGTGAGCAATTCTTCGAAGGCCAGGCGGTGTTGGGCCCAGTGGTGACCCAGGGCCAATTCGTCGACATCGGCATCGGCCGGCGGGTGATGCAGGTAGCGAATCGCATCGTCCAGTGGTGCCAGTTGATAGTCGCGAGCCAGCTCCAGTGGCAGCCAGTCGGGCAGGCTTTGCGGGCCAAGCATCGTCAGGGTCTGCGTGCACAGCTGGCGCAGGCGTTGCTGGGTCAGGCCTTCGGTTAGCGGGTAGATGGGCGTGAGGGTGGTGTCCACCGGCGGCGGTTCGTCGCCGGTAATCGCGCGGTATTCCGGGTGGTAGATTTCCAGGCCTGAGGCGCCGGGCCGGGCTTCGCCATAGCAGCGCACGCGCGTGCCGCGCTTGAGGCCTTCCTTCTGCGCGTTGCTGAAATGGTAGAAGCGCAGGCTCAGGCCGCCGGTGCCGTCCTGCAGGCGCACGACCAGGCTGCGGCGCTTGCCCATGACCACGTCGGCGCCGCTGACGGTGCCTTCGACTACCGCGTCTTGCCCTGGGCGCAAGTGGCCGATGGGCACCACGCGGGTACGGTCCTGATAACGCAGGGGCAGGTGAAACAATACGTCCTGGAGGTTTTCCAGGCCGACCTTGGCCAGTTTCTCGGCCATGGCTTCACCGACACCCTTGAGTGCCGTCACCGACACCTGCGACAGCTCTGTCATACCGTTGCTTAGCTCGCAGCAGGCGGCTTGGCCACCGAACACAGGCGGATCGAGTCGGCGAGGATCTCAATCGCTTTAGGCCGTGGGAAGCTCGCACGCCAGGCGATTGCCACCGTGCGGAACGGCACCGGCGGTGTGAGCGGGCGCACTGCGATCACGCCGGGGGCGTAGTGATGGCTGTCCACCGCCGACAACGGCAGGATCGAAATGCCCAGGCCGGACGCAACCATGTGGCGAATGGTTTCCAGGGAGCTGGATTCCACGGTGGTGTGCTTGGCGCCGTCGTTGCCTTTGGTCAGCGTCGGGCAGGCTTCCAGCACCTGGTCGCGGAAGCAGTGGCCTTCGCCGAGCAGCAACAGGCTCTTGTCGTTGAGCAGGCCGGCGTCGATGGTGTCTTTCTGCGTCCACGGGTGGGAGGCGGGCATGAGCACGTAGAACGGCTCGTCGTAGAGGGGCAGCGTCAGCACGTCGGCCTCGTTGAACGGCAGCGCGATGATGATCGCGTCCAGCTCGCCGTTGCGCAGTTTGTCGCGCAGCACGTGGGTGAAGTTCTCTTCGATATACAGCGGCATCTGCGGCGCGACGCGGTGCAGTTGCGGGATCAAGTGCGGGAACAGGTAAGGGCCGACGGTGTAGATGGCGCCGACTTTCAGCGGTGCGGTCAGCTGGTTTTTGCCGGCTTGGGCCAGCTCGCGAATGCTTTGCGCTTGTTCCAGGACTTTCTGGGCCTGGGCAACGATGCCTTCGCCCACGGGCGTAAGGCGCACGGCGCTTTTGCTGCGCTCGAAAATCAGCACACCGAGTTCGTCTTCAAGCTTTTTCACGCCCACCGACAGCGTCGGCTGGCTGACGTGGCAACGCTCGGCCGCGTGGCCGAAGTGCTGCTCTTGGGCGAGGGTAACGATGTAGCGTAATTCTGTAAGAGTCATAGCGGGCGTCCATGAGGTTGCGGGCCAAGCATACCGGCTGCAATCGATAGACGCACGTTATCAGAAGTTTGTTGGGGATTGAGCGGGGAATGCAGAGGATTTTGCTGAGTGTGGCAAGGGTTGCCCCTTGCCACAGTCATTTTCAGCGGCGACGTTTCTCGATGTTGTACACAAACGGTGCAACGATCTCGACACTGCCGCTTTTCACCATATCGGCCGGTGGCTTGGGCAGTGGCTGGGCACGACGGATCATGTCCAGGGTTGCACGGTCCAGGTCGGCGTTGCCGGAGCGGCCCACCAACTCGTAGGACAGCACATTGCCTTCGGCATCGACCACGAAGCGCAGGCGGTTCAGGCCTTCCTTGCCACGCGCCTGGGCTCCTGGCGGGTACTTCTTGTACTTCTGCAGATGCGCCAGCAGCGTGCCTTCCCAGGATGCCTTGGCTGCAATCTGCTGCGGCGACGGGCCTGGAACCGGCTGGGCCGATTTTTCGGCTGGCGCTTTGGTCGGTGGAGCATCGCTCGGCGGGTCCTCGGAAGGTTTCTCCTTGGGCGGCTCGATTTTTTTCTCTACCGGCTTGGGCGGCTGAGGTTTGGGCTTGGGCTTGACCGGCTTGGGCACCTGGATCGTTGGCTTGGGTGCCTCGGCCAGTTTCGGCAAAGGCAACTCTTCCACCGGTGCAGGCGGTTGCGGTGGCGTGACCACTTTCGGCGGGGCCGGTGGCGGCGGCGCAGGCATCGGCGCCAGGTCAATGACCATGGCGGCCGGTGGCAACTGCACGGTGTGCGGCGCCGACCAATGAAGCGCGATAGCAATCGCGACGGCATGCACGCCCAGCACGACGGCAAGGCTGGTGCCATAACGCGTCAGTTTGTGGCGCGTCGTGATCATTTCTTGGCTGCCGTCTCAAGTCCGACCAGGCCTACCTTGAGGTAGCCGGCTGCCCGCAGGGCATCCATCACGCTCATCAGGTCGCCGTAGTCCACGCCCTTGTCGGCCTGGAAGAAGATCGTCGTGTCTTTCTTGCCTTGGGTCTTGGCGTCGAGCACCTGGCCCAGGGTTTCAGCTTTGACTTCTTCTTCGCCCAGGAACAGGCGTTGGTCTGCCTTGACGCTGAGGAACACCGGCTTCTCAGGCCGCGGCGCAGGCTTTGCGCTGGACGCGGGCAGATCGACCTTGATGTCCACGGTGGCCAAGGGTGCGGCGACCATGAAGATGATCAGCAGTACCAGCATGACGTCGATAAACGGCGTGACGTTGATTTCGTGGTTCTCGACGAGTTCATCGTCGCCTTGATTCAAATGCAGGCCCATGGCCGATTACCCCACTTTCACCATGTGCGGTTGCGAGCTGCGCTCGGTAGGCAGGTGATCGAGGTCGCGGCTGACCAGCAGCAGGACTTCTGCCGACGCGTCCGATACCTGGGCTTTGTAGCCGGCAATCGAACGGGCGAAGACGTTGTAGATCACCACCGCAGGAATTGCCGCAACCAGGCCCAGGGCGGTTGCCAGCAGGGCTTCGGCGATGCCTGGGGCAACGACGGCGAGGTTGGTGGTCTGGGTTTTGGCGATGCCGATAAAGCTGTTCATGATGCCCCACACGGTGCCGAACAGGCCGACGAACGGTGCGGTAGAGCCGATGGTGGCGAGGACGCCGGTGCCGCTGCTCATGTTACGGCCACAGGCTGCAACCAGGCGCTCAAGGCGGAATGCAACGCGCTCCTTGATGCCTTCTTTTTCGCGGGTATTGGCCGACAGGCGCATTTCTTCCAGCGCGTCGTGCACCAGGGTGTTGGCCAGGGTGCCCTTCTTGGTCGCGCTTTCGCTCGCTTCCTTGAGGGTGGCGGCTTTTTTCAGGTGGACGATTTCAGTACGCAGACGACGCTTGGCACCCAGCAGCTCGAAGCCTTTGGCGATCCAGATGGTCCAGGTGATGATCGAGGCGATGGCCAGGCCGATCATCACGGCTTTCACCACGACGTCTGCGTTCTGGTACATGCCCCATGGGGAAAGGTCGTGGGCCATGCCCAGCGTGTTGTCTTCTTCCAGTACTACGCCGGTTTCGTCGGCGGCAGCAGGGGCTGCAGCCAGGGCCGGGTCGGTGGCGGCTGGCGCAGCAGCGGGAGCGGCCGGGGCTGTAGCGTTGTGCTCGGCGGCAGCCGGGGTGGCCGGGGCGGTGGCATCAGCGAATGCGGCGGTCGGTGCCAGCAATACGCTGAACACCAGCGCTGCAATCGCGCGCCAGGCGCGGGACGGGGTTGGCGAAGCGGGGGTTGTATTACGTGTCATGCTGGCCGGACCTGAGAGGAAAAATGAGTGATCGTCCTACCAGACCCTAAACGGCCGAGGACAAATGGGTGGTCATTATTGCAAGTAATTCTTGTTAACAGAAGTAATACAGTAACTTTATTTGGACTTTTTCTGGCCGCTGGTCAGCCGAGAAGGCTAATCTAGACCTTTGAGAATGGAGTTTTGTGATGTCCGCACCTTCTGTTGTGATTGCCGGATGCGGCGATGTGGGTAGTCGCCTGGCTAGCCAATTGCTGGCCTGGGAATGGGAGGTTCATGGCCTGCGCCGCGATATTTCGCGTCTGCCCGACGGCGTGATCGGCATTGCCGGCGACCTGTTCAACAAAGATTGTCCTGACACCTGGCCCATCGGCGGAGTGGATTACCTGGTGTATTGCGCTGCCGCCACGGATCACGACGAAGCCGGTTATCGCGCCGCTTACGTACAAGGACTGAAACATGTGTTGGAGTGGCTGGATGATTACGGCCAAGTGCCGAAGCACCTGCTGTTTGTATCCAGCAGCAGTGTTTACGGACAGCAGAATGGCGAGTGGGTCGACGAAACGTCGCAGACTCAAGCGAAGGGGTATTCCGGGCAGGTGATGCTGGAGGCTGAGCAGGTCGCGCTCAATAGCGGCATCCCAGCCAGCATTGTGCGCCTGACCGGCATTTATGGCCCCGGCCGCGAGTGGCTGCTGACCCAGGTTCGCCAAGGCTATCGCGTAGCAATCGACCCACCTTTATATGGCAACCGCATTCACGCGGATGATGCGGCGGGCTTGCTGGCGTTTTTGTTGCGTCATGTGGAACAGGGTGGGTCGTTGGACAAGGTCTATATCGGTGTGGACGACGCGCCTGCGCCACTGGCCGAAGTGGTGGACTGGTTGCGCGAGTACCTGGGTGTGACCGAATGGTCCGAAGACGCCAGCGTGCGGCGTGCGGGCAGCAAGCAGTGCAGCAATGCCCGGGTCAAGGCATTGGGATGGAAACCGACCTATCCAAGCTTTCGTGAAGGCTATGCTGCAATCCTTGAAGGAAAGCGCTAACTGAAAAAGGAGCCCGGGCAGACTGTGTGAAAACGCACTGAAGGCCGGCCCAACAAACGCCCCGACTCGTTCGGGGCGTTTGTTTTTATGCCGGCGACAGGCGAAAAAAGGCCTTCTAGCCCATTAGCGCCATCAGTTGGCGGGCCCCGAGCACGTTAATCGCTCGTTTCAGGTTGTAGGCATTCACCGCCAAGGCCATTTCAGCTTTCGTCCCCTCAAGTTGCCGCAGCAAGAAACGACCATTACCCAATAGCCACTGTTTGAGGTTGCCGAAGGGGTGCTCAACGATGGATCTTCGGTTGGCCATCATCTCAGGATGCGCCTGCATCCTTTGCTCCATCCGCTCGAAAGCCTCTTCATGGGCATGTCGTGAGACATAACGACGCTGGGCTCCAGTGCATTGCGCTTTCAGCGCGCAGTTGGCGCAGTCGTCGACGGCGGCCTGATAGATCCGATCACCTTTCGCTGGAAATAGCCGTAGAGATAGAGTTTTAGCTGATCGGCAGGATCATAAGAGGGGCGACCGGTGCCTTTGGGCAACGCCTTATCGAACCCCAACTGCACCAGATCCAGCTTGGCCACGTAGAAGTCTATGACTCGAACGAGGTGATCCTCGGGGATCAGTTCTTCCAGCGAGACCGGGAACAGGCTGGTCTGGCTGTGAGATTCGCCCTGGATGTACGCCATAACGAAAAATGCTCCGTATCTTTCGATACGGAGCATTTTCTTTGAGCTCTGCGCAGATTGCTAGGTTTTCACACAGTCTGCGAGGGCTCCTTTTTTACGGTTTTTCCAGCAGCCACTGTCGTGGCCCAGGTGTAAACGAAGGTACTTCGTCGGCCTGTGCGGTGTTGACTGCCTGGAAAATTTCCAGCTGTTTGCCTTTGCGGACAAAAATCCATGGATTGCCCACGCCGTTGAGTTGCAGCCACATACTGTCGTAGCCGCCGCTCATTGAAGCGCAATCACCTGCCAGGCACAGCGAGTACCGGTCGACACCCGGTAAGCCTGCGACTTTGCCGTCAGCCTGAAACTGCACCGTGGCGCCGTTGCCGAAGCCGTCAGTGATTTTCCAGTCGCCGCCCATATAGGCCGCATACAGTGCGCGTTCGACGTTCGCGCCCAGTGGCGCACCTTCAGGGGCGGGGTCTTTGGCGCGGGCAAATAGCTGTTCGGGCTCGTTGTCGTTGGCCACTTGCAGCAGCTGCTTGCCTTTGCGCTTGAGTTCAGTGGCGGAGCTGCCGTAGAAATCCACGCTCCAGGCGCCGGATTGTTCACCGAGCAGCTTGCCTTCGGCAACTTCAAAACCGTTGTAGTAGCGCGCCTGCGCAGCCTTGGAATTGACCTCCCATTCGAGGTTCGGGCCAAAACTCTGCAGTGCTTCACGCAAAGGGCCGCCCTTGGCTGCCGCATCGATGGCGACCTGGTTGATCCAGGTGCCGCTCACATCCAGGTCGGCCGGGTTGCTGGCGCAGCCGCCGAGCATCAGGGCGAGCAACGAAGTGGCTACAAGCGCTTTGCGCATCATGAAATCCTTTTAAAACGAAGTCGGCGCGGCCTGTGAAGGCTGCGCCGGGTGTTTTACTCGATGACCAGGATCGCGTCCATCTCAACCTGTGCGCCCTTTGGCAGGGCCGCAACGCCGATGGCGGCGCGGGCTGGGTAAGGCTGTTCGAAGTATTTGCCCATGATCTCGTTGACCTTGGCGAAGTGGCTCAGGTCGGTGAGGAAGATGTTCAGCTTGACGATGTCCTTGAACGAACCGCCCGCCGCTTCGGCTACAGACTTGAGGTTTTCGAAGACCTGCACGGTCTGTGCTTCGAAGCCCTCCACCAGTTCCATGGTCTTCGGGTCCAGCGGGATCTGGCCGGACATGTAGACAGTGTTGCCCGCCTTGATCGCCTGGGAATAAGTGCCGATGGCCGCCGGGGCCTTGTCGCTGGTGATAACAGTCTTGGTCATGAATGACTCCTTGTAAGAGGGTGGGTTATGCACGCATGCGGGTGATGCGGATCACACCGGTCAAGGCGCGCAGCTTCTTGATCACGCGGGCCAGGTGCACGCGGTCGTGAACGCTGACCACCAGTTGGACCACGCTGATGCGACCATCGCGTTCGTCCATGCTGATTTTTTCGATATTGCCGTCGGCCGCGTTGACGCTGCTGGCCAGCAGGGCGATCAGGCCGCGCTGGTGTTCCAGCTCCACGCGCAGCTCGACGTTGAATTCGCCGGTGACATCCTTGGCCCATGAGAGCTGGATGCATTTTTCCGGGTTGTGACGGATTTCGGTGATGTTGCGGCAGTTGTCCAGGTGCACGACCATGCCCTTGCCTGCGGACAGGTGGCCGACAATCGGGTCGCCCGGGATTGGCGTGCAGCACTTGGCATAGCTGAGCACCAGGCCCTCGGTGCCGCGAATCGCCAGCGGGCCTTCGGGGCTTGGCAACTGCTCGCCTTCGCCCAGCAGGCGGCGAGCGACGACATAGGCCATGCGGTTGCCCAGGCCGATGTCTTCCAGCAGGTCCTCGACGGTTTCCTGGCGATACTCGTGGAGCATCGCTTGCACGCGCTCCTGCGGGATTTTGTCCAGGGCGCTGTCGAAGCCGTTGAGTACCTTGTTCAGCAGGCGTTCGCCGAGGCTGATGGACTCGGAGCGACGCTGCAGTTTGAGGGCGTGACGAATGTGCGTGCGCGCCTTGCCGGTAACCACGAAGTTGAGCCATGCCGGGTTCGGGCGTGCACCCGGTGCGCTGACGATCTCCACGGTGGAGCCGCTTTGCAGCGGCTCAGACAGCGGGGCGAGACGACGATTGATCCGACAGGCGATGCAGCTGTTGCCCACATCGGTGTGCACGGCGTAGGCAAAGTCGACCGCCGTGGAGCCTTTGGGCAGCTCCATGATCCGGCCTTTGGGCGTGAACACATAGACCTCGTCCGGGAACAGGTCGATCTTCACGCTTTCGATAAATTCCAGGGAGTTGCCGGCACGTTGCTGCATTTCCAGCACGCCTTTGACCCACTGGCGAGCGCGGGCATGGGTGCCTTTTGGCTGCTCGTCGCCGCTGGATTTGTACAGCCAGTGGGCGGCGATGCCGTTGTTGGCCATCTCTTCCATTTCGCGGGTGCGGATCTGGATCTCGATCGGCACGCCGTGCATACCGAACAGCGTGGTATGCAGTGACTGATAGCCGTTGGCCTTGGGAATCGCGATGTAGTCCTTGAAGCGGCCCGGCAGGGGTTTGTACAAATTATGTACAGCGCCCAACACGCGGTAGCAGGTATCGACCTTGTCGACGATGATCCGGAATGCGTACACATCCATGATTTCGTTGAAGGCCCGACGCTTGCCGCGCATCTTCTTGTAGATGCCGTAGATGTGCTTCTGCCGGCCGCTGACCTCGCCCTCAATCTCGTCGATCGCCAGGCAGTGGCTTAGCGACTCTTCGATCTTGTTGACGATTTCCTTGCGATTGCCACGGGCGCGCTTGACCGCCTGGTAGATGCGCGCCGAACGCATCGGGTGCATGGCCTTGAAGCCGAGGTCTTCGAACTCGATACGAATGGCGTGCATGCCCAGCCGGTTGGCGATGGGCGCGTAGATTTCCAGGGTTTCCTTGGCGATGCGCCGGCGTTTTTCGCCGGACAGCACTTCCAGCGTGCGCATGTTGTGCAGCCGGTCGGCCAGCTTGACCAGGATCACCCGGATATCCCGGGCCATGGCCATGGCCATCTTCTGGAAGTTTTCCGCCTGGGCTTCGGCCTTGGTCTCGAAGTTCATCTGGGTCAGTTTGCTGACCCCATCGACCAGTTCGGCCACGGTTTCGCCAAATTGCGCGCTGAGCGCTTCCTTGGCGATGCCGGTGTCTTCGATCACGTCATGCAGCATCGCGGCCATCAGGCTCTGATGGTCCATGTGCATGTCAGCGAGAATATTTGCCACCGCAAGAGGATGGGTGACATATGCCTCACCGCTACGGCGGCGTTGGCCGTCGTGGGCTTGTTCGGCGTAGAAATACGCTCGGCGTACCAGGTTGACCTGGTCGGGGCCGAGGTAGGTCGATAAGCGATCGGCGAGGGCGTCTATGCTCGGCAAGATGTGAACTCCTGCCGAAGGCTTTGACCCCGCGCCGTGCTGCGTCGACCAGGCATAGGCTTAGACGGCCTCGTTGGACTCGTCCTCGAACGCTGCAAACAGCGGTTCGTCTTCAACGATTTCAGCGTTGGCGATGAACTCGTAGCTCATCAGGCCTTCAGCGATTTCACGCAGGGCTACAACGGTAGGCTTGTCGTTTTCCCACTGGACCAGAGGCTCTTTGCCGCCAGTGGCCAGTTGACGGGCACGCTTGGTAGAGAGCATGACCAGCTCAAAGCGGTTTGCCACGTGGTCTAGGCAGTCTTCAACGGTTACGCGGGCCATGATATTCCTCGGAGCGGATGCAAGATGCGCGCTGCCCGGTTGGGCGAGCGGACTAAACAGTTTAAAAAATCACCAGCGTTTAGGGAAGCGCTGATTTTTCGCAAGCCCTCGCAAAACCGCTGCAAGTGCCAATGTAAAGCCCTTGCAGCGGTTTTGGGAAGCGCTAATCAGCCGAGTAATTCGGCCAGTAACTTACCGAAACGCTGCTGTTGACGCTTTTGCTGGAGCTGATTAGTGCGGAAAATCGCCTTCAGATCATCCAGTGCGTGGGAAAAATCGTCGTTGATGATCAGGTAATCGTAGTCGACGTAGTGGCTCATTTCGCTGACGGCTTCACGCATGCGCCCTTCGATGATCTCGTCGCTGTCCTGCCCGCGGTTGGTCAGGCGCTGGTGCAAGGCTTCAAGCGAAGGCGGCAGGATGAAGATCGAGCGCGCCTGGGGCATCAGCTTGCGTACTTGCTCGGCGCCCTGCCAGTCGATTTCCAGGATCAGGTCGTGGCCTTCGTCCAGGGTCTGCTGCAGGTGGCTTTGCGAGGTGCCGTAGAGGTTGCCGAATACCTCGGCGCGCTCCAGGAAGTCGCCGTGTTCGATCATCTTGACGAACTCGGTGCGCTCGACGAAGTGATAGTGCACGCCGTTCACCTCGCCCGGGCGCATGGCGCGGGTGGTGTGGGAGACCGAGATGCGGATCTGTTCGTCAGCGTCGGTCAGGGCCTTGACCAGGCTGCTCTTGCCCGCGCCCGAAGGGGCGGAAATGATGTAAAGGGTGCCGGTGCTGTGGGTCATGAAGGTTGCCTTACTCAATATTCTGTACTTGTTCGCGCATCTGCTCGATCAACACTTTGAGGTTGACCGCAGCCGTAGTGCTGCGCGGGTCGAAAGCTTTGGAGCCGAGTGTATTGGCTTCGCGGTTGAGTTCCTGCATCAGGAAGTCCAGGCGCCGACCGGCGGCGCCGCCGGATTTGAGTACGCGGCGCACTTCGAGGATGTGGGTGCTCAGGCGATCCAGCTCTTCGGCGACGTCGCTCTTCTGGGCCAGCAGGACCATTTCCTGCTCCAAGCGCGTCGGGTCGAGGTCTGCCTTCATGTCGGTGAAGCGGTCGAGGACCTTCTGGCGCTGGGTGGCGAGCATCTGCGGCACCAGCTCGCGCAAGGTGATCACGTCGGCTTCTATCGAGGTCAGGCGCTCGTTGATGAGGCGGGCCAGTTCGCTGCCTTCGCGTTCGCGGCCGGCCTTGAGTTCCTTCAAGCCCTGGGTGAACAGGGCGAGGGCTTCGGCGTTGAGGGCTTGCGGATCGGTGGCATCGGCCACCAGCACGCCTGGCCAGGCCAGCACTTCCAGAGGGTTCAATGCGGCGGGTTGCTTGATCAGCCCGGCGATGGTCTCGGCAGCGGCGACCAGTTGCGCAGCGCGCTCGCGATCCACTTGCAGTGGTTTGCCGGTGGTCTCTTCGGTAAAGCGCAGGGTGCATTCCAGCTTGCCGCGGGAGATGCCCTGGCGCAGGGCTTCACGCACGGCGCCTTCGAGGTCGCGGAATGATTCCGGCAGGCGCAGGTGCGGCTCCAGGTAGCGGCTGTTGACCGAGCGCAGCTCCCAGCTCAAGGTGCCTTGGGCGCCGGCTTTTTCGACGCGGGCGAAGGCGGTCATGCTGTGCACCATGGAGGTACCTCGCGATGCAGCCCCGAAAACACGGGCTGATGGTTAAGAAGGCGCAGGATTGTAGCGCAGTGGGGCGAGCGCGCCCAAACAATGGGCGATAGGCTGTCCATTCGTAACCGGATTTTTTAGCAGTGCCCCGAATCGGTTCGCGGCTCTATAATGCCCGGCAGTTTTTCGTCCTCAGTACAGGTATCCCCTATGAAACGTCCAAGTGGTCGCGCTGCCGATCAGCTCCGCTCGATCCGCATCACCCGCAACTACACCAAACACGCCGAGGGATCTGTACTGGTCGAGTTTGGCGATACCAAGGTGATTTGCACCGTCAGCGTCGAAAATGGCGTGCCGCGCTTCCTCAAGGGCCAGGGCCAGGGTTGGTTGACCGCCGAGTACGGCATGCTGCCGCGTGCCACTGGCGAGCGTAACCAGCGTGAAGCCAGCCGTGGCAAGCAGGGCGGCCGCACCCTGGAAATCCAGCGTCTGATCGGTCGTTCCCTGCGTGCAGCCCTGGACATGTCCAAGCTGGGCGACGTGACCCTGTACGTCGACTGCGACGTGATCCAGGCCGATGGCGGCACCCGTACCGCGTCCATCACCGGCGCGATGGTGGCCCTGGTCGACGCACTGAAAGTGATCAAGAAACGTGGCGGCCTGAAAGGCGGCGACCCGCTCAAGCAGATGATCGCTGCCGTATCGGTTGGCATGTACCAGGGCGAGCCTGTGCTGGACCTGGACTACCTGGAAGACTCGGCTGCCGAGACTGACCTGAACGTCGTGATGACCAGCACCGGTGGTTTCATCGAAGTGCAGGGCACCGCCGAAGGCGCGCCATTCCAGCCGGCCGAACTGAATGCAATGCTGGCCCTGGCCCAGAAAGGCATGACCGAAATCTTCGAACTGCAGAACGCCGCACTGGCTGACTAAGCCGCCTTCAAGGAGAAGCGCCATGAGTGACAGTCAATTGCCGGTCCCGGCACCGACCAAGGAAGTTCGCCAGTGGGCGATGTTGTGTCACTTCGCGGCGTTTCTGGGGTTGGTATTCCCCTTTGGCAGCCTGTTGGGGCCGCTGATCGTGTGGCAGATCAAGAAGGATATGGACCCGCTTATCGATGATCAGGGCAAGGAAGCCCTGAATTTCCAGATTACCGTGGCCATCGCCTGGCTGGTCTGCATGGTGCTGGGTTTTGTGGTGATCGGCTTTTTGCTGATGTTGGTGCTGGTGGTTGCAGCGCTGGTGCTGACCATCATTGGTGGCGTTAAAGCCAATAACGGCACGGCTTACCGATACCCCTGGACCTGGCGTCTGGTCAAATAATGATCGCCCACAAAAAAACCGACAGCGATGTCGGTTTTTTTGTGCCTGAAGAAAGACCTTAGATGGTCAGTGTCCAGTCGTAGTCCACGATCAGCGGCGCATGTTGCGAGAAGCGCGGCTGGCGTGGCAAGCGTGCGCTGCGAACAAACCGGCGCAGACCTGGGGTCAGCAACTGGTAGTCGAAACGCCAGCCCAGATTAAGCATCTCGGCCTGTTCGTTATCCGGCCACCAGCTGTACTGGTCGCCTTCACGGCTGACTTCGCGCAGGGCATCCACATAGCCCATGTTGCCGACAATCTCGTCCATCCAGGCCCGTTCCGGCGCCAGGAAGCCTGGGGATTGCTGGCTGTCGCGCCAGTTCTTGATATCCAGCTTCTGTTGCGCCACGTACAGCGAGCCACAGTAAATGTACTCGCGACGTTTACGCCGCTGCTTATCCAGATAACGGGCGAAATCGTCCATTAGCTTGAACTTCTGGTTCAAGTCTTCATCGCCGTTCTGCCCCGAAGGAAGCAGCAAGGTCGCGATGCTGACCTTGTCGAAATCGGCTTGCAGGTAGCGCCCGTAGCGGTCGGCTGTCTCGAAGCCGAGGCCGCTGATGACCGCCTTGGGTTGCAACCGCGAGTACAAAGCCACGCCACCTTGGGTGGGCACTTCGGCATCGCAGGCATAAAGGAAGTAGCCATCCAGTTGGAAGGCTGGGTCGTCCAGTTCAAAGGCGGAGGCGCGGGTGTCCTGCAGGCAGATGACGTCGGCATTCTGAGCTTGCAGCCAACTGAGCAAACCACGCTCGACTGCAGCCTGAATACCATTAACGTTCACACTGATGATCCGCATAAATGGCCCCAAAAATCGCGTGCGTGTATGATACACGCCGTCTACCTAATTAGCTAAATCCGTGGTATCTGAGGCTTTTTTCATGCAGGCGTATCAACGCGATTTCATTCGTTTTGCCATCGATCGCGGCGTTTTGCGCTTCGGTGAGTTCACTCTCAAGTCCGGGCGCACCAGCCCGTACTTCTTCAATGCTGGCCTGTTCAACTCGGGTTCGGCCCTGGCTCAGCTGGGTCGTTTCTACGCGGCAGCCATCGTTGAAAGCGGTATTTCCTTCGACGTGCTGTTTGGCCCGGCCTACAAGGGTATCCCCCTGGCGGCCACAACGGCAGTGGCTTTGGCTGAGCATCACGGGCGGGATCTGCCTTGGTGCTTCAACCGCAAGGAAGCCAAGGCTCACGGCGAAGGCGGCAGCCTGGTGGGCGCGCCGCTGACCGGCGACGTGCTCATCATCGACGATGTCATCACCGCGGGCACCGCAATCCGTGAAGTGATGCAGATCATCGCTTCCCAGGACGGCGCCAAGGCCGCTGGCGTGTTGATCGCACTGAACCGCCAGGAGCGCGGCAACGGTGAATTGTCGGCGATCCAGGAAGTGGAGCGCGATTTCGGCATTCCGGTCGTGAGTATCGTGTCGTTGAACCAGGTGTTGCAGTTCCTGGAAGATGATCCGCAGCTCAAGCAGCATCTGCCGGCGGTGCGTGCGTACCGCGAGCAATTCGGCGTCTGATACAGCAAGTAATGTGGGAGGGGGGCAAGCCCCCTCCCACATTTGTTTTCTGCGTTTTTAAGGACGCTTGCGGTTGCTGATCAGCGTGCCCACACCGGTGTCGGTGAAGATTTCCAGCAGGATCGCGTTCGGCACGCGGCCATCCAGAATCAGCGAGCTACCGACGCCGCCTTGCACCGCTTCCAGCGCGCAACGGATCTTCGGCAGCATGCCGCCGTAGATGGTGCCGTCGGCGATCAACTCGTCCACCTGTTGGGTGGTCAAGCCAGTCAGCACCTTGCCTTCCTTGTCCATCAGGCCGGCGATGTTGGTCAGCAGCATCAGCTTTTCAGCTTTCAGCGCTTCGGCAACCTTGCCCGCTACCAGGTCGGCGTTGATGTTGTAGGACTCGCCATTGGCGCCCACGCCGATGGGCGCGATCACCGGGATGAAGTCGCCTTTGACCAGCAGGTTCAGCAGGTCGGTGTTGATGCCGATCACTTCGCCCACTTGGCCGATGTCGATGATTTCCGGCTGGGTCATTTCCGGCGTTTGACGGGTGACGGTCAGTTTTTTCGCGCGGATCAACTCAGCGTCCTTGCCGGTCAGGCCGATGGCGCTGCCGCCGTGGCGGTTGATCAGGTTGACGATGTCTTTGTTCACCTGGCCGCCGAGGACCATCTCCACCACGTCCATGGTCTGCGCGTCAGTGACGCGCATGCCATCGATGAAGTGACTCTCGATCGACAAACGCTTGAGCAGGTCGCCGATTTGCGGGCCGCCACCGTGTACTACCACGGGGTTGATCCCGACGGCTTTCATCAACACGATGTCGCGGGCAAAGCCGGTTTTCAGCTCGTCGCTTTCCATGGCATTGCCGCCGTACTTGATCACCAGCGTCTTGCCGACGTAGCGTCGAATGTAAGGCAACGCTTCGGACAGGACCTTGGCGGTGTTGGCAGCGGCTTCGCGTTCGAGGGTCATTCAGGGCTCCGGAAAAAAATCAGAACGGTAATTGGAGATCAGGGGCAACACGATTCAACTGGGCGTGGAACACGTCCTTGATGCGCTGCAACTCAGCCTCGGTATCCGCCTCGAAACGCAGGACCAGCACCGGTGTGGTGTTGGACGCGCGAACCAGGCCCCAGCCTTTGGCGTAATCGACTCGCACACCATCAATGGTGGTCAGGTTGGCGCCTTCGCCCCATTGCGCATCGTGCAGTGCGTCAATGATGCTGAATTTGCTCTCCTCGGTCACATGGATATTGATCTCTGGCGTAGAAATATCATTCGGGAAGGTCTGGAACAGTTCTTCGGCGGTGGATTCTTCCTTGCTGAGGATCTCCAGCAGACGAGCGGCGCTGTAAATGCCGTCATCAAAGCCGAACCAGCGCTCCTTGAAGAACACGTGACCGCTCATTTCGCCGGCCAACAGGGCGCCGGTTTCCTTCATCTTCTTTTTGATCAACGAGTGACCGGTCTTCCACATTAGCGGACGGCCGCCGTATTCCTTGATCAGCGGCGTCAGGCGACGGGTGCACTTCACGTCGAAAATGATTTCGGCGTTGGGGTTGCGCGCCACTACGTCACGGGCGAACAGCATCAGCAAGCGGTCGGGGAAGACGATCTCGCCGGTTTCAGTCACCACACCGACGCGGTCGCCGTCACCGTCGAAGGCCAGGCCGACGTCGGCGCCGATTTCCTTGACCTTGGCGATCAGGTCCACCAGGTTCTCAGGTTTGCCCGGATCCGGGTGATGGTTCGGGAAGTTGCCGTCGACCTCGCAAAACAACGGAATCACTTCGCAGTTCAGCGCTTCGAGCAGTTGCGGCGCGATCACGCCGGCCGCGCCGTTGCCGCAGTCCACCACCACTTTGAGGCGGCGGGCGAGCTTGACGTCGCGGGTGATTTCATCGGAGTAGCGCTGCAGGATGTCGACCTTGGTGATGCTGCCTTTGCCGCTGGTCAGGTCGTTGGTCTTCAGGCGGGTATGCAGGGCTTGGATCTGTTCGTTGGCCAGGGTGTCGCCAGCAATGACGATCTTGAAGCCGTTGTAGTCCGACGGGTTATGGCTGCCGGTGAGCATCACCCCGGACTTGCCGGCCAGGACATTGGCGGCGTAGTACAGCGCCGGCGTTGGTACCAGGCCGACGTCGCTGACGTGGCAGCCGGCGTCGGCCAGGCCCTGGATCAGTTGTTCCACCAGTTCCGGGCCGGACAAGCGACCGTCGCGGCCGACCGAAACGTTGGGCTCATCCTGGGCCAGGCTCTGGGCGCCAATGGCGCGGCCAATCCAGTAGGCCGTTTCGGCGGTCAGGGTCTTGGGCACCACGCCACGGATGTCATAGGCGCGAAAAATGCTGTCGGGGAATGTCGGGGCTACTCGGGCTGCGGTACTCATCGCGGGGGGAAACTCCATCTGAAGGGGGCAAGGCTGGCCTTAATGTGGCTGACCGGCAGGCTCAAACTGAAGGGTATGACGGTGTTTTCGGCAGAGAGTTCGTGGTGCAAAAATGCCATCGGCGTTTGGCGGCCTGGCTCTTTTTTGCGTAATGCATTGATTTCACTATGGAAATCTCGCTGATAAATTCCGCGCATTCTTCATCCTGAAAAGCCATGCGGTGGCGTCTGGCCGGGCAGAAGCACCCGGCCAGGTTCAGCTTAGTCAGAGACTGCCGGAATGCCCGAAGCCGCCTGCGCCGCGTTGGGTTTCGTCGAACTCCTGCACCAGTTCGAAGTGTGCCTGCACCACCGGCACAAGAACCAGCTGGGCGATGCGCTCGCCGACCACGATGTTGAAGGCAGTCTGGCCACGGTTCCAGCACGACACCATCAACTCGCCCTGGTAGTCCGAGTCGATCAGGCCGACCAGATTGCCCAGCACGATGCCGTGTTTGTGACCCAGGCCGGAGCGCGGCAGGATCAGCGCCGCCAGGCCAGGGTCGCCCACGTAGATCGACAGGCCGGTCGGAATCAGGACGGTCTGGCCCGGCTCAAGCAGGGTGTCCTGCTTGAGCATGGCGCGCAGGTCCAGGCCGGCGGAGCCAGGGGTGGCGTAGGCCGGCAGTGGGAATTCGGTGCCGATGCGTGGGTCGAGGATCTTGGCTTGCAAAGCGTGCATGGAAATTAAACCTGGTTCAGCCGTTGGGCGATAAAAGAGATCAACTGGCGGGCAATCTTGCCCTTGCTGGTCTGGGCGAAAAGGGTGGCGTGCAGGTCGCGGTCAATCACGCTGCAGGCGTTTTCCTCGCTGTTGAAGCCGATGCTCGGGTTGGCGACATCATTGGCAACGATCAGGTCGAGGTTTTTGTCTTTCAATTTGCGTGCGGCGTAGTCCAGCAAGTGCTCGGTCTCGGCCGCGAAGCCGACGCTGAACGGGCGGTCTGGACGGGTGGCGATGGTGGCCAGGATGTCCGGGTTGCGCACCATTTGCAGGAGCAGGCCGTCGCCGCTTGTAGGGTCTTTCTTGAGCTTTTGCGGGGCGACGACTTCCGGGCGGTAGTCCGCAACCGCTGCCGAGGCGATAAACAGGTCGCAGGGAATGGCCGCTTCGCAGGCCGCGAGCATGTCCCGGGCGCTGACTACGTCGATTCGCGTGACGCGATCAGGGGTCGGCAAATGCACCGGTCCGGTGATCAAGGTGACACGTGCGCCTGCCTCGACCGCCGCTTCTGCCAGCGCAAAGCCCATTTTTCCTGAGCTATGGTTGGTGATGTAGCGCACCGGGTCGATGTTTTCCTGGGTCGGGCCAGCGGTGATCAGCACGTGCTTGCCGGTCAGGGCCAGATGCTGGAAGCACTCGGCGGCGCACTGGGCCAGATCGGTGGCTTCGAGCATGCGGCCCATGCCCACGTCGCCGCAGGCCTGGCTGCCGGACGCCGGGCCGAACACCTTGAGGCCACGACTTTGCAGGAGTTGAGTGTTGGCCTGGGTGGCCGGATCGCGCCACATGGCCTGGTTCATGGCCGGGGCGATGGCCACGGTGGCGTCGGTGGCCAGTACCAGCGTGGTCAGCAGGTCGTCGGCAATGCCTTGGGCGAGGCGGGCGATCAGGTCCGCGGTGGCTGGGGCGATCAGCACCAGGTCGGCCCATTTGGCCAGTTCGATGTGGCCCATGGCGGCTTCCGCCGCCGGGTCCAGCAGGTCCAGGTGAACCGGGTGGCCGGACAAGGCCTGCATGGTCAGGGGGGTGATGAACTCACTGCCGCCACGAGTCATGACCACGCGCACTTCGGCGCCTTGGTCCAGGAGCCTGCGAACCAACTCTGCGCTCTTGTAGGCGGCAATGCCGCCGCCGACGCCGAGAACGATGCGTTTCCGATACAGACGCTGCATTGGTTTGCCTTTCCAGTTCAGTGAAGCCAGTTCAGTGACGCCTGCGATCTCCCCTCCCCAGGTGAAATCGCACGCAAAAAAGAGGGCCTACGATAACACAGCGTCTGTCAGGCAGCAGCGGCGCACATGCACAGGGAGGTGGGATGAGTATTCGTGACTGGCCGGCGGCAGAGCGTCCGCGGGAGAAGCTTTTGGCATGGGGCGCGGCAAGTTTGTCAGATGCCGAGTTGTTGGCAATCTTTCTGCGCACAGGTGTAGCCGGTCGGAGTGCGGTGGACTTGGCGCGCCATCTGCTCGCCCAATTTGGTGGCTTACGCCCGCTGCTGGAGGCCAACCAGGCGCTGTTCAACCAGCAACTGGGCTTGGGGCCGGCGAAGTTTGCCCAACTGCAGGCGGTACTGGAAATGTCCCGGCGGCATATGGCCGAACACTTGCGCAGTGAGTCAGTGCTGGAAAGCCCGGAGGTCGTGCGGGGTTACCTCAAGGCGCTGTTGCGCCATGAGCCCCACGAGATCTTTGGCTGCCTGTTTCTCGATTCAAAACATCGGGTATTGGGCTTCGAGGCATTATCTGAGGGCACCATCGACGCCGCGGTGGTGTATCCCCGGCAAGTGGTCAAACGCGCACTGGCCTACAACGCGGCGGCGTTGATCTTGTGTCACAACCATCCTTCGGGAAACGTGGAGCCGAGTGCTGCTGATCGAAAATTGACCAAAGTCCTGCAGAAAGCGCTGGAGATGGTGGACGTGCGGGTGCTGGATCACATCATCGTCGGGGATGGTGATCCATTGTCGATGGCGGAGTACGGATGGATGTAGCCCCCCACCCTTTGCCGTGGGGGCCATGGTTCAGGGCTTGACGCTGACCTTCGAGAAGTCCTGGCGCCCGAATGGGCTCACCTGGTATCCCTCGACATTCTTGCGGGCCAGGGCAAACGCGGTCGGATGCGCCAGCGGCAGCCACAACGCCTGCTGCTGGATCTGCGCCTGGGCCTGTTGATACAGCTTGCTGCGCACCCCTTGCTCGCTGGTGGTCTTGCCGGCACTGATCAGCTTGTCCAGCGCCGGGTCGCAGTAACGCGCGAAGTTGGTCCCGGATTTCACCGCTGCGCAGGAAAACTGCGGGGTCAGGAAGTTATCCGGGTCTCCGTTGTCACCGGCCCAGCCCATGAACAACAGGTCATGCTCGCCGGCTTTGGCGCGGCGAATCAGCTCGCCCCATTCGATCACGCGGATCTCGGCCTGGATGCCGACTTTGGCCAGGTCGGCTTGCAGCAGTTGCGCGCCGAGGTTCGGGTTGGGGTTCAGCAGGCTGCCGGTGGGGCGTGTCCAAATGGTGGTCTTGAAGCCATCCTTGAGCCCGGCGCGATTGAGCAGGGCCCTGGCCTTGTCGAGGTCCTGTGGATAACCCGGCAAGTCCTTGGCGTAGCTCCATGTATTGGGCGGATAAGGGCCGTTGGCGGCTTCGGCGGTGCCTTCAAATACCGCTTTGAGGTAGCTGGCCTTGTCGAAGGCCAGGTTGATCGCCTGACGCACTTCGGGCTTGTCCAGGGGAGGGTGCTGGCTGTTGATCGCCACGAATGCGGTCATGAATGCGGCGGTTTTTTCCACTTTGAGGGCCGGGTCTTTCTCGGCCTCGCCCACATCCAGCGGCTTGGGCGACAGGGCGATCTGGCATTCATCGCGGTGCAGCTTCTGCAAGCGCACGTTGGCGTCCGGTGTGATCGCGAAGATCAAGTTATCCACAGCCGGTTTGCCGCCAAAGTAGTCCGGGTTGGCTTTGTAGCGAACCACGGCGTCTTTCTGGAAACGACTGAAAATGAACGGCCCGGTGCCAATCGGTTGGCTGTTGAGCTTCTCGGGCGTACCGGCCTTGAGCAGTTTGTCGGCGTACTCGGCCGGGTAAATCGAGGCGAAGCCCATGCTCAGGGCGGCGAGAAAGGTGGAGTCGGCATGGTCCAGGGTGAAGCGCACGGTCAGTGGGTCGAGCGCATCGATCTTCTTGACCAGTGTCGGTAGTTGCAGCGACTGGGCGTGAGGGAAACCGCTCTGGGCGATCTTGTGCCACGGGTTGGCCGGGTCGAGCATGCGCTCGAAGCTGAAGCGCACGTCTTCGGCGGTCAGGCTGCGGCTGGGGGTGAAGTACTCGGTACGGTGGAACTTCACATTCGGGTGCAGCTTGAAGGTGTAGGTCAGGCCGTCCGGCGACACGTCCCAGCTGTCGGCCAGGCTTGGCACCAGCTTGCCGCTGGCGGCATCGAAGTCCACCAAGCGGTTCATCAATACGTCCGCGGAGGCGTTGGTGGTGGTCAGCGAGTTGTACTGCACCACATCAAACCCTTCGGGGCTGGCCTCGGTGCACACGCTCAGGTTGGTGGCGGCAGAGGCCAGCGGAGCGATAAAAAGAGGGGCAAGCAACAGCGGTAGGGCAGCGAGGCGCATATTCGGTTTCCTTTGCAGATCGAAGGCCCATCTGCGAGTGCAGTCTGGAAAAGTCCTACCGTAGTGCTCTGATTGATAAATGACTAGCCCATTTTTGCCTGTGCTTTTGGCTCAAATGCTGTTTTGATGGCGCCTCAGATAGTTTTGTCGCGCACTTCACGGTGCACGCGGGCGCTGAAAATCATTCTGTGCGACGAGCGGTCGGCTGTTGTAGCGGCCCCTCCTGGCAACGGTTCTGGCGTCAACGGCCGAGATTTACTCCGGTAAAAACACACTCGCTGTTGTTGCGTCAGGGTCTTTCTGGTATAAAGCAGCGCTCTTTTCTAGGGGCCCGGTTCCTTCACTGTAGGTGTAGCCGGTAAGACCCTTAAAGAAACGCGGCGCCTGGCGCCAAATGACTGAGAGATTAAGCGGCCAACCCATGCCGGGTTGGGCATGTGGTTTTAGAGGGCTGAGGCATGTCGAGAGTCTGTCAAGTTACCGGTAAGGGTCCGGTGACTGGGAATAACATTTCCCACGCAAATAACAAAACCCGTCGTCGTTTCCTGCCGAACCTGCAGCATCACCGCTTCTGGGTTGAAGAAGAGAAACGTTTTGTTCGCCTGCGTGTATCTGCTAAAGGCATGCGTATCATCGACAAGCGTGGCATCACTGTCGTGCTGGCCGAAATCCGTGCCGCTGGCAAGATCTAAGGAGCTCTATCATGCGTGAATTGATTCGAATGATCTCTAGCGCCGGTACTGGTCACTTCTACACTACCGACAAGAACAAGCGTACTACCCCGGACAAGCTCGAAAAGAAAATGTTCGACCCGCGCGTTCGCAAGCACGTGATCTACAAAGAAGGCAAAATCAAGTAATTGATTTTCTTCCTTGTGAAAAAAAGCCCGTCTCTCACGAGTCGGGCTTTTTTTTGCGTGGAATTTGGTTGATCAAGCCTTCTGTTCAAACACCACGTAGATCTTGCGGCAGGGTTCCAGTACTTCCCAGGTGCCACTGAAGCCGGCGGGAATCACGAAGCGGTCGCCGGCGCGCAAGGTCTTGGCGTTGCCCTCGGCGTCGCGCAGCACGGACACACCCTGCACGATCTCGCAGTACTCATGCTCGGTGTAGCTGACCTTCCACTGCCCGACCTCACCTTCCCAGACCCCCGCACTCATCTGGCCACATGGGCTGTTGTAGTGGTTGTAGACCGTCTGCTCGGGATCGCCCTTGAGGATTTTCTCGGCGGCAGGGCGATAGCGGTCGGGGGCGGTGGTGGCTTGGCTGAAGTCGACGATGTCCTGGATGCTCATGTGCGTGTCCCGTCTGGCCTGGGGTTGGAGAGCCCAAAGTCTATGTTTATTAAAATGAACATCGCAAGGGCGTTTACCGGCGTTATGTCAAATATATTGAAACATCCCCAGCCGCTGGTTTAGGGTGGCAACTGCCTTTGAGCCGAACAGTTGGCTGGCGGGCAAGCATTCTTTGAGGCTGCCGGGGGACATCGCCTGGCCCTTGTATTCAACAAGAGGAGGACACTCGCATGACCACCCTGACCCCTGCCGACTGGGAACAACGCGCCAAGGATCTGAAGATCGAAGGCCGCGCCTACATCAATGGCGAATACACCGCCGCTGTTTCCGGTGACACCTTCGAATGCATCAGCCCGGTCGATGGCCGTCTGCTGGCCACTGTTGCCAGCTGTGACGCCGCCGACGCCCAGCGCGCCGTCGAAAATGCCCGCGCCACCTTCAGTTCCGGCGCTTGGTCGCGCCTGGCACCGGCCAAACGCAAAGCCACCATGATCCGTTTCGCGGCGCTGCTCAAGGCCAATGCCGAAGAGCTGGCGCTGCTGGAAACCCTGGACATGGGTAAGCCGATCAGCGACTCCCTGAACATCGACGTACCCGGCGCGGCGAATGCCCTGAGCTGGAGCGGCGAGGCCATCGACAAGATTTACGACGAAGTCGCTGCCACGCCGCACGATCAACTGGGCTTGGTAACCCGCGAGCCGGTGGGTGTGGTTGGCGCCATCGTGCCGTGGAACTTCCCGCTGATGATGGCCTGCTGGAAACTCGGCCCGGCGTTGTCCACCGGTAACTCGGTGATCCTCAAGCCGTCCGAAAAATCCCCGCTGACCGCCATCCGTATCGCGGCCCTGGCGGTTGAAGCCGGTATTCCGAAAGGCGTGTTCAACGTGCTGCCGGGCTACGGCCACACCGTCGGCAATGCGCTGGCGCTGCACATGGACGTCGACACGCTGGTATTCACCGGCTCGACCAAGATCGCCAAGCAGCTGTTGATCCGCTCCGGCGAGTCGAACATGAAGCGCGTATGGCTGGAAGCCGGCGGCAAAAGCCCGAACATCGTGTTCGCCGACGCCCCGGACCTGCAAGCCGCCGCAAAATCTGCAGCCAGCGCCATTGCCTTCAACCAGGGTGAAGTCTGCACCGCCGGCTCGCGCCTGCTGGTGGAGCGCTCCATCAAGGATACATTCCTGCCGCTGGTCATCGAGGCGCTCAAGGCCTGGAAGCCCGGCAACCCGCTGGACCCGGCGACCACCGTCGGCGCGTTGGTGGACACCCAGCAGATGAACACCGTGCTGTCGTACATCGAAGCAGGTCACGCCGATGGCGCCAAACTGGTGGCCGGCGGCAAGCGCATCCTGGAAGAAACCGGCGGTACCTACGTCGAGCCAACGATTTTCGACGGCGTGACCAACGCCATGAAGATCGCCCAGGAAGAGATCTTCGGCCCGGTACTTTCGGTGATCACCTTCGACAGCGCCGAAGAGGCGATCAAGATTGCCAACGACACGGTGTATGGCCTGGCTGCCGCCGTGTGGACCGCTGACATCTCCAAAGCGCACCTGACCGCCAAGGCCCTGCGCGCCGGCAGCGTGTGGGTCAATCAATACGACGGCGGCGACATGACTGCGCCGTTTGGTGGCTTCAAGCAATCGGGTAACGGTCGCGACAAGTCGCTGCATGCGTTCGACAAATACACCGAACTGAAGTCGACCTGGATCAAGCTCTAAGCAACACCGCAGGTCGAAGGTGGGAGGAGGTTTGCCTCCGATAGCAGTGTGTCAGGCACTTAACGTGCTCAATGATCCGCCGCCATCGGGGGCAAGCCCCCTCCCACACTGTTTTGTGTGTTCTCAAGAATTATCCACAGGAGCGTGGCAATGCGTTGGGCGACCTATTTCGCCGTCCTGGCCTCGGTACTTAGCGTCGGCTTGGCGCTGGGTGTCAGCATGCCGCTGGTGTCCCTGCGTCTGGAAGGTTGGGGCTACGGCAGCTTCGCCATTGGCGTGATGGCGGCCATGCCGGCGTTCGGCGTATTGCTTGGCGCCAAGGTCTCCAGCCGGCTGGCCGCATGGCTCGGCACTGCCAATCTGATGCGTTTGTGTATGTGGTGCGGTGCGGTGTCCATCGGTTTACTGGCGATCCTGCCCAGCTACCCGATATGGCTGGTGCTGCGCCTGGTGATCGGGGTGATCCTGAC
Source organism: Pseudomonas sp. SR18 (assembly GCF_023701505.1). NCBI lineage: Bacteria > Pseudomonadati > Pseudomonadota > Gammaproteobacteria > Pseudomonadales > Pseudomonadaceae > Pseudomonas > Pseudomonas sp. SR18. Next base: position 179,567 of record NZ_JAMQAU010000002.1, on the reverse strand, counting down.
CATCGTGTTTATCCTCGGTGAAAGCTGGATCAACCAGTTAGTGGTGGAGCAGTGGCGTGGCCGATTGGTGGCGCTGTATGGCTGCAGTTATGCCTTGAGCCAGCTGTCCGGGCCACTGCTGCTGGGCGTGATCGGCACCGACCATGACTATGGCATCTGGGTCGGCGTGGCTTTGTTGGTGATTGCCCCGCTGGCATTGCTGGGACGCTCCGGCGCACCCACTGCCGATTCGTTCAGCGTGACTTTCGTCGAGCTGTGGCGCTTTTGCCGCAGCCTGCCGGCGATTGCCTGGGCGGTGGCGCTGTTCGCCGCGTTCGAAGCGATGATCTTGACGCTGCTGCCGGTGTATTGCCTGCAACAAGGCTTTACCGCCGAGATTGCCTTGGCGATGGTCAGCACGGTGGTGGTCGGCGATGCGCTGCTGCAATTGCCCATCGGTGCGCTGGCCGACTACCTGCCACGGCGCACGTTGTTCCTGAGTTGTGCTGTGTTGTTGCTGGTGTCCAGCCTGGCGATTCCGTTGACGTTGCACACGCTGTTGATCTGGCCGATATGGGTGTTGTTCGGCGCCAGTGCCGGTGGGTTGTTTACCCTGTCGCTGATCCTGATCGGCGAGCGTTATCGCGACGATGCGCTGGTGCGCGCCAATGCCCACATCGCCCAGCTGTGGGGCATCGGTTGCCTGATCGGGCCACTGGTGGCCGGGGCGGGCAGCCAGTGGATCAACGGGCATGCCCTGCCGCTGTTGATGGCGGCGGGGGCGTTGGGGTTGGTCGTGCTATTGCTGCGCCAGGGCGCATTCGGTGCCGCACAGCCAGCCTGATTTGAAATGCGATCCTCTGTGGGAGGGGCTTGCGGCCTCCCGCAGAGGATTTGCGTTGTGTCAGAGCATGCGTTCCAGGCCGACGCGGGTGGCGAACCACGCATTGAACCGCCGCCACCAACTGCCAGGCTCGCGGGTCAGCGTGTGCAGTTGCCCGTCATCTTCGGTGACCCACACCACGTTGCCGTCCTGCAGTTTCGCCTCGTAACTCAAGGCGGGTGCCATGCCTTGCAACGCCAGGTTGCGCACGTGTTCCGCCAGTTCGGGGCTGTCCACCAAGACGCCGACTTCGGTATTCCACAACACAGAGCGGGGGTCGAAATTGAACGAGCCGATAAACGACTTCGTCCGATCAAAGATCATGGCCTTGCTGTGCAGGCTGGAATCCGAACCTCGGAAGGAGCCCCGGCGAAACAGGTGCGGGCTGCTGCCACCGCCGTCGCCGGGTTGGCGGCGCAGTTCATAGAGTTTGACCCCGTGCTCCAGCAGCGCCTTGCGATAAGGCGCATAGCCGCCGTGCACGGCCGGCACATCGGTGGCTTCAAGGGAGTTGGTCAACAGGCTCACCGATACACCCGCGTCGGCGCGCCCCGTCAGGTACACCAGCCCAGGCTGCCCCGGTACGAAGTACGCCGAGATCATTATCAGCTCATGGTTGACGCCTTCCAGCTCCGGCGCGAGTTGGGTGGTCAGCAGCAGGCGTGGGTCCGGGTCGGCCTTGGCCAGCACTTTGCTCGGTGCGTCCCACAACGCCTGGTTCCAGGCCCAGATCAGCTCGCGGCGCCAGATGTCCATGCGCGGTTGGGTCTGGTAGGTGCGCAGGCGGTTGTACAGCGCGTGATTCTGCTGGCGTGACTCGGCCAACGACGCCTCCAGGCGTACGCGCGCGGCAGCCAGGTCGCCTTTAGAGGGGCTGTTTGAGACAAAATCGTCAATCGGTTTGCTCAGGGCGCTGTTCCAGTACTGATCGAAACTGTGCCCGAGCTGCTCGGCCACCGGCCCTACGCTGAGCATGTCGATATCGGTGAAATTCAGGTTTGGCTCGGCGTCGAAATATTCATCCCCCAGGTTTCGCCCGCCGACGATGGCCACACTGTTGTCCGCCAGCCACAGCTTGTTGTGCATGCGCCTGTGTTGCAGCGACAGGTCGAACAGGCGGCCCATGGCCCGCGTCACACCGGTGCTGCGCCCCAAGTGCAGGGGATTGAACAGGCGGATCTCGATCTTGGGGTGGGCGGCGAGGGTGGCGATGATCTGGTCGAGGCCGTCGCTGGTGGTGTCGTCCAGCAGGATGCGCACACGCACGCCACGGTCGGCGGCCTTGAGCAGTTCATCCACCAGCATGCGCGTGCTGATGCCGTCGTGGACGATGTAGTACTGCAGATCGAGGCTGGTCTGAGCGTTCCGGATCAGCTCGGCGCGGGCCATGAAGGCTTCGCTGCTGTTGGGCAACAGGCGGAAACCGGAGCGGCCCTGGTAAGGCGCGGCCTGGGCCTGGATCGAGCGGCCGAACGACGACTGTGCTGCCGGCAGTGCGTCGCTGGGGATACGCGGTGTGCTCACTGTGGCGCAGCCACCCAGGGTCAGGGCTCCCAACAGGCAAAACGGTAAAAGCCGTCGAATCATCAAGGGAGGCGCTTCCAGTTCAGGGCGGTTGTCGGCATATGACGGCGATTTCTCGCGAAAGGTCAGTCCGCCGACTCGGCCAACATCTTTATCGCTGCGACACCGACCTTGCGCACCGCTTCTTCAATCTGCGGGGTTGGCTTGGCACCGTAGTTCATACGCAGGCAGTTCCGATACTTGCCCGATGCAGAAAAGATGCTTCCCACGGCGACCTGGACACCTTGTTCTATGAGCACCCGGTTGAGTTTCAGAGTATCGAAGCCCTCCGGCAGTTCTATCCACAGCATGAAGCTGCCCTGGGGGCGGCTGGCGCGCGTGCCCGCCGGGAAATAGCGGCTGACCCAATCGAGCATCAAGTCGCGATTGCGCTGGTATTGGGTGCGCATGCGCCGCAAATGCGGCTCGAAATGCCCACCCTTGAGAAATTCGGCAATTGCGATCTGCGGTTGGGTCGCGGTGGAGCCGGTGCTGATGTATTTCATGTGCAGCACCCGTTCCAAGTAGCGCCCCGGTGCCACCCAGCCAATGCGCAGGCCCGGCGCCAGGGTTTTCGAGAAGGAACTGCAGAGCAGCACGCGGCCATCTTCGTCGAAGGATTTGATGGTGCGCGGGCGTGGGTAGCTGTAGGCCAATTCGCCATACACATCGTCTTCGATGATCGCCACGTCAAAACGCTGTGCCAGGGTCAACAAAGCGCGTTTGCGTGCCTCCGGCATGATGTAGCCCAACGGGTTGTTGCAGTTGGGGGTCAACTGAATGACTTTGATCGGCCACTGCTCCAGGGCCAACTCCAAGGCTTCGAGGCTGATGCCAGTGATGGGGTCAGTGGGGATTTCCAGGGCTTTCATGCCCAGTCCCTTGAGGGTCTGCATGGCGCCGTGGAAGCTCGGCGAGTCCACCGCGACGATATCGCCGGGGTCACAGATGGCGTGGATGCTGGCGGACAGCGCCTCATGGCAGCCGGTGGTGATCACGATGTCTTCGGCGGTCAACTGGCAGCCGGAATCCAACGACAGCCGGGCGATTTGCTCACGCAGTTCCATACAGCCGAGGATGTTGTCGTAATACAGCCCCGGCAGATCCTGGCGCCGGCTGACGCGGGCAAGGCTTCGCAGCAGGGGTTTGAGGGTGGGTGACAATACATCCGGCATGCCCCGGCCCATCTGTATGACGTCTTTTCGCGGCACAGCGCGAATCAGTTCCAGTACTTGGTCCCACTGGGAGATTTCTACCGGGCGTTGGGCGGGGCGGCCTATTTCCGGCAGGGCCGGCAGCTCGCGGCCAACGGGAACGAAGTAGCCGGACTTGGGTTTGGGCATCGCCAGGCCGTTGTCTTCCAGCAGGCGATAAGCCTGTTGCACGGTGCTGAGGCTGACCCCATGTTCGACGCTCAAGGCCCGCACGGACGGCAATCGATCACCGGGGCGATAGAAGCCCTGTTCGATGCGGGTGCCCAGCAATTCGGCGAGATTGACATAAAGGGTCATGACGGTCGCTCCCAGTGGACCAGTACAGATAGAGAGAAAATACAGGATTCACTGGCCCATAGGCAGTGTCTGTATGGATTTAATAAAGGCAGGTTGAATCTGTAATGGTTTTTGCCGTTCGCCCATGCTTGTCACTCAAGGCAACACGCCACTGAGGGGCAACAACATGAACGGCATGAGCGATGTGCGGCTGGCGCTACACAGTCAGGAACTGGAAGCAGGGCAGGAGCGGGCACTGTCTGCGCTCACGGGTAACCGCTGGAGCCTGTTCTGGCACCGTCGCCACACGCGCAAGGCTTTGCTGACCCTGACCTGCGAGCAATTGCAGGATATCGGACTGACTGCCGAGCAGGCGCGCCAGGAAGGCTTGAAGCCTTTCTGGCGCGGTTGATCACACCAGCTCTTTGAGGCGGTGCCAGAGCATCCCCAGCGCCAGCAGCGGCGAGCGCAGGTGCTGGCCGCCGGGGAAGGTGATGTGCGGCACCTTTGCGAACAGATCGAAACGCCCCTGCTGCTGGCCGCTGATGGCTTCGGCCAGCAGCTTGCCCGCCAGGTGTGTGGCGTTGAGGCCATGGCCCGCATAAGCCTGGGCGTAATACACGTTGGGTTGATCCGCCAACCGACCGATCTGCGGCAAGCGGTTGGCGCCGATGCCGATCATGCCGCCCCACTGGTAGTCGATTTTTGCGTCGGCCAACTGCGGGAACACCTTCAGCATTTTCGGCCGCATGTAGGCGCCGATGTCCTGAGGATCACGGCCGGAGTAGTGGCAGGCGCCGCCGAACAACAGGCGACGGTCGGCGGACAAGCGGAAATAGTCCACCGTCACCCGTTGATCGCACACCGCCATGTTCTGCGGCAACAGGTTGGCGGCCTGCGCTTCGCTCAAGGGTTCGGTGGCGATGATGTAGCTGCCGGCGGGCAGCACTTTGCCGCTCAGGTGCGGGTTGAGGCCGTTGAGGTAGGCGTTGCAGGCCAGTACCAGGGTCCTGGCACGCACGTGGCCGTGGGTGGTGTGCACCTTGACCTCGGGGCCGTAGTCGATGCGTGTCACTTCGGACTGCTCAAACAACTGCGCGCCCAACTGCTGCGCGGCGGCCGCTTCGCCGAGCGCCAGGTTCAGCGGGTGCAGGTGGCCTGACCCCATGTCGATCATGCCGCCCACATAGCGGTCGGAACCGATGACGCTGCTCATTTCGGTAGCTTGCAGCAGGCGCACTTCATGGCGATAGCCGAGGCTGCGCAGTTCTTCGGCGTCTTCGGCGAGCCCGTGCAGGTCGCGAGGCTTGTTGGCGAGGTCGCAGTAGCCCCAGGTCAGGTCGCAGGGGATCTGGTAGCGCTCGACGCGCTCACGCACTATCTCGACGGCTTCCAGGCCCATCAGCTTAATCTCGCGCACGCCATCGCTGCCGATCACATTGGTGAACTGGTCCAGGCCGTGGCCGACGCCGCGAATCAGTTGCCCGCCATTACGCCCGCTGGCGCCCCAGGCGATCTTGCGCGCCTCCAGCAACACCACGCGCAAACCACGCTCGGCCAGTTCCAGTGCGGTGTTAAGCCCGGAAAACCCCCCGCCGATCACGCACACGTCGGCAGTCACTTCGCCGGTCAACACCGGGTAATCGGGCTGCGGCAGGCTGCTGGCGGCGTAGTAGGAAGCGGTGTGCCGGGCGCTGGCGGTCATGGGGAGCATCCCTGTTTGGAAAATTTGACGCAGGATACAGCGGTCGGACGAAGCTGTCTGTGCGGTGCGTTTTGCGTCAGAATCCACGCCTATTCGCCGTTTGGTACCTGCTTCGATGAGTTGCAACAGTCAGAAAGTCAGCGCATTGCGCCGCCAGATTCCTTCGTTCGAGTGCGTCCCCGGTTGCCACGACTGCTGTGGGCCAGTGACTACATCGCCCGAGGAAATGTCGCGACTGCCGCGTAAGACTGCTGCCGAACAGGACGCGGCAATGGACGAGCTGAACTGTGTGCACCTGGGGCCCAACGGTTGCACGGTGTATGACGAGCGGCCGTTGATCTGCCGCTTGTTTGGCACGACCAAAACCTTGCCATGTCCCAATGGGCGGGGGCCGGTGGAGCTGATTCACCCGAGGGTGGAGAAGCAGATCCACGAGTACATGGCGAGTACCCGGCAGGTGCTGGTGTAGCGGCTTTACTCGATCAACTGTGTCAGTCAGTCGGGGATCGGCAGGTTCAGGCTCTCTTTCACCTCTTCCATCACGATGTAGCTCTTGGATTCGCGCACGTGGGGCAGCTTGAGCAGAATGTCGCCCAGCAACTTGCGGTACGACGCCATCTCGGAAATCCGCGCTTTTACCAGGTAGTCAAAGTCGCCGGACACCAAATGACACTCCAGCACATGGGGCAGTTTCAGCACGGCCCGGCGAAATTCCTCAAAGGTGTCGCCGGATTTGTAATCGAGGCTGATCTCGACAAATACCAGCAGACTGCCCTTCAAATGCTGGGGATTGAGCCGCGCGTTGTAGCCCATGATGATCCCTTCGCGCTCCAGCCGGCGGACCCGTTCGGTGCACGGCGTGGTCGACAGCCCGACCTTTTCACCCAGCTCTGTGAACGAGATACGCCCGTCGGTTTGCAGGATGCGCAGGATATTGCGGTCGATCTTGTCCAGCTCCCGCTTGGTCTGGGTGTTGGTACGCATAGGGGATACGCCTCTGTGAAAAGGGTTTCTGCCGAGAATTGTCGCCAAATATAGGCATTTATATAGTGAAATGCACTGGTGATTGCTTTTTATACTGCGCTCATCATTGCTCGAACAACACACGTCGGCGGCCAAGCCGCGATGAGGATATAAAAATGCGCGTTCTGGTCTTGGGTAGCGGCGTCATTGGTGTGACCAGTGCGTACTATTTGGCTCGGGCCGGTTTCGAGGTGGTCGTGGTCGACCGCCAGCCAGCCGCTGCCATGGAAACCAGCTTCGCCAACGCTGGCCAGGTGTCGCCGGGCTATGCCTCGCCATGGGCCGCACCGGGCGTGCCGCTCAAGGCAATCAAGTGGCTGCTGCAACGCCACGCGCCGCTGGCAATCAAGGCCACGGCCGATATCGATCAATACCTGTGGATGGCGCAGATGCTGCGCAACTGCACCGCCAGCCGGTATGCAGTGAACAAGGAGCGCATGGTGCGCCTGTCCGAGTACAGCCGCGACTGCCTCGACGAATTGCGCGCCGAGACCGGCATTGCCTACGAAGGCCGCAGCCTGGGGACTACCCAGCTGTTCCGCACCCAGGCCCAGTTGGATGGCGCCGCCAAAGACATCGCCGTATTGAAAGAATCCGGCGTGCCCTTCGAACTGCTCGACCGCGCCGGCATTGCCCGTGTCGAGCCGGCCCTGGCCAGCGTCACTGATATCCTCGCCGGTGCCCTGCGTCTACCTAACGACCAGACCGGCGATTGCCAGATGTTCACCACTCGCCTGGTCGACATGTGCAAGCAGTTGGGCGTGGAGTTCCGCTTCGAACAGGATATCCAGCGCCTCGACCATGCCGGTGATCGTATCAACGGCGTGTGGATCGACGGCAAGCTGGAAACCGCCGACCGCCACGTGCTCGCCCTCGGCAGCTACTCGCCGAAGCTGCTCAAGCCGCTGGGGATCAAGGCGCCGGTGTACCCGCTCAAGGGTTACTCGCTGACCGTGCCGATCACCAACCCGGCGATGGCGCCGACTTCGACCATCCTTGACGAGACCTACAAGGTCGCGATCACCCGTTTCGACAACCGCATCCGTGTCGGTGGCATGGCTGAAATAGCCGGTTTTGACCTGTCGCTTAACCCGCGTCGGCGCGAAACCCTGGAGATGATCGTCAACGACCTTTATCCTCAGGGCGGCGATCTGGCTGCTGCCGAGTTCTGGACCGGCCTGCGCCCGACCACCCCCGACGGCACACCGATTGTCGGTGCCACTCCCTTCAAGAATCTGTTCCTGAACACTGGCCATGGCACCCTCGGTTGGACGATGGCCTGCGGCTCCGGCCGCTTGCTGGCTGATCTGATGGCCAGGAAAACCCCGCAAATCAGTGCCGCGGGCCTCGATATTTCCCGTTACGGCAACCACCAGGAGTCCGCACAACATGTCAATCCAGCGCCAGCTCACCAATGAGCGCATGAGCCAGATCGTCGTCCACAGCGGTACCGTGTACCTGGCCGGGCAAGTCGGTGACGACATGAACGCCGCAATTGAACAGCAGACCCGTGAAACCCTGGCCAATATCGAGCGCTTGCTGGACCTGGCCGGCACCGACAAGACCAGGCTTTTGTCCGTGACGATCTACCTGAAAGACATCGACGCCGATTTCGCCGGCATGAACGCGGTGTGGGACACGTGGCTGCCAAAGGGCGTCGCTCCGGCCCGCGCCACGGTTGAAGCCAAACTTTGTGAGCCAGAAATCCTGGTAGAGCTGTCCGTCGTGGCCGCGCTGCCTTAAACCAAGATCCCTCTCCCGGTGCCGAAGCAGTTGGTCGGTGCCGGTTTTTCTTCACTTTGCCGCCTAGAAGCCTGCCGCCATGCGTCCAGCCCGTGCCCTGATCGACCTCCAAGCCCTGCGCCACAACTACCAATTGGCCCGTGAAGTCACGGGGGCCAAGGCCCTTGCCGTGGTCAAGGCCGACGCCTACGGCCATGGTGCCGTGCGGGTGGCCCAGGCGCTGGAAGCCGAGGCTGATGGGTTTGCCGTCGCGTGTATCGAGGAAGCCCTGGAGCTGCGCGCTGCCGGGATTCGTGCGCCGGTGCTGCTGCTGGAAGGTTTTTTTGAAGCCGACGAACTGCCGCTGATCATCGAGCATGATCTGTGGTGCGTGGTGCATTCGCTGTGGCAGCTGGAGGCGATCGAACAGGCTAGGCTGGGCAAACCCCTGACGATCTGGCTCAAGCTGGACTCGGGCATGCACCGCGTCGGCCTGCACCCCAAGGATTATCACGAGGCCTACCAGCGCCTGCTGGCCAGCGGCAAAGTCGCGAAAATTGTCTTGATGAGCCACTTCGCTCGCGCCGATGAACTCGATTGCGTCAGCAGCAATGAGCAAGTCGCGGTGTTTGAGGCGGCGCGCCAAGGCTTGGCGGCTGAGGTCAGCCTGCGCAACTCGCCGTCGGTGCTGGGCTGGCCGAGCATGTCCAGCGACTGGGTGCGCCCCGGCATCATGCTTTACGGCGCGACGCCATTTGGCGAAGACCACGCCATTGCCGCACGTCTGCAGCCGGTGATGACCCTGGAATCGAAAGTGATCTGCGTACGCGAACTGCCGGCCGGCGAGCCTGTGGGCTACGGCGCCCGGTTCATCACGCCCAAACCGATGCGCATCGGCGTGGTTGCCATGGGGTATGCCGACGGCTACCCGCGCCACGCGCCCACCGGCACGCCGGTGCTGGTGGCCGGGCAGCGCAGCCAATTGCTGGGGCGTGTGTCCATGGACATGCTGTGTGTCGACCTGACGGACGTGCCCCAGGCCGGTCTGGGTTCCACGGTGGAGTTGTGGGGCAAGCACATCCTTGCCAGTGACGTCGCAGTTGCCGCCGAGACCATTCCCTACCAGATCTTCTGCAACCTGCGTCGAGTGCCAAGGCTCTATTGCGAGGCTTGAGCGTCAGGCACGAACACCGCGCCCTGGGATTTAGGCCCAAGTGTTGTAAATACTGAACGCTGTCGCCATGATAACGCTCAATTACAACAAGGCCTGAATCCTAGGAGGCTCCTGCATTGGACGTCGGCGAACGACTGCAATCCATCCGTAAACTGAAGGGTCTTTCCCAGCGCGAGCTCGCCAAGCGTGCGGGTGTCACCAACAGCACCATTTCGATGATCGAAAAAAACAGTGTCAGCCCCTCGATCAGCTCCTTGCGCAAGGTGCTGGGCGGCATTCCCATGTCGATGGTCGAGTTCTTTTCCGAAGAGATCCTCCAGGAAATACCGACCCAGATCGTCTATAAAGCCAATGAGCTGATCGACATCTCCGACGGCGCCGTCACCATGAAACTGGTAGGTCGGGCGCACCCGAGTCGGGCCATCGCGTTTCTCAACGAGATCTACCCGCCTGGCGCCGACACCGGTGAAGAAATGCTCACCCACGAAGGCGAAGAAACCGGGATTCTGTTGGAAGGTCGCCTGGAGTTGGTGGTCGGTCTTGAAACTTTTGTGCTCGAAGCCGGCGATAGCTACTACTTTGAAAGTACCAAGCCTCATCGTTTTCGCAATCCGTTCGACGTACCGGCGCGACTAATCAGCGCAGCCACACCCGCGAACTTTTAAGAATAGAGGCGTCCTGCCAGCGTTGCAGAGACACCCTGGCTGTATTCCGCAAGGTTGAATCTCCCTTTATTTAATAGGGTTGTTTCAGCCCGGCGGGCTAACCGTTATACTTTCGCCGCCTGCGAAACCGTGGCCGCAGGCGTGAATAGCCACCATTGAGGGTGAACGCGTGAACCTAATTATGAAAATGCTGGCTGCACCAGCAACCGTACTGGCCTTATGGGCTGTGAGCGCACAAGCTGCGACCAATGATGACATTGCCAAGCGCCTGGAGCCCGTGGGCCAGGTCTGCGTCCAGGGCCAGGAATGCAAAGGCATGGAAGTCGCCGTGGCCGCAGGCGGTGGTGGTGCGAAAACCCCGGATGACATCATCGCCAAACACTGCAACGCGTGCCACGGCACCGGCCTGCTGAACGCGCCGAAAATCGGCGACACCGCCGCCTGGAAAGAACGCGCCGACCACCAGGGCGGCCTTGATGGCATCCTGGCCAAGGCCATCACCGGCATCAACGCCATGCCGCCTAAAGGCACATGTGCGGATTGCTCGGATGAAGAGCTTAAAGGGGCGATCAAGAAGATGTCCGGCCTGTAATTAGCCGATCTTCGCCAAAAAAGCCGCTTACGAGCGGCTTTTTTGTGCCTGTGATTTAGGTTTCGGGCTGGTGATTGCAGCAAAGACCCGGCAAGCTCGGTCCAACCCCTAATCATGGAATGTTCAGGAGGGTCGGATGGTGCAGTTGTGTTCAATCGAGCAAGCAGTTGACGACGTACTGGCGCGTTTGCCGGCGCATATCCACATGGGCATGCCGCTGGGCCTGGGCAAGCCCAATCTGTTCGTCAATGCGCTGTACCGGCGTGTCGCCAAGCTGCCGGAGCGGGCGCTGACGATTTACACCGCGCTGAGCCTGGGCCGGCCAACGATGGGCGATGGCTTGCAGAAGCGCTTTCTCGAACCCTTTATCGAGCGGGTGTTTGGGGATTACCCCGAGTTGGAGTTTCTCGCTGCCCTGCATTCAGACAGCCTGCCGAAGAACATCCACGTGCAGCAGTTCTTCATGCAGCCCGGCAGTCTGCTGCACAGTACGTCTGCCCAACAGGATTACGTCAGCAGCAACTACAGCCACGCCGCCCGCGATATCAATGCCGCAGGCCTGAACCTGGTGGCGCAGTTGGTCGCGAGCAGCGCCGAGCACCCAGACCGCCTGAGCCTGAGCTGCAACCCAGATATCACCCTCGACCTGTTACAGATGATCGCCAAGCGCCGTGACGCGGGGGAAACCATCCTGATCGTCGGCCAGGTTCACACCGATTTGCCCTACATGCCGGGCGATTCCGAGTTGGGCATGGATGCGTTCGACTACCTGATCGATGCAAAGGACAGCACCACGCTGTTCTCCACACCGAACATGCCGGTGGGGTTCCAGGACCATTTCATCGGCCTGCATGCCAGCACGCTGGTGCGCGATGGCGGCACCTTGCAGATTGGTATCGGTTCCATGGGCGATGCGCTGACCGCCGCCTTACTGGCGCGCCAGGCCGATAATGAAGCATACCGCCTGCTGCTGACTGACCTGGATGTGTACCAATGGGCACCGCTGATCAGCCACGAAGGCGGTGTCGACCCCTTCGCCCGTGGCCTTTACGGGTGCAGCGAAATGTTCGTCAACGGCCTGTTGGTACTGGCGGATGCGGGAATTGTGCGGCGCAAGGTATACCCGGATATCGCGACCCAGGAACAGGCCAATGCTGGCTTGCTAGACGATGCGGCGCAGCCTGACGGTGTGTCCATCCACGGTGGTTTCTTCCTCGGGCCACGCAGTTTTTACCAGCGCTTGCAGGAAATGACCCACGCCAAGCGCCTTGAATTCAACATGACCCGCATCAGCTACATCAACGAGCTGTACGGCCAGGAAGAACTCAAGCGTTTGCAGCGCCTGGATGCTCGGTTTATCAACAGCGCGATCATGGTGACGTTGCTCGGCGCGGGTGTGGCGGACCAGTTGGAAGACGGCCGCGTGCTCAGCGGCGTAGGCGGGCAGTACAACTTTGTGGCCCAAGGCCATGCGCTGGAAGGTGCGCGGTCGATCCTGATTTTGCGCAGCTGGCGCGAATCGGGCGGAGAGGTCAGCTCCAATATCGTCTGGGATTATGGGCACTGCACTATTCCTCGGCACCTGCGGGATATCGTCATCACCGAGTATGGAATCGCCGATCTGCGCGGTCAGACGGATGCCAAGGTGATTGAGGCGTTACTCAATATCACCGACTCCAGGTTCCAGGATGACCTGATCGAAGAGGCGCAAAAGGCGGGCAAGTTGCCCAAGGATTTCCAGCTCGATCCGCGATTTATCGACAACACACCGGAGCGGCTCAAGGGGATTCAGGCGCGGCATCGGCGTTTGTTTCCGGAGTACCCGCTGGGCAGCGATTTCACGGATGAAGAGCGGGATCTGTTGCGCGCATTGAACTGGCTCAAGAGCAAATTCAAGCTGACGGAAATTCTGGAGTTGGGTAAGGCGGCGCTGGATGCACCGGAGCCGCAAGCGTTTCCCGAGCATTTGAAGCGGATGCGGTTGGAGAAGCCGGAGGGGCTGAAAGAAGACTTATACCAGCGCCTGCTACTGGCCGGCCTCCAAGCCACCGCGCACTAACAAGCAACACAAGGCAAATATGGGAGGGGGCAAGCCCCCTCCCACATTTTGAATCGAGGTTACTCGATGAACGTAACTACGCCACCGGCCAACGACTTCACCCGCGCCAGCGACTCAACCCGATAACCCTGCGCATCCAGTTCCGCACGGCCACCCTGGAACGATTTCTCGATCACGATCCCCAGGCCGGCAACGGTTGCACCGGCCTGCTTGATGATCGAAATCAGCGCCTGGGACGCTTTGCCATTGGCCAGGAAGTCGTCGATCACCAACACGCGGTCGCTGCTGGTGAGGTGGCGCGGCGAGATGGCCACGGTGCTTTCGGTTTGCTTGGTGAACGAGTAAACGGTCGCCGACAGCAGGTTTTCAGTCAGGGTCAGGGACTGGTGCTTGCGGGCGAAGATCACCGGCACACCGAGGTTCAGCCCGGTCATGATCGCCGGTGCAATACCCGAGGCTTCGATGGTGACGATCTTGGTGATGCCCGAGTCCTTGAACAACGCGGCGAATTCATCACCGATCAGTTTCATCAGCGCCGGGTCGATCTGGTGGTTCAAAAAGGCGTCGACCTTGAGTACCTGATCGGAAAGCACGATGCCTTCTTCGCGAATTTTCTTGTGCAGTGCTTCCACGGAAAGCTTCCTCTAATGGCGCGATCTGCGCCGAAAGTAGATTGAAAAGTAGTCGATTCTAGCGCTTTAACATCGCGCGTATGTCCGCCAGGGCGGTGTTGCCGCGCACGGCCTTTACCTCGGTCGGGGTGTCGTCATTGCCTTCCCAGGCCAGGTCATCCGGCGGCAGTTCATCCAGAAACCGGCTGGGGGCGCAATCGATGATCTCGCCGTATTGCTTGCGCTTGGCAGCAAAGGTGAAGGCCAGGGTCTGACGCGCGCGGGTAATGCCGACGTAGGCCAGGCGCCGTTCTTCCTCGATGGTGTCGGCTTCGATGCTGGAGCGGTGCGGGAGGATTTCCTCTTCCATACCCATGATGAACACGTAGGGAAATTCCAGGCCCTTGGAGGCATGCAAGGTCATCATCTGTACACCTTCGGCGCCGTCTTCCTCTTCCTGCTGACGTTCGAGCATGTCGCGCAGCACCAGCTTGCCGATGGCGTCTTCGACGGTCATCTCGCCGTCTTCGTCTTTTTCCAGGGTGTTCTTCAGCGCTTCGATCAGGAACCAGACGTTGCCCATGCGGTAATCCGCGGCCTTGTCGCTGGAACTGTTGGTGCGCAGCCAGTTTTCATAGTCGATGTCCATGACCATGCTGCGCAGGGCGCTGATCGGGTCTTCGCCGGCGCATTGCTCGCGCACCTTGTCCATGAAGCGCTTGAAGCGCGCCAGGCGATCGGTAAAACGCGTGTCCAGGTGCTCGCCCAGGCCGATCTCGTCGGTGGCGGCGTACATCGAAATCTTGCGTTCGGTGGCGTAGTTGCCGAGCTTTTCCAGAGTCGTCGAGCCGATTTCCCGGCGCGGCACGTTGATCACGCGCAGGAAGGCGTTGTCGTCGTCCGGGTTCACGATAAGGCGGAAGTAGGCCATCAGGTCTTTTACTTCCTGGCGTCCGAAAAAGCTGTTGCCCCCCGACAGGCGATACGGAATCTGGTGGTGCTGCAACTTCAACTCGATCAGTTTGGCCTGGTAGTTGCCGCGATACAGAATCGCAAAGTCGCTGTAGGGCCGATCGGTACGCAGGTGCAAGGTGAGCAACTCGACGGCCACGCGCTCGGCTTCGGCATCTTCATTGCGACAGCGGATCACGCGGATTTCGTCGCCGTGGCCCATCTCACTCCACAGCTGTTTTTCAAACTCGTGGGGGTTGTTCGAGATCAGCACGTTGGCGCAGCGCAGGATGCGGCTGGTGGAGCGGTAGTTCTGCTCCAGCATGACCACTTTCAAGGACGGGTAATCGACCTTGAGCAGCATCAGGTTTTCCGGACGGGCGCCGCGCCAGGCATAGATCGACTGGTCATCGTCACCCACCACGGTGAACTGGTTGCGCTTGCCAATCAGCAACTTCACCAGCAAGTACTGGCTGGCGTTGGTGTCCTGGTATTCGTCCACCAGCAGGTAGCGCACCTTGTTCTGCCACTTTTCGAGGATGTCGGCGTGTTCCTGGAACAGCTTGACCGGCTGCAGGATCAAGTCGTCGAAATCCACCGCGTTGAACGCCTTGAGCGTGCGCTGATAGTGGGTGTAGACGATGGCGGCGGTCTGTTCCTTGGGGTTGCGCGCGTTTTCCAGGGCTTCGGGCGGCAGGATGAGGTCGTTTTTCCAGGCGCCGATCATGTTCTTGATCTCGTCGACGCCGTCGTCGCCCGCGTATTCCTTCTGCATGATGTCGGTCATCAAGGCCTTGACGTCGGTCTCGTCAAAGATCGAGAAGCCCGGCTTGTAGCCCAGCCGCGCATGCTCCTTGCGGATGATGTTCAGCCCCAGGTTATGGAAGGTACACACCGTGAGGCCACGGCCTTCGCCACCCTTGAGCAGGGTGCCGACCCGCTCCTTCATCTCACGCGCGGCCTTGTTGGTAAAAGTCATGGCGACGATGTACTGGGCGCGGATGCCACAGCTCTGGATCAGGTGCGCGATCTTGCGGGTGATCACGCTGGTCTTGCCGGAACCGGCACCGGCGAGCACCAATAGAGGGCCGCCGACGTAGTTCACGGCTTCTTGCTGCCGGGGATTGAGTCGGGACATACAGAATTTCGGGAGTCGTTGTTCAAAAGGGCGTGCATTTTAACAGGCTGGCAAGATTCTGCTGCCCTGGATCGACGGTGTGACGTACCACTCGATCTAAATTTGCCGGTTTTGCTACTTTGCCGCAGGATGTCGAGGCTTTTTACGCTTAAAACAGCGACAAATGCTTACACCTGCGCATTTGATAACCCCTATCATTGGTGATTATCAGGCCGCACGTCATAATGCCCGCCGCCAACGAAATTTTGCAGAGTCTAGGGAGCTAGCTTGTCTACGCCTGTCGAACCCTTGCGTTTGCTGCTACTGGCCGATACGCCTGAGTGGGCAGCGTTGTTGCGCGAGTGCCTGGCGCCGATGGGCGATGGGGCTGTGCTGATCAGCGCGCCAAACTGGGACTCGGTGAGTCGTCTGTTCGACGATGACGCCAGCGCCGTGCTGTTGACCACGTCCAGCCTGCAACCCGGCCCTGGCCAGTGCAGCTTGCCGTGCGTGTTGCTGTTGGAGCAGGAGCCGCTGGTTTCGCCGCTTGGCGTCAGTGACTGGCTGATCCGTGATGCACTGGACGCCGACATACTGCGCCGCTGCCTGCGTCATGTGCGTGAGCGCGGCGTGCTGGAAAACACCCTGCAACGCCTGGCCGAGCAAGACCCGCTCACCGGTATCGCCAACCGCCAGGGCTTCCAGACCCTCCTTGCGGCGCGGCTGGCCGAGAACGAAGGCCGCGGTCTGGCCCTCGGTCATCTGGACCTCGACAACTTCCGCCACGCCAACGATGCCCTCGGCCACCAGGCTGGCGACCGCTTGATCCTGCAGGTGGTTTCGCGGCTCAAGAGCCAACTTGAAATCGGCGACCAACTGGCACGCCTGGGCAGCGACGAGTTCGCCTTGCTGATTGACACCCGTCGCGCACCGCAACGCGCAGAGTGGATGGCCGAGCGCATCACCGAAGCCATGGCCGAGCCGTACTGGGTGGATGGCGAAAGCCTGCTGATCGGTTGCAGCCTGGGCGTGGCCCATGCCCGCGCCCGCGCTGGCGCCGACCCATTGATGTGGCACGCCCATATCGCCATGCAGCAAGCCAAGAGCACCCAAGGCTGTACCTTCCATATCTTCAACGAACGCATCAACCGCAACGCGCGCAGCCTCGCCGATCTGGAAAGTGAACTGCGCCGCGCCTTGCGCCGCGATGAACTGGAGCTGCACTACCAGCCGCGCCTGGACCTGGATGACGGCCACATCGTCGGCCTCGAAGCCCTGGTGCGCTGGCGCCACGGCGAGCGCGGCCTGTTGCCGCCCAGCGAGTTCGTGCCTTTGGCCGAACAGAGCGGCCTGATCGTACCGTTGGGCTACTGGGTAATCTCCCGCGCCCTGCGCGACATGCAAGACCTGCGTGAGCGCGGCCTGCCGCCGTTGCACATGGCGGTCAACCTTTCGTTCCGCCAGTTCCAGGACAGCCAGTTGCTCTCGACCCTCAGCCGATTGATCGCTGAGCGCGGCGTAGAGGCGCAATGGCTGGAGTTCGAACTGACCGAAACCGCCGTAATGCGCCGTAGCGATCTGGTCAAGCAGACCATGGACGCCCTCGGCCGGCTCGGTGTGCGGTTTTCCCTGGACGACTTCGGCACCGGTTTCTCCTCGTTCGTGCACCTCAACAGCCTGCCGATTGCCTTGTTGAAGATCGACAAGAGTTTTGTCGGCGGCATGGAAGAGCGCGAAGAGAACCGCAAGCTGGTGCACGCGATGATCAACCTGGCCCACAACCTCAACCTGGAAGTGGTGGCCGAGGGCGTGGAAACCCCGGAGCAGCTGGCGCTTTTGCGATTGTTTGGCTGTGACCAAGCCCAGGGCTATCTGATCAGCAAGCCGTTGCCGTTACCGGAGTTGGTGGATTACCTCACATTCGGCAAGGGCCAGCAGGCGCTGTTGGGCTGCTGACCTGCAAACCCAATCAACGGTGGAAGGGTAGGGTTTTACTCTGTTTGTGCAGCCTGAAACGAGGCTTGAACCTCAGGCTCCTGGCGAATCATCCGCTTCATCTTCGCCTCGAACGCCCAGGTCAGGCTTACCGCCGCACAGGCCAGGCCGAGTGCCAAACCCCACCATACACCGGTTGGCCCCCAGCCCAGCGTGAACGCCATCAACCACGCTGAAGGCGCGCCGATCAACCAGTAGCAGCCCAGCCCCACCAGGAAGGTGGTCTTGGCGTCCTTGAGCCCCCGGATGCAGCCCATGGCGATGGTTTGCACGCCGTCGAACAACTCGAACCAGGCCGCGACGGCCAGCAGGCTGACGGCGAGCACGATCACCTCGTGGAACGCCGGGTCGTCATGGTCGAGGAACAGGCCGATCAGCGGGTCGGAAAACAGCCACAAGACCACGGCAAATCCCAACATTATCGTCGCCCCAAAGCTGATGCCGACGCGACCGGCCATGCGCGCCTGCAACAATTGCCCGGCTCCATAGTGCTGGCCGATGCGCATGGTCACCGCGTAGGACATACCCGCAGGGACCATGAATGCCACCGAGACGATCTGCAGGGCGATCTGATGCGCCGCCAGTTGCGTACTGCCCATGGTGCCCATGCACAGCGCGGCAAAGGCAAACAGCCCGACTTCGACCGCGTAGGTGCCGCCAATCGGCAGGCCCAGGCGCCACAATTCACGCAGGTATTGGGTATTGAGGCGCAGCAGGCCGGCGCTTAGCGGGTAGGCGGCGTAAGCGCGGTTGCTGCGGATGTACCACATCAATGTCAGGGCCATGCCATTGGCGACGATGGCGGTGACCAGGCCAATACCCATCAAGCCGAGTTTCGGCAGGCCGAACATGCCTTCGATCAACGCGTGATTGAGCAGGTAGTTCAGCACCGTGCCGCCGAGGCTGATCACCATCACCGGGGTGGCCTTGCCGATGGCGCTGGTGAAGCCGCGCAAAGCCATGAAACTCAGGTAGCCGGGCAGGGCAAATGGCAGCATGGTCAGAAATTGCCCCGCCGACTGCACGTTGGTGTCGGTCTGGCCAAACATCAGCAGCACCGGCTTGAGGTTCCACAGCAGCAGCGCCGCGGCCAGGGCCATCAGCCAGGCGAGCCACAGCCCGGCCTGGGTCAGGCGGGTAGCACCTTCGATGTCGCCGGCGCCGTGACGGATCGCCACCAAGGTGCCTACGGCGGCGATTACCCCAATGCAGAAGATCGACACGAACGAATAGCTAGCCGCCCCCAGGCCTCCACCGGCCAAGGCTTCGGGGCTCAGGCGCGCCATCATCAGGGTGTCGGTCAGCACCATCAGCATGTGCGCCAACTGGGAAGCAATCAACGGCCCTGACAGCCGCAGGATGGCCCAGAGTTCGGTACGTGCCGGATGCTGCATGATCATCACACTCAGAAAGTCGGAGGGTCGGGAGGGTTCGATTCTCGGCCCTCTCAGCCCATTGCACAAAGGGATAAAAGCGATCATTCGCATGATTAAAACTCATGCCAGATTGATTCTGGTAGGGTTTAGGCGTCCTGCTGTCGGAGCTTTCCTTATGTCGCGTCGTCTTCCTCCTCTTTATGCGTTACGGGCATTTGAAGCAGCCTCCCGGCATAACTCCTTTACCCGTGCCGCCGAAGAACTGTCGATTACCCAGAGTGCGGTGAGCCGACATATCCGCACGCTGGAAGAGCATTTCGCCTGCCGCCTGTTCCAGCGAAGTGGCCGTAACCTTCAGCTCACCGAATCAGCGCGCCTGCTGTTGCCCGGTGTGCGCGAGGGGTTCGCGGCGCTGGAACGGGCCTGCCATACCCTGAACGCCGAAGATGACATCCTGCGCATGAAGGCGCCGTCCACCCTGACCATGCGCTGGTTGTTGGCGCGGCTCAGCCGCTTTCGGGCGTTACAACCGGGCAATGAAGTGCAACTGACCAGCGCCTGGATGAATGTGGATGAAGTGGATTTCAATCAAGAGCCTTTCGACTGCGCGGTGCTGTTGAGCTATGGGCACTTTCCGGCGGACTGGGAGGCCAGCTACTTGTTTCCTGAGTTGTTAATACCCGTGGGCGCGCCGAACCTGTTGAACGATGGCCCTTGGGACGTAAATCGCCTGGCCGCTACCGAGTTGCTGCACCCCACGCCCGACCGCAGGGATTGGCGCAAATGGCTGGAGCGCATGGGGCTGTCGAACCAGGTATCGCTCAAGGGCGGGCAGGTGTTCGATACGCTTGAACTGGGCATGATTGCTGCCGCTCGTGGTTATGGCGTGTCCATGGGCGATCTGCTGATGGTGGCCGAAGATGTCGCGCAGGGACGCTTGAGTCTGCCGTGGCCGACGGCGGTTGCGAGTGGGGAAAGTTACTATCTGGT
Organism: Pseudomonas sp. SR18; assembly: GCF_023701505.1. NCBI lineage: Bacteria > Pseudomonadati > Pseudomonadota > Gammaproteobacteria > Pseudomonadales > Pseudomonadaceae > Pseudomonas > Pseudomonas sp. SR18. The sequence continues at coordinate 159,672 of NZ_JAMQAU010000002.1, read as the reverse complement.
GTGGCCGAAAACCCGTCCGGGTGGTGAACGCTTGCGGCGCCTGGCGGATTTCCTCCAGAGCGAGGTGCATTCCATGGTTTTACCTGCCGTCAAACGCCTCAATTGAAGGGTTCGTGCTTCATCACGCAACCGTTTGCGTGATACCCCTGCGATTCGCTCAAGTATTGCCAGGCGCAGCCGAAGTAGGTGTGTTGGAACCATCGTGCTCCAACGTTTCCCACCAGATAATTTGCCGAGCAGCGCTATGAGATCAGGATGATCCTGGCCTCGGCCAGGAGCTGTCATGTCTCAACCCCGCGCCCGGATCGCCTCGCAGTTAGGCCTCGCATTAGCCGTGATTCTGGCTGTCGCCATCGGCGGCAGTACCGTGTTCGCCTTGCGTTCCCTTGATTCCGCCAACCTCGATACCCGCGAAGAGCACCTGGCCAGCGAAGCGCGATTGCTCGCCGACCAACTCAATACGTTCCACAGCACGTTGCGCGAGAGCACCCAGCGTCTGACCGGACTGTTTGAGAAGCGCTTCAGCGCCGGGTTGCGGGTGCAGGCAGACCAGATGGTCGCGGTGGCCGGGGTCCAGACGCCGAGCTTGTTGCTGGGCAGCGAAGTGCTCAACAACAACTTCACTGAAGTGGATGAGTTCAAGCAGATGTCCGGCGGCGTGGCCACCGTGTTCGTGCGCAGCGGCGACGACTTTGTCCGCGTCAGCACCTCCCTGACCAAGCAGGACGGCAGCCGCGCCATTGGCACTGTGCTTGACCGCCAGGGCCCTGCTTACCAGCGTGTGCTCGGTGGGCAGGCGTATATCGGCCGCGCGGTGTTGTTCGACCGCTCCTACATGACTCAGTACAGCCCCGTGCGCGACACCAGCGGCAAAGTGATCGCCGTGCTGTTCATCGGTTTTGACTACACCGACGCCCAGGCCGCGCAGTTCGAGAACCTCAAGCGCTTCCGCATCGGCCATACCGGTTCCCTGGCGTTGCTCGACGAGCAGAAGCGCTGGCTGGTGCCGCCAGCCGGTGTGCAGGCGTTGGATCAAGCGGTTCCTGTGATGTTGGACTTGGCCAAGACCCCAGGCAAAGGCCGCTTCTGGAGCGACAAGAACGAAGACTTCTACAGCGTTTCGGTGCCCTTCGATGGCGGTCCATGGGCCGTGGTCGCGAGCATGCCGAAGGCTGAAATCCGCGCGGTGACCTGGGCAGTAGGCATTCGCCTGGTGATCGGCAGCGTGCTGGCGATGCTGTTGGCGGTAGGCGCTACGGTGTGGCTGCTGCGCAGCAAACTGCAACCGTTGAGCGACCTGGTGCGTCAGGCCGAAGCCTTGGGCGCGGGCGACTTGAGTGCGCGTCTCAACGTGTCCAGCCATGATGAAATCGGCCAACTGGCCCGCAGCTTCAATCAGATGGGTGAAGCGCTGTCGACCATGGTTTCCCACATCCGCAAGGCGGCCGAAGAGGTCAACAGCCGTGCCCAGGCGCTGTCCGGGTTGTCCGGCGGGGCTTATGACGGCATGGAGCAGCAGTCCGGCGAAATCACCAGCATGGCTGGCGCGGTGGAAGAGTTCAGTGCAACGTCGCTGAATATCGCCGACAACATGGGCAACACCGAGCGTCTGGCCCAAGAGAATGCCCAGCAAACCCGTATCGGCCGCACCTCGATGCAAGAGGCGTCGTCGTCGCTGGAGCATATCGCGACCGCGCTGAACAGCACGGCCACGGTGATCAATACCCTCGGCCAGCGCTCCCAGGAAATCGGCGGCATCGTCGGTGTGATCACCTCCATCGCCGAGCAGACCAACCTGCTGGCGCTCAACGCCGCCATCGAGGCGGCTCGCGCCGGTGAGCAAGGTCGTGGGTTTGCCGTGGTGGCTGACGAAGTACGTAACCTGGCCTCGCGTACCCGCGAAGCCACCGATGAAATTTCCGGGATGATCCAGAGCATCCAGCGGGAGACCGGTAACGCCATCAGCACCATGGAGCACGGCAACACGCTGATGCAGGAAGGCCTGTCGCGCAACGCCGACGTAGCCTCGGCCCTGGCGCGTATCGACGAGCAGAGCCGTTCGGCCGGTCAGCAGTTCGCGGCGATTACCACGGCAACGCAAGAGCAAAGCAGCACCGCGACGTTGCTCAGCAGCAACTTGCAGAGCATCGCGCTGGCCAACAGCGAGCAGCGGGAAGTGGTGTCGAACCTGGCGATTACAGCCAAGGAACTGGAGACGTTGGCGGCTGGCTTGCGGCATGAAGTGGATCGCTTTCGCTGAAGCCATTGCGGTACAAAAATGTGGGAGGCGCCAGGCTCAATTGATCGCAGCCGGGCGGTATTGCAGCGCCTCCTTCAGATGGTCCCGGCTGATATTGTCCACTTGATCCAGATCCGCCAGGGTGCGCGCTACTTTGAGCAACCGATGAGCCGCCCGCAGCGACAATGTCAGTCGCTCGCAGGCGCTCTCCAGCCAGCTTTCATCGGCTTTCGCCAACTGGCAGTGCTCACGCAGCCTTGGCAGATCAAGAAAGGCGTTGGCGCAGCCCTGGCGCTGTTGCTGACGCTCCCGCGCATCGGCCACCAGGGCTGAGGCCGTTGCCGTGGTCTCTCCAGCCTGCTGGGTGGGATTGAGCGCAGTGGTTTCACGCGCCACGGTAAGGTGCAGGTCGATCCGATCCAGCAAGGGGCCAGACAGCTTGTTGCGATACCGCTGGATATGTTCCGGCGTGCAGCGACAACGCCCAGTGGGCTCACCCATGTAGCCGCATGGGCAGGGGTTCATCGCCGCTACCAGCTGAAAGCGCGCCGGGAAACTCACGCGGTCGCGGGCGCGGGAAATCACGATATGGCCCGACTCCAATGGCTCGCGCAGAACTTCCAGCACCTTGCGATCAAACTCCGGCAATTCGTCCAGGAAGAGCACGCCATGGTGCGCCAGGGTGATTTCCCCTGGCTGCGGTTTCGACCCACCGCCCACCAATGCCGGCCCTGACGCCGAGTGGTGCGGCTGGCGGAACGGCCGGTGCGGCCAGTGGCTCAGTGGGGCGAGACTGACCACCGACTGAATGGCCGCCACTTCGAGGGCCTCCTGTTCGCTCAGCGGTGGCAGCAAACCGGGCAGGCGGCTGGCGAGCAAGGTCTTGCCGGTACCCGGTGGCCCACTGAACAGCAGGTTATGTGCGCCCGCTGCGGCAATCAGCAATGCCCGCTTGGCGGCCAGCTGACCCTGCACTTCGCTCAAATCAGGGTACGGCTTGTTCAGGTACTGCAAGCCATCGGACTTGTAGGGCTCAATCGGCACATGCCCATTGAGGTGCGCCACCACCTGCAGGAGGTGATCCACTGCAATCACTTTCAAACCCGACGCCAGGCACGCTTCCTCCGCGTTCGCCCGCGGCACTATCACCGTGCGCCCGGCCTTGCGCGCGGCTAAAGCCGCTGGCAACACACCTTTGACTGCGCGCACTTCACCGGACAACGCCAACTCACCCAAGCATTCAACGTCATCGAGCATCAACGCCGGCACTTGCACACTGGCGGCGAGGATCCCCAATGCAATCGCCAAATCAAAACGCCCGCCGTCCTTGGGCAGGTCGGCGGGCGCGAGGTTGAGGGTGATACGGCGCGAGGGGTATTGCAGGGCGCAGTTGAGAATGGCGCTGCGAACGCGGTCCTTGCTTTCCTTGACGGCGGTTTCGGGTAAACCCACCAGGGTCAAGGACGGCAAACCATTGGCCATGTGCACCTCGACGGTGACGGCAGGGGCTTCTACGCCGACCTGGGCGCGGCTGTGGACGATGGCGAGGGACATGCTCGTTCCTTGAAATGAGAGGCCGCTTCCTGCGGTTTTTCAAGGGTAGACGAGGTGGAGAAGGGCGAGGCGGGGAGGTTTTACAGAACGTATCCAGAGCAAAGGTGGGAGAGGACTGGCCCCATCCCACACTGATCGCATTTATTCAGCCGCAGGTGTCAACCGCGCTTCCAGCTCTGCGACTTTGGCCTCCAGACTCTCCAGTCGCGCACGGGTGCGGGCGAGCACCACCATCTGGCTGTCAAATTCTTCCCGGCTGACCAGATCAAGCTTGCTGAAACCACTTTGCAGCAAAGCCTTGAACTGACTTTCGATTTCATTGCGGGGCAGCGGGGTTTCGCCGCTGAACAGGCGAGAGGCGTGGCCGCTCAGGGCGTCGAGGAGGTCTTTGGGCGCGAGCATGGGAAATATTCCGGAAAACTGTTGGCGGGCAGTGTATCACGCAGCGTCTATAGTCTTTTTCACGGCCTGCGGCGCACGCTTTTCGCGCATCGGGCCGGGCGGCGTCGCACTGTTTTCGTGCGCATTGCAGCCGCCAAGTAGCCCCGTGGGTGGGGTTAAGCGGGCAAGGGACTGATTTCAGTGATTTTTACGGAGATGGCAAGGTTTCTGCTTAGACGATCATGACCCATGCACTGATGCAGTCGCTGTGACGAATGCAGTGCGCCGACGGATCAGGGGTACAGGTTTCGTCACCAGTGGTTCGCTGGCGTCCCAATGGCAACTGCCCTTGCGACGATGCGTTACAAAGCCAGGCACTGCGCTTAGACTTGAGACGGGTTTGTTTTCCTGGGGCAAGTCCACCAATTCGGGAGAGAGTTTTCATGAAGCTAGTCACTGCCATCATCAAGCCGTTCAAGTTGGACGATGTACGCGAGTCGTTGTCCGAGATCGGCGTGCAGGGCATTACCGTTACTGAGGTCAAGGGCTTCGGTCGGCAGAAGGGTCACACCGAGCTGTATCGCGGCGCGGAATACGTAGTCGATTTCCTGCCGAAGGTGAAGATTGATGTCGCCATTGACGACAAGGATCTTGACCGGGTTATCGAGGCGATAACCAAGGCCGCCAACACCGGCAAGATTGGTGACGGCAAGATCTTCGTGGTCAATCTGGAACAGGCTATTCGCATCCGTACCGGCGAAACCGATACCGACGCAATCTAAGCCGCCAAACCCCAACGCCCCAGGAGAAAACAATATGACTCTGCGTAAATTCGCAGGGCTCGGAGCCCTGTTGTCCATCGTAATGCCAAGCCTGGCCATGGCGGCAGACGAAGTGGCTGCTCCAGTCCTCAACTCCGGCGACACCGCCTGGATGCTGACCGCCACCGCACTGGTGCTGTTCATGACCATCCCCGGCCTGGCGCTGTTCTACGGCGGCATGGTCCGCTCCAAAAATATTCTGTCGGTGATGATGCAGTGCTTCGCCATCACTGGCCTGATCAGCATCCTGTGGGTCGTCTACGGCTACAGCATTGCGTTCGATACCACCGGTATGGAACAGGGTGTGGTCAATTTCAATTCCTTCTTCGGCGGCATGGGCAAGGCGTTCCTGGCGGGCGTGACCCCGGCCAGCATCACCGGGCCTGCGGCGTTGTTCCCGGAAGCAGTGTTCATCACCTTCCAGATGACCTTCGCCATCATCACCCCGGCGCTGATCGTGGGTGCCTTTGCTGAGCGCATGAAGTTCTCCGCGATGCTGATCTTCATGGGCATCTGGTTCACCCTGGTCTATGCGCCCATCGCGCACATGGTCTGGAGCGGCAACGGCGGCCTGATGTGGGACTGGGGCGTGCTGGACTTCGCCGGCGGCACCGTGGTGCACATCAACGCTGGTGTGGCTGGTCTGGTGGCGTGCATCGTGCTCGGCAAGCGTAAAGGCTTCCCGACCACCCCAATGGCACCGCACAACCTGGGTTACACCCTGGTGGGCGCGGCAATGCTGTGGATCGGCTGGTTCGGCTTCAACGCCGGTTCTGCTGCTGCCGCCAACGGCACCGCCGGCATGGCGATGCTGGTGACTCAGATCGCTACCGCTGCTGCGGCGCTGGGCTGGATGTTCGCCGAGTGGATCACTCACGGTAAGCCAAGCGCACTGGGCATTGCCTCGGGCGTGGTGGCTGGCTTGGTGGCCGTTACACCGGCCGCTGGCACCGTTGGCCCAATGGGCGCCCTGGTGATCGGCCTGGTGGCGGGCGTGGTCTGCTTCTTCTGCGCGACCAGCCTCAAGCGCAAGCTCGGCTACGATGACTCTCTGGACGCATTCGGCGTGCACGGTATCGGCGGTATCGTCGGTGCGATCCTCACCGGTGTGTTCGCAGCCCCTGCATTGGGCGGCTTCGGCACCGTGACTGACATCGCGGCTCAAGTCTGGATCCAGTGCAAAGGTGTCGGCTTCACCGTGATCTACACGGCTATCGTCACCTACGTCATCCTCAAGGTACTCGACATGGTCATGGGCCTGCGTGTTACCGAAGAGGAAGAGGCTGTCGGCCTCGACCTGGCGCAACACAACGAACGCGGCTACAACTTGTAAGTACGCGTTAAAAAGATGCCCGGCTTGCCGGGCATTTTTTTGCCTGGCGTTTGTCAGTCGTAAGAGGCTGTGCGGTTTTTTGCGCTGACTTTGTGATCGGGCGCGCACGGCACTTTTCACCGTGCGAATGTCTTACAGGCATGTAGGCGTATTCGACACTTTGTTTTTTCCCTGAGCGCGCTAGAATGCGCGCCGATGGGCGGAGAACTGTATGTGGCAACAGACCCTGATTACCCTGCGGGCCAAGCCCCGGGGCTTTCACCTGGTGACCGATGAGTTGCTCGCCGGCTTGCCTGAATTGAAGGCGTGTCGTGTGGGCCTGTTGCACCTGTGGTTGCAGCACACCTCGGCCTCGTTGACCGTCAACGAGAATGCCGACCCGGCGGTTCGCCGTGACTTCGAACGTTTTTTCAACGCGCTGGTGCCGCAAGGCCGTGCCGGGTTCGAACACAACGACGAAGGTCCGGATGACCTGCCGGCGCACTTCAAGGCCAGTCTCCTGGGCTGCCAGCTGAGTTTGCCGGTCAATGCCGGCCGCTTGGCGATGGGGACCTGGCAAGGTGTTTATCTGGGCGAGCACCGTGATCATGGCGGTGCTCGTAAAGTCCTCGCCACCTTGCACGGTGATGGGGCATAAGCCACTGGTTATCCAGTGGATGTTGATTTTTCCCCGGCGACCTCGACAGAGGGCGAAGCTGGGCTATAACTAATCTGCTTTTCGCAAGTCATGAGGTAGAACATGAGCGACGATGATCTGGAAAACGACGAACTCGAAGTAGGTGACGAAGACGACACCGAAGAAGGTCTTGAAGCTGCAGCGGAAGACGTTGCGGACGACGACGGTGGCGATGATGCACCTGCCCCGGCGGCCAAAGGCAAAGCCAAGGCAGCTGTTTCGGTAGATGAATTGCCGAGCGTTGAGGCCAAGAACAAAGAGCGCGATGCCCTGGCCCGTGCGATGGAAGAATTCCTCGCTAAAGGCGGCAGAGTGCAGGAAGTCGAGGCTAACGTGGTGGCAGACCCACCCAAGAAGCCGGATAACAAGTACGGCAGCCGACCTATCTGAGGTCAGTCACCTGCTTGTAAGAAAAAGCCCGCCGTCGCTGCGGGCTTTTTCATGCCTGTGAGCTTTGTGATCATCCAAATGTGGGAGGGGTTTTGCCCCCTCCCACATTTGGATCTCCAGTGTTATTGCCAGCTGCGTAGCAGTGCTGGCAATTCGGTCAGGCTGCGAATCTGCGCATCCGGGTGCTTATCGCCTTCCCACACCTTGCCTGTCGGGTTGAACCACACCGCCCGCAACCCAGCCTGCTGCGCCCCGGCGATGTCATCGCCCGGATGGTCGCCAACATGCACCGCCGCACTGGCGTCCACGCCACCACGCTGCAACGCCTCTTGAAACAATCGCGCATCCGGTTTGGCAATCCCGATATCTTCAGCGCGCAGGGCGAAATGGAAATAATCCGCCAGGCCAACGCGCTGCACATCGGCATTGCCGTTGGTGATCACGCCGAGCAGGAAGTGCTGGCGCAGGGCCTTGAGCATCGGCTCGGCTTCCGGAAACACGCTGATCTGGTGGCGGGCGTGAATGAACGCTTCGAAGCAAACATCGGCCATCTCCGTGGCTTGCGGCTGTGGATATCCGGCCTCCTCGAAGGCGTGCATCAGCACCCGGTGGCGCAACACGCTGATGCGGTGCTTGAGCTCCGGATGACGTTGCAATACCTGTTGGCGCAGGCTGGCGAAATGCTCCAGCGGCAGATCACCGACCTTGGAGGCATGCACGGCCAGCCATTCGCGCATCGACGCTTCGGCGCTGATGATGACGGGTACGTTGTCCCAGAGCGTGTCGTCCAGGTCGAAGGTGATCAGCTTGATACTCATGAGTCGCCGCCCTTGATGCGTTTGGCCCGTGGATGGGCGCTGTCGTACACCGTTGCCAGGTGTTGGAAGTCCAGATGGGTGTAGATCTGCGTGGTCTTGATGTCGGAGTGGCCGAGCAGCTCCTGCACGGCGCGCAGGTCCTGGGATGACTCCAGCATATGGCTGGCAAAGGAGTGCCGCAGCATATGCGGGTGCAGGTTCTGCCCCAGTTCGCGCTCGCCGGCGGCCTTGACCCGCACCTGAATCGCCCGTGGCCCCAGGCGCCGGCCTTGCTGGCTGATAAACACGGCGTCGTCCGCCGGGTTGGCCAGCGCCCGCAGCGGCAGCCACAGTTGCAGGGCTTCGCGGGCCTTTCTGCCCACTGGCAGCACGCGGGTTTTGCTGCCCTTGCCGAGGACTTGCACCAGTCCGTCCGCCAGGTCCAACTGGTCCAGGTTCAGGCCGGTCAGTTCCGACAGGCGCAGGCCCGAGGAATAGAACAGCTCCAGGATCGCCTGGTCGCGGTGGGCGAGGAAGTCGTCTTCCACGGCGCCGTCGAGCAATTGCAGGGCGCGGTCGGTGTCCAGGGTCTTGGGCAGGCGCCGTTCGCCCTTGGGCGCAGACAGGCCGTTGGCCGGGTCGTGATCGCACAGGCCTTCGCGGTTGAGGTAGTGATAGAGCCCGCGTACAGCCGACAGCAGGCGCGCCAGGCTGCGCGAGGACTGGCCGGCGTGGTGCAGGCGTGCGATCAGGCTGCGCAGGTTCTGGATATCCAGGGCCTTCCAACTGGTGACCTGCTGTTTTTCGCAGTAGGCCAGGACCTTGTTCAAGTCCCGTCGGTAGGCTTCCAGCGTGTGGGGCGACACCTGACGCTCGTTGCGCAGGTGAGCGCAGTAAGCGTCCAGTTGCCGTTCCATGGCTAGCGCACCGCGCGCAGGGCGGTGGTGAAACGCGGCAGAACGCGGCCCAGCACTTCGGCGATATAGGTCAGGAACAGCGTGCCCACCGAGCTTTTGTAGTGCGCGGGATCACGGCTCGCGATGGCCAGCACGCCATGCAAACCTTGATGGCTGAGGGCGACCACTGCAGTGGAACCGATCTCCTTGCGCTGTTCGGCGCCAAACAGAAAGTCCAGCTCATGCTCGCGCAGGGTGCCGCTGATGCTCTTGCCCTCGGACAACAGGCCGCCAATCGCGGTCTGCGCGTCGCTGCCGCTGACCCAACGGCCCACGGGCATCGGGTTGTCGCTGAAGAGGATCAGGCTGACAAATGGCACCTGGAAGTCCTGGCGCAGGCTGTCTTCTACCGCGATCACGGTTTCTTCCAGGCTGGTGGCGTCCATCAGGGCAAGAATCAGGCGACGGGTCTTGTCGAACAGGCGGTCGTTGTCGCGGGCGACGTCCATCAGGTGCGAGAGCTTGTGACGCATCTCGATGTTGCGCTCGCGCAGGATCTTCATCTGTCGTTCCACCAGCGACACGGTGTCGCCACGCTGGTGGGGGATGCGCAACGCCGGCAGCAGTTCTTCGTGCTCGACGAAGAAATCCGGGTTCGCCTCAAGGTACGCCGCGACAGCAGCGGCCTCCAGACTTTCGCTCGGGGTTGCGGGTGCGGGTACTTGAGGCTTATCGGTCATTAGCTGGGCTCACTCATAGACGGACCTGTCCTTCGTATACACGCGAGGCCGGCCCGGTCATCAGCACCGGGTGGCCAGGGCCTGCCCATTCGATGGACAGGCGTCCACCGGGCAGGTCGATCAGCAGCGGCGAATCCATCCACCCCTGGCTGATCGCGGCGACGGCAGCGGCGCAAGCACCGGTGCCGCATGCCTGGGTTTCGCCGGCGCCGCGTTCCCATACACGCAATTGCGCGCGGGAACGGTCGATCACCTGCAGGAAACCCACGTTGACCCGCGCCGGAAAGCGCGGGTGGTGTTCGATCTTCGGCCCCAATTCGTGCACGGGGGCATTGTTGATGTCGTTGACCCGCAGTACGGCATGGGGGTTGCCCATGGACACGGCGGCGATGTCCACCGACTGGCCGTCCACATCCAGCGCGTAGCTGACGGCCTGCTCGGTGGCCTGGAACGGAATATCCGCCGGCACCAGGCGTGGCGCGCCCATGTTGACGCTGATCTGGCCGTCGCTGCGGATATCCAGTTCGATCACGCCGCTCTTGGTCTCGACGCGGATCTGGCGCTTGGCAGTCAGGCGCTTGTCCAGCACGAAACGCGCGAAGCAGCGCGCACCGTTGCCACACTGCTCCACTTCGGAGCCGTCGGAGTTGAAGATCCGATAGCGGAAATCCACCTCCGGGTTGCTCGGCGCTTCGACAAGCAGCAATTGGTCGAAACCAATCCCGGTATGCCGGTCGCCCCACTGTTTAGCGTGCTTGGGCAGGATGTGCGCGTGCTGGCTGACCAGGTCCAGGACCATGAAATCATTGCCCAACCCGTGCATCTTGGTAAAACGCAGCAGCATGGCTTACTCCGGCAGCAGGCTTTCGCCAGCATACAACTCGGCTACCGTCTCGCGGCGACGCACTTCAAACGCTTGATCACCGTCCACCAGCACCTCGGCGGCACGGCCGCGGGTGTTGTAGTTGGAACTCATGACAAACCCGTAGGCACCGGCCGAATGCACGGCCAGCAGATCGCCTTCTTCCAGGGCCAACTGACGATCCTTGGCCAGGAAGTCACCGGTTTCGCAGATCGGGCCGACGATGTCATAGGCGCGGGCTTCGCTGTCGCGAGGCGTCACTGCGGTGACATTCATCCAGGCCTGATACAGCGCCGGGCGGATCAGGTCGTTCATCGCCGCGTCGACGATGGCGAAATCCTTGTGTTCGGTGTGCTTGAGGTACTCGACCTGGGTCAGCAGCACGCCGGCGTTGGCGACGATATAGCGGCCTGGCTCGAACATCAGTGTCAGGTCGCGGCCTTCAATGCGCTTACGCACGGCCTGGATATAGTCGGCGATCAGCGGTGGCTCTTCATCGCGATAGCGCACGCCCACGCCACCACCGAGGTCGATATGGTGCAGGTAGATGCCGCACTCGCCGAGGCGGTCGATCAACGCCAGCAAGCGGTCGAGGGCATCAAGGAACGGCGGGAGGCTGGTCAGTTGCGAGCCGATATGGCAGTCGACACCCAGCACTTCCAGGTTTGGCAGTTGGGCGGCGCGGATGTACACATCTTCGGCGTCGGCAATGGCGATGCCGAACTTGTTCTCTTTGAGACCGGTGGAAATGTACGGGTGGGTGCCGGCATCGACGTCCGGGTTGACGCGCAGGGAGATCGGCGCACGAACGCCCATCTCGGCGGCTACGACTTGCAGGCGCTCCAGCTCGTCGGTGGATTCGATATTGAAGCAATGCACACCGACTTCGAGGGCGCGGCGCATGTCTTCGCGGCTCTTGCCGACGCCGGAGAACACGATCTTGTCAGCTTGACCGCCAGCCGCCAGTACTCGCTCCAGCTCACCACGGGACACGATGTCAAAACCAGCGCCCAGACGCGCCAGGACATTCAGTACACCCAGGTTGGAGTTGGCCTTGACTGCGTAGCACACCAGGTGCGGTACGCCGTTCAGTGCGTCGGTGAAGGAGCGGTATTGCGCTTCGATGTGAGCGCGGGAGTACACGTACGTCGGGGTGCCAAAGCGCTGGGCAATCGCGGACAGCGCCACGCCTTCCGCGAACAGCTCGCCGTCCCGGTAGTTAAAAGCGTCCATGGAGTTCCCTTATTCGTAGGTGTCGTGCTTATGCGCTTTGGATGGCTTTTGCGACGATTGCGCCTGTTCATTCGGGTCTTTGCTGTCATCGGGCAGGTACAGCGGGCCTTTTTGACCACAGGCACTAACGAGGCAAGCGACCGCGACGAGCGCAGCAAGGGAAGAGATCAGGCGCTTCATGGCGAAATCCTTGAATATGCATTAATTGCGCCCGAGTATACCGACCACCCGCCAGCTTGCCTATGCGCTGAAATACCCGTCCGGCGGGGGTTTGCCGACATGAAGGGGAAGCAGGCTACGCTGGCAGAGGATATTTCGTACCGTCATCGGTAGCGAAATCGGTATCCTTTGCAATCGGCGAAGCTCGCCCGTATCGTGCGGCGCTTGAGCAAAACCAGACACTTTTGAGGTTGCCACAATGAGTTTGACCGAAGCCCGTTTTCACGACCTGGTGGATGCCACGCAGCAGGCGCTGGAAGATATTTTCGACGACAGCGGCCTGGACGTGGACCTGGAAAACTCGGCCGGCGTGCTGACCGTCAAGTTCGACAGCGGCCAACAGTTGATCTTCAGCCGCCAGGAGCCGCTGCGTCAGTTGTGGTTGGCGGCGCGTTCCGGTGGCGTTCACTTCGACTACGACGAAGAAAGCGGCAAATGGCAATGCGACAAGAGTGAAGAGCTGCTGGGCGAGATGCTCACGCGCCTGGTCCAGGAATATACCGGCGAAGAGCTGGATTTCGACGAGATTTGACTGTGACCCAGCCTGTACCTGTCCGCCCGCCCAAGCCGCTGTTCAGCAATGTGAGCCCTGCGGTGCCGTCACCTTGTATCAGTTTGTGTCGCCTGGACGAGCAAAAAGTCTGCCTCGGCTGCTTTCGCCACGTCGAAGACATCCGCGAATGGCGCTCCGCCGACGATGCGCGGCGCCGGGTGATCTGTGCCGAGGCCGAGCAGCGCAGGGCGAACACCTGAGGCTGTCTTGTTTATTTGTGACGCTGTGGTAGTGTCCGGGTACGCCTCAACTCACCGAGGCCCGTGAGAACCCCGCCTTTTTTTGGCGGGGTTTTGCTTTTTTGTGCAGAAAAAAGGAGTCTGCCTGAATCATGACCACCGCACCGTCCATCATCCTCACCCGTCTTGACGTGCAGCGTCTGGAGCAATTGATCGACCGCTTGGGCGACGCAACTCCCGGCGTCGAAGCGTTGCAAGCCGAACTCGACCGCGCCGAAGACGTGGTCGGTCACGATGAAGTGCCTGCGGGTGTCGTGACCATGAACTCCAGCGTGCATTGCCGTGAGCAAGGCAGCGGCAAGGACTACCACCTGACCCTGGTCTACCCGAAAGACGCCAATGCCGATGAAGGCAAAATCTCGGTCCTGGCGCCAGTGGGCAGCGCATTGCTCGGCCTGCAAGTGGGCCAGCACATCGACTGGCCTGCACCGGGCGGCAAGACGCTGAAGCTTGAATTGCTCAGCGTTGAAGGCCAACCCAAGGATGGCGGAGCGTTCCCGCTTTAAATCTGGCTCAGCGCCGCATTTAGCGACAGCTCCAGCTCGGCCTTGTAACGCAGGTAAAGGTTGCTCGGGCTCTGCACATCGCCGAGCAGGCCCGATAGATCAAGGTCGGTGATGTAGCAGCGGTAGCGTTCGGTTTCCCGGCGCTGCCCGACGATCTCCTGGGCGACCACGGCAAATAGCTGGTCGCCGAACTCCAATTCGCAAAACTCCCGTTGATTACAGTACAGCGTGATGCCCACTTGGCCGGGTGCTGCCTTGCCGATAATCGCCTGCACGTCGTAAAACGGTTTGTTCGTCGGGTTGTGCGGCGTCGGGCGGGGCTCGATGCCGCGTGCGCGGCCGTTGCCTGACGGCAACAATTGGTAATACAAGGTCTGCGCCGCGCCCAGCGGCTGTTGCGTGTCCAGCGGCGACAACGCCTCGCGACGATAGATGATTGATTGCAGGAAGCGCTGCAACGGCGCCAACAGGCTCTGCTCATCATGAAACGGCAGGCGCTGTTGCCACAGTGCGTTGAACTCATCCAGCACATACAGCTCGGCGAAACCTTCATTGACCCGGTAGAACACCTGCACGCAATCGGCCATGCCCATGGGCAACAGCAGCGCCAAGTCGTGGTCTTCCAGCGCCATGGAGTCCAGATGCAATGGGCTGTAGCTGGCCAGCTCTTCACTGAGGTAGGCGATCAGCGCGTCCTGGGTTGCCAGTGACACGTGGGTGGCCTGGCCCGGCGTCAACTCCATCACGTGGTAGTGCTGCTGGACTTGCAGCAAGTACCGGTGATTGGACTGACCCAGCAGCAGGTTCTGCGCGGTGTCGAAGATTTCTTCCACGCGCTGGGCAATGAATTGCGCACGGTTGTGACAGAAGCAGCGCACCCGCAGCCGTGGCAGGTGGTCCGTCGGCAGTTGGTTGAGGTAGTCGCGCAGGCAGTCGAGCAAGGCGTGCGGGCCGTCGTAACGGCTGACCATTACCTCGTTCCAGCTGTTGAGCGTGACCTGGTCCAGGGTCAGCACCAGGTTATCGCGCACCCCGGCATAGCTCAGGGAATCGGTGCGCTCGGTGGTCATCAGGATATTCAGGTCGCGGTGATGCTTGAGCGGGTCGACGCCGACGTTGATCAGCAGCAACACCTCCTCGGGCACCGCCGAGCGCAGCAGGCTGATTTCATCGACGCTGGTCAGGGGCAAGGCGACGGTCTGCTGCAGGCTGCCCAGCAGGTTGAACAGCTCGAATTCGGTCATGTCGCTGGTGCCGGGGTGCAGCGCCAGGCGCGTGCTGCTGTCGATCACGCCATTGCGATGGCACCAGGTGAGCATCTCCAGCAGGTCGCGGCTGCGCTTGATCGGCGCGAAGTGCTCCCATTCCAGCGCGGTGAGGTTGCCGTTGTACAGGCCCCAATGGTGCTGGCCCGGTTCCTTGCGGTTGGGCGACTGCACCAGGGTCAGGGTGTCTTCGGCCAGGTCCGGGGCGATGCCGGGGTTGATGAACTCGACCTTGCCGGCCTTGCGCTCGAAGGCGGCGTACAGACGCCGGCCCAGCACATTGAGATCGCGCTTGTTGATCAGGCTGACGGTCTGTTCGGTACGGGCAAACTGGGTCAGGAAGCGATAGCTGTAGTTCAGCTCGCTGACCAGCGCACGTCGCTCTGACGCCACCTGGCGCACTTTCCATTGGCTGCGGCTGTCCAGCAGGGCCAGTTGACGCTGGTCCCAGCCCCACTCGTGGGCGAGGCGCTCCAGCAACAGTCGCTGCCAACTGGTGCTGCGTTGGCCGGCGGTGAGTTTGCGATTGACCTTCAGGTACAGCGCACGGCGCACCAGCTCCAGGCGTTCCGGCTCGTTGCGGGCCTGGAGGTATTCCTCGATGCGGCGGTACACCACGATGTACGGGTCCAGCTCATCCAGGTCCATCTGGTTGGCGAACACCGCGCGCTTGAAGCGCAGGCTCAGGCAGTGCACGTTCGGGTGCTCGCTCGCGTAGACCTCAGTCAGCAGCAGCTTGAGCACCGATTTGTAAGGCGACTCGATGCCTTTGAACAGTTGCCACAGCCCCGCGCCAATGAATTCGCCGGGGGGAATATGGGCGAGGTGGCCCAGGTCGAGGGTTTCATCGGCGCGAATAAACCGCTTGGAAAGCAGCGTATGGGTGAATTCGGCGTAACGGGTTTCTTCGTATACCGGCACCAGCCACCAGATCGGCGTGCGCCCGGCCAGCCAGATGGCGGTGCGGTAAAACTCGTCCAGCAGCAGATAATGCTGGGTGGTGCCGCAGTCGTCGGAGCTCAGCTGGGTGTCGCGTTCACCGAGCACAAAGCGCGTCGGCTCGATCAGAAAGAAGTGCGCCTCGGCGCCCATGGTCAGGGCCCAGGCTTCCAGCATCTGGCATTTCTTGCGCAGTTCGGCCTGCTCGTTTTCGCTCAGGTCGGGAGCGTGGCAGACCCACACGTCCATGTCGCTCTGATCCGCCTGGGCCAGGGTGCCAAGGCTGCCCATCAGGAACAGGCCATGGATCGGCTTGGGCTGATTGACCGGCCGCGGCTTGTAAGAGAACGAGCGGGTCAGGCGTTGGGCTTCGGCCAGGGCCTGGGCGTCAGGTTCGAAGTTCGACAGCCCGGCCGGCGTGCTGCCCGATACATAGCCGGGCAACAGCGGATGATTGACGTGGAAAAACAGCGGCAGCAGGGTCAACACGCTTTGTTGGCGCGGCGTCAGTCCCTCAACGGCACGGGCCATGCGGCCTTCGTTGAGGGCCATGAAGCGCGCGCGCAGTTGGGCCAGCACCTTGCGGTCGATGCCTTCGTCCAGGTCCGGGCGGATTTCATGGGTGCGGGTCATGTCGAACTCGTGGCTCGCAGAGCCCGACGTGGGCGGCCGTGTAGGAGTTTACAGTCAGTGGCGTAGGAGTTTTAGAGGGAAAGCAGCGTTTGATGCCAGAATATTCTCACGTGCACAGCAAAGCCCTCGGAATCCGCAATGGGCGGACTCCATGGGCGGTAGTCGGTATCAGGCGGCTTCTTTGGTGTTGGCAGTGGTCAAAATGGTCAGCAGGGTTTGGGCCTGCTCCGCAGCGTCCCGGCCAAGGCTGGTGAGGTAGCCTCCGTCCGGCTGGTCGATCAGTCCTTTTGCATGGAGTCGCTTGGCAGCGGCGATAGCAGTGGCAGCGGCGGTCTGGTGGACTTTCAGACCTTCCTTGGTGCTGTCCAAGGGAAAGAGTACAAGGATTTCCAGTTCGGCAACCAACTCAGGGGTATACGACATAAGGACTCCAGACTTTCTAAAATTTATTAGAGGCTAGCAGACCATAAGGTGAACGCACTTTGCCGAACTGTCCAGCGTGTTGCGGTGTGCCGGGGTTATTCCTTTTCCGGCGGCAACTCAGGCAACGCCCGCAGCGCGGTTTCATACCACTCGGTATTGAAGGCGCGGTCTTCTTCCAGCATTGCGTCAATCTCGAATGCGAGCACGTGGGCCATGAGATTCAGGATCTCTTCACGCTCATAA
Source organism: Pseudomonas sp. SR18 (assembly GCF_023701505.1). Taxonomy (NCBI): domain Bacteria; kingdom Pseudomonadati; phylum Pseudomonadota; class Gammaproteobacteria; order Pseudomonadales; family Pseudomonadaceae; genus Pseudomonas; species Pseudomonas sp. SR18. The sequence continues at coordinate 142,730 of NZ_JAMQAU010000002.1, read as the reverse complement.
CCCACCAACGTCAACTTGTTGAAGGTAGCTTTGGCGGCAGGCGGGTTGTCGCTTTCGATCTGGTTCTCGATTGCTTCGATCAGCGTGCTTTCGGTGAATTCTTCTTCGTCGTTGTCGATATCGGTCGGCTCGCTCATGGCAGGCTCCTCAAGGAAAGGGCGCCAGTCTACCCCCATTCAGGCAGGTGATGCTGCTGGTCAGGCCGCGCCCCAGGATCTATAACTCCTGCAGCCAACCCCGCACACGGCCTGGAGGCTTTGCGATGCTCAAGCTTTACGGATTTTCGGTCAGTAACTACTACAACATGGTGAAACTGGCGCTGCTGGAGAAAGGGCTGCTATTTGAAGAGGTGCCTTTCTACGCTGGCCAGACCCCGCAAGCCTTGGAAATCAGCCCGCGTGGCAAGGTGCCGGCGCTGGGCGTGAAGCAGGGGTTTATCAACGAAACCAGTGTGATCCTCGAATACATCGAGCAAACCCAGGAAGGTCCGTCGCTGTTGCCAGCCGAGCCATTCCAGCGCGCCCAGGTGCTTGCGCTGTGCCGTGAAATCGAGCTGTACATCGAGCTGCCTGCCCGCGCGTGTTTTGCCGAAGCGTTCTTCGGCATGCCGGTGCCGGAGGCGATCAAGGAGAAGTCCAAGGCCGAGTTGTTGTTGGGTTTTGGTTCATTGGGCAGGCACGGCAAGTTCGCGCCGTATGTGGCGGGGGAGAGCTTTACGATTGCCGATTTGTATTTCATGTACAGCGTGAACCTCGCCTGCGCGGTGGGCGAGAAGCTGTTTGGCCTGGATCTGCTGGCTGAAATGCCGGCGGCCAAGGCGTTGCTGGAGAGGTTGCACGCCATGCCCAACGCTCAGAAAGTGGCGGCGGACAGAGAGGCGGCGATGCCGGCGTTTATGGCGATGATCGCGGCCAAGAAATAGATTTTGGCGTCTGGCAGGACGCTATCGCGGGCAAGCCCGGCTCCCACATTGGAATGCGATTTCCTGTGGGAGCTGGCTTGCCTGCGATGCTTTTAGCGGCTGGCGAGCAATTCCTGGCCGCGCAACACAGCTGCCTTCACCTGCGCCGGCGCAGTGCCGCCGACGTGGTTACGGGCATTCACCGAGCCTTCCAGAGTCAGCACGGCAAACACGTCCTGTTCGATCTGGTCGCTGAATGTGCGCAGTTCTTCCAGGCTCATTTCCGCCAGGTCCTTGCCGGTGTCCACGCCGTATTTCACGGCATGGCCGACGATTTCGTGGCAGTCACGGAACGGCAGGCCACGGCGCACCAGGTAGTCCGCCAGGTCAGTCGCGGTGGAGAACCCACGCAAGGCCGCTTCGCGCATGATCGCGTGTTTTGGCTTGATCGCCGGGATCATGTCGGCAAAGGCACGCAGCGAGTCGCGCAGGGTGTCGGCGGCGTCGAACAGCGGTTCCTTGTCTTCCTGGTTGTCTTTGTTATAGGCCAGCGGCTGGCCTTTCATCAGGGTCAGCAAGCCCATCAGCGCGCCGAACACACGGCCGCTCTTGCCACGTACCAGCTCTGGCACGTCGGGGTTTTTCTTTTGCGGCATGATCGAACTGCCGGTGCAGAAACGGTCCGGCAGGTCGATGAACTGAAATTGCGCGCTGGTCCACAGCACCAGCTCTTCGGAGAAGCGCGACAGATGCATCATCGCGATGCTGGCGGCGGCGCAGAATTCGATGGCGAAGTCACGGTCCGACACGCCATCCAGGGAGTTGCCCCCTACGGCGTCGAAGCCCAGCAATTGCGCGGTGTACTCACGGTCGATCGGGTAAGTGGTGCCGGCCAGCGCGGCGCTGCCCAACGGCATGCGGTTGGCGCGCTTGCGGCAATCCACCAGGCGCTCGTAGTCGCGGCTGAGCATTTCGAACCAGGCCAGCAGGTGGTGGCCGAACGTCACAGGCTGGGCGGTTTGCAGGTGAGTGAAGCCGGGCATGATGGTGTCCGACTCGCGCTCGGCCTGCTCCAGCAGACCTTTTTGCAGGCGAGTGATTTCGGACAGGATCAGATCGATTTCGTCGCGCAGCCACAGGCGGATATCCGTGGCCACCTGGTCGTTACGGCTACGACCGGTGTGCAGCTTCTTGCCGGTCACACCGATACGGTCGGTGAGGCGGGCCTCGATATTCATGTGCACGTCTTCCAGGTCGACGCGCCAGTCGAACGTACCGGCCTCGATCTCACCGCGGATGGTGGTCAGGCCGTCGATGATGCTGTCGCGTTCGGCGTCGGTCAGTACGCCGACTTTGGCCAGCATCGTCGCGTGGGCGATGGAGCCCATGATGTCGTGGCGGTACAGGCGCTGGTCGAAGGTGACGGAGGCGGTGAAGCGGGCGACGAAGGCGTCGACGGGTTCACTGAAGCGGCCGCCCCAGGACTGGTTGGTCTTGTCGGTGCTCATGGATTCGCTCGTGGTCTGCTTAATAAAGAGGCGTGGAAGTCTGCCGGCGATAATAACAGGGTTGCCCGTGGAGGCGGTGCTGCGGGTCGTCGGCATTTTTATTTGTGCAAAGGATGGCTAAGTGCCTTGCCGCCGACCGCGTCCGGGAAGAGACTGGAGGCAGGTGTTTATTGAAACGATATTTGACGATTGAGCAATATCGTTCCAGTGAGCGTCTACAGTTGGACTGATAGTGTGTGAATGCACCAAAGTCGGGTATTGCGGTCAGAGCCTGACTATCCATTTAAAAGGGGGGTATTCGGATTGTGTATCAGCAAACCCTACGACGATGCCCGATGGCAGCAGGTTTTGGGCGCTATTGAACAGGTCCGGGTAAATATGGGTGCCGCTGTCGGGGCACTTTTTGCCGCTCGCGCTAGTCTTAGCGTGGATCGCTGTGACGCAAGTCACCGCACCTGTCTACGCTATCCTTGTGCGAGACTCACGCAGGAATCCAGCGCTATATGAATGTCCTGATCGTTGATGACGAACCCCAAGCCCGCGAGCGACTGACCCGCTTGGTCAGTGAGCTTGAGGGTTATACAGTCCTTGAGCCGAGTGCCTCCAACGGGGAGGAGGCGTTGACGCTGATCGACAGCCTCAAGCCGGACCTGGTGTTGCTCGATATCCGCATGCCGGGCCTTGATGGCCTGCAAGTTGCCGCCCGGCTGAGCGAGCGGGAATCGCCGCCTGCCGTGGTGTTGTGCGCCGCGCAGGAAGAGTTTGCCGAACAGACACTGGAAGCCAGTGGCGTCAGCTTTGTGATCAAGCCAGTGACTGGCGACGCCTTGCTCAAGGCCCTGAAGAAAGCCGAGCGCCCCAACCGCGCTCAACTGGCCGCCTTGACCCAGCCTGCCGCCCAAAGTGGTAACGGGCCGCGCAGCCACATCAGCGCACGTACACGCAAAGGCATTGAGCTGATTCCGCTGAGCCAGGTGGTTTACTTCATTGCCGACCACAAGTACGTGACCCTGCGACATGAGGCCGGCGAAGTGTTGCTCGATGAGCCGCTCAAGGCCCTTGAGGATGAGTTCGGTGACCGCTTCGTGCGTATCCACCGCAACGCACTGGTGGCCCGCGAGCGCATCGAGCGCCTGCAACGCACACCCCTTGGGCACTTCCAGTTGTTTCTCAAAGGGCTTAACGGCGATGCGTTGATTGTCAGCCGACGCCATGTCGCCGGCGTGCGCAAAATGATGCAGCAGCTTTAGTCCGAGGGCTCCACCGAGGTCTGCATTCCTTATCCCGGTGCGACGTGGCCAGGGAGGCCCCGCACTTGCTGATTCAAATCAAAGCGCGTTTGCCTGAGCTGTTATTATCTGCCGTATCTACCCAGTACGGATTGATCCATGTCCTCTCGCGAAATCCGCATCGCCACCCGTAAAAGTGCCCTGGCCCTATGGCAGGCCGAATACGTCAAAGCACGCCTTGAGCAGGCCCATCCCGGCCTCACGGTGTCCCTGGTGCCCATGGTCAGTCGCGGCGACAAGCTGCTCGACTCGCCGCTGTCGAAGATCGGTGGCAAGGGCCTATTCGTCAAGGAGCTGGAGACGGCGCTGCTGGAAAACGAAGCCGACATCGCAGTGCATTCGATGAAAGACGTGCCCATGGACTTCCCCGAAGGCCTGGGCCTTTTTTGTATCTGCGAGCGCGAAGACCCGCGTGATGCCTTCGTTTCCAACACCTATGCGTCCCTGGATGAGCTGCCGCTGGGTAGCATCGTCGGCACCTCCAGCTTGCGTCGCCAGGCCCAGTTGCTGACCCGTCGCCCGGACCTGCAGATCCGTTTTTTGCGCGGCAACGTCAACACCCGTCTGGCCAAGCTGGATGCCGGCGAATATGACGCGATCATCCTCGCCGCTGCCGGTCTGATCCGCCTGGGCTTCGAAGACCGTATCACCTCGGCCATCAGCGTCGAAGACAGCTTGCCTGCTGGCGGGCAGGGCGCCGTGGGCATCGAATGCCGCACCGCCGACCGTGAAATCCACGCGCTGCTCAAGCCTCTCGATCACCACGATACCGAAGTGCGCGTCACGGCCGAGCGTGCCCTGAACAAACACCTCAATGGCGGCTGCCAGGTGCCCATCGCCTGCTACGCCGTGCTTGAAGGTGAAAACCTGTGGCTGCGTGGCCTGGTCGGCGACCCCGACGGCGGCACCCTGCTGACGGCAGAGGTGCGCGGGCCGCAGCGTGATGCGACGGCCCTGGGCATCCAGGTCGCCGAAGAACTGCTGGATAAAGGCGCCGGTGCCATCCTGCAAAAAGTCTACGGTGAGGCCGGCCCGCAGTGAGCGGATGGCGAGTGCTGCTGACGCGGCCTGCCGAGGAGTCGACAGCCCTGGCGGCGTCGTTGTCTGAAGCCTGCATTTTCAGCAGCAGCTTGCCCTTGCTCGACACTGAGCCTTTACCCATCACGCCCGGACAGTTGGCTGTATGGCGCGACCTGGACCGCTATTGCGCAGTGATCGTGGTGAGTAAGCCCGCTGCGCGCCTAGCCGTGCAGCAATTGGCTTTTCGTCCCGCGCCGCCAATGCCTTGGTTCAGCGTCGGCGCGGCAACAGCGCAGGTACTGGCCGATCATGGCCTGAACGTTCACTATCCCCAAACCGGCGACGACAGCGAGGCCTTGCTTCAGCTGCCGGCGTTGCGCGAGGCTGCTGCACGCCCTGGTTCGCGGGTGTTGATCCTGCGGGGCGAGGGCGGACGAGAGCTGCTGGCGGAGCGTTTGCGCGAGCAAGGTGCTAGTGTCGACTATCTGGAGTTGTACCGCCGTTTTCTTCCAGACTATGACGCCGGTGTGCTGGTGCAACGTATCCAGTTGGAACGCTTGAACGGGCTGGTGGTCAGCAGTGGGCAGGGTTTTTTGCACCTGCAAGCCTTGGCCGGCTCCGATTGGCCACAGGTGGCACAGCTGCCGTTGTTCGTGCCCAGCCCACGCGTCGCCGAGATGGCGCGGGCTGCGGGCGCAGAAAAAGTTGTGGATTGTCGCGGCGCGAGTGCCGCGGCTTTGTTAGTGGCGTTACGGAGTCATGCCGTTCCCACTCTCTGATACGCAAAGGACGGATACGTGAGCGAAACAGCCTTGCCTAAAGATGAAACCCAGCCCGCACTCGATGCGCCGGTTGAGTCACCGGTCACCACGCCGCGCCGTGGCAATGGCCTGGCAGTTGTCGCGCTGCTACTTGGCGCCGCTGGCGTTGCCGCCGGCGGCTGGGGGATCTGGCAGGTCCGCGCCCTGCAAGCCAGCAGCCAGCAGCAGTTGGGTCAGGTGCAGACCCTGGACGACCAATCCCAATCCCTCAAGCAAAGCCAGCAGCAACTGGCTGCACGTCTTGCCCAGTTGCCGGGTGCGGACGAACTGGAAGAGCGCCGCCGTCTGGTCGCCCAGCTGCAAGGTGATCAGCAGCGCCTGAACCAGCGCCTGGAAACCGTGCTCGGGGCGAGCCGCAAGGACTGGCGCCTCGCCGAGGCCGAGCACTTGATCCGTCTGGCGAGCCTGCGGTTGTCCGCCCTGCAAGATATCAACAGTGCCCAAGCGCTGGTCCAGGGCGCCGATGAGATTCTTCGCGAGCAGAGCGATCCAGGTTCCTACGCCGCCCGTGAACAATTAGCCAAGAGCCTGGCCGCGTTGCGCAGTACCGAGCAGCCGGACCGTACCGGGTTGTACCTGCAATTGGCAGCCTTGCGTGACCAGGTTGTTCAGCTGGCGGCCATTGCCCCCGAATATCAGCTCACCGAGCCCGCTTCCCAGGGGCGTCCAAGCACGGATACGGATAACCGCTGGAGCCAGTGGTGGGAACAGATTTCCCGCTACTTCCGCATCGACTTCAACCCCGACGACAACATCCGGCCGCTGCTTGCCGGCCAGGGCTTGAACCAAGTTCGCCTGGCCCTGAGCCTGGCGTTGGAGCAAGCCCAATGGGCGGCGCTCAATGGCGAGTCGGCGGTGTACAGCCGATCGCTTGGCGAAGCGCGCAGCGTGTTGCAGGACAACTTCAACCAGGACAACCCGCAAAGCAAAGCGATGCTGGCGCGTATCGCCGAACTTGAGCCCAAAGCCGTGTCGGTGGTGACACCGGATCTGGCGGCGAGCCTGGCCGCAGTGCAGGCGTACCTCGAACGTCGTCATCTGTCTGCTGATGAAGCCAAGGCGGCGGCTGGCAACCCGGCGGCCTCGTCGGCGAAGCAGGAGTAGACCCGATGAAGCGTTTCTATGTGATCCTGGTGCTGGCGATTGCGATCGCCCTGGCACTCGCTGTGGGCATTTCGAAACACACCGGCTACGTGCTGATTACCTACCCTCATGTGCTGCATTACGAGTCGAGCCTATGGGCGACCGTGGTGGCCGTGTTTGCCATCGGCCTCGCCATCTACCTGATCCGCGTGTTGCTGAGCCTGGTGACCACCTCCGGTGGCGTGGTCAACCCGTGGTCTCGGCGTAACCGCAGTCGCCGCGTGCAGATCGCTATCGAGCAGGGCCAGATGGACCTTGCCGAAGGCCGCTGGGCCAGTGCTGAGCGGCACCTGCACCGTGCCGCCGAAGCTGAGCGCCAACCGCTGCTTTACTACCTTGGCGCTGCCCGGGCGGCGAATGAGCTGGGGCGTTATGAAGAGTCCGACGGGTTGCTGGAGCGTGCGCTTGAGCGTCAGCCCCAAGCAGAACTGGCGGTCGCTTTGAGCCATGCGCAATTGCAATTGGACCGTGGTGACACTGATGGTGCGCTGATCACTTTGCAGGCCATGCACGAGCGTCATCCCCATAACGCCCAGGTGCTGCGCCAATTGCAGCGCCTGCACCAGCAACGAGGCGACTGGTCGTCGGTAATCCGACTGTTGCCGGAACTGCGCAAGGACAAAGTGCTGCCTGCCAGCGAACTGGCCGAGCTGGAGCGCCGTGCCTGGGGTGAGGACCTGAGTCTGGCAGCCCAGCGCGAAGAACAGGGCGAAGCGGGTTTGCAGTCCCTTGAGCGGGCCTGGCAACAACTCACTTCGGCCCAGCGCCAGGAGCCGCAGTTGGTTCTGGCCTACGCCGAGCAACTGCGCCAGCTGGGCGCCGATGCCAAGGCGGAGGAGGCGTTGCGCAGTGCTATCAAGCGTGATTACGACAGCCACCTGATTCGTCTCTACGGCCTGCTGCGTGGCAGTGATCCGGCCCGGCAATTGAAGTTTGCCGAGGGGTGGCTCAAGGATTACCCAGGTGATGCCAGCCTTCTGCTGACATTGGGGCGTCTGTGCCTGCAAAACAGCCTTTGGGGCAAGGCGCGGGACTATCTGGAAAGCAGCCTGCACGTGCAGCGCAATCCTGAGGCGTGTGCCGAGCTGGCGCGGTTGTTGGCCCAGCTGGGTGATACCGAGCGCAGCAATCAACTGTTTCAGGAAGGTCTGGGCTTGTTGGATAACCGCTTGCTGGCGTCTCCACTGCCAGTTGCCGCCCGCGTTTGATGTAGGAAAGGAGAGAGGGTTGGCTCGGATTCGTCTGAGAGCTAACCCTTCATGTCCTGCGGATGTAGGCTCTGGAGCGCTTTATTGCAAACTCCTACGCCTGGATGCTCGAAGTCTTCCATCCTTTTGCGGGATGTCCCTAGGCCCTCACAGAATTGTCTGCTCTGTCGCGTATTGAAAGCGGTCAGGCCTTTCCTCTACCGTAACCACCTATCTCTCGCGGTGCGGATAAAGCATGTCTTTGGCCCCTTCACGCTCCTTGTTTTTTATTGCGTTCATCGCAGGCGCACTGACGTTGGGCGCGTCCTTCTATCTTGAGTTCGGTGCATCGTTGCGTCCGTGCTTCCTGTGCCAGATACAACGGGTATTTCTGGCCGCATTCCTGCTCGTCAATCTGGTCGCGGTTGTCCACAACCCCAGGCGTTCCACTTATTACCTGTATGGGCTGGCGAGCATGGTGTGTGCGTTGTTGGGCGCCATCACCGCAGTGCGCCAGGTGCTGCTGCAAAATGCCGCACCGGATCAGGCGACCCATTGCTGGCCCAGCCTGAGCCATATGGTCCAAGATCTGTCCATGTGGCAGGCATTGAAATTGGTGGTTGAAGGCACTGCCGATTGTGTGGAAATCAGCTGGACGCTGTTTGACTTGAGCGTTCCCGAGTGGAGCCTGCTGTTCTTCCTGGGCATGTTGACCCTTGGGGCCATACAGTTTTCTCGGCTGTTTTTGAGCCGTCCATTGCATCAGGTAGAGCGCTGAATGGAGGTCGTGGTTTGTAGGACGGGATTAAACACTTGTATGAACTTTCTCTCCTGCGTACCTTGAAGCCATAGTCGTGCGGGCATAATCTGGCCCGCACGCGTTATCAAAACCGTTTGTTTGTCAGATGCGGCTTTGTCCCGCTGCAGCTTGATCCTTGAAGTTTTGCGTGGGCATCAGGCGGCAGCGCCCCTATAGGGAAGAGAGATCATCATGCTGGAAAGTTGTCAGAATGCTCAGGAACGCTGGGGTGGGGTGCACAAGCTGATCGACAGCTGGCTGAAGGCACGTCACGAACTGGTTCGCTCCTTTGATGCGCTTGGCGCCAAGCCTGAGGCTCTGGCAGAAAATCACAAATCATTGCGAGAGTTCTGTGGGACTTTGGTGGACTACGTTTCAGCAGGCCATTTTGAGATCTACGAGCAACTGACCGGCGAAGCGAAAGCCTTCAACAACAAGCGTGGCTTGGAGTTGGCCGAGACCATTTACCCGCGTATTGATGTGATCACCGAGAAGCTGCTGGCCTTCAACGATCTGTGCGATGAAGGCAAGTGTGTTGCTGAAAAGTTCAAGGAGCTTGGTGGTCTGCTTCACGAGCGTTTCGAACTGGAAGACTGCCTGATCGAAGTGCTGCACAACGCCCACAAGGAAGAGTCAGCCACTCAGGCTTGATCCTCAACGGCAGTTGGAAAAACGGTGCGCATGGCGCACCGTTTTTTATTGGGTCAGTGGCGAGTGCCGAGCAATTCGATCTCGAATACCAATGGCGTGTAAGGCGGGATCAACTCACCTGCACCGTCGGCGCCATAGGCTTGGGCGGATGGAATCACCAGGCGCCATTTCGCTCCCACGGGCATCTGTTGCAACGCGCTGCTCCAGCCGTCGATCACGCTGTCCAGGCGAAACCACTGGGGCTGTGTGCTCTGATCGAAGACCGTGCCATCGGGCAAGCGGCCCACGTATTTCACTTGAACCTGATCATTCGCGCCGGGCTTGCTACCGCTGCCAGGTGCCAGTTCGGTGAGCAGGATTCCATCGGCCAATTCGCGCACCCCTTTCGCGGTTTTTTCCTTGGCCAGAAACTGCTGTTCAGCGGCAAGGGCTTTTTCGCTTTTGGGGGCGTGAGCGTCGGCTTCGGCCTGCGCTTCATGCAGGGCAAGAATCTGTTCGATGCGTGCATTATCCAGCGCCAGCGGCTTGCCTTGATAGGCTTGCTTGAGGCCGTCGATCAAGGCCTGGATCTGCAGGTCCGGTACTTCCTGACGCAGGCGTTCACCGAGGCTGGCGCCAAGGCTGTAGGCAAGGTCGTGCTGGTCTTGGTCTGCCGTTTTGGCAGGTGATTGCTCGCTCGCATTGGCCACGGAAATTGCCAAGCCCAGCACAAGAAAAAGGTAACGCGACATGGGCATTCTCCCGCCTGAAGTGCGACGGATTATGCCAGTGTGAATGGGTAAAAAGTGCCGCGTATTTTCGTTATATCAATAAGAATTTTCGTACCGTGCAACGCATGGCAAACGATACTGTCAACATGCCCTAGCGGCGGTAAGAGCAGAGGGCTAGTATGAGCCGCACCCACGTCAGCCAGGAGGTAAACCATGTCGGCCAAACAGAAGCCTGTTAATACCCCGTTGCACTTACTCCAACAACTGTCGAGCAGCCTGCTCGAACATCTGGAAAGCGCGTGCTCCCAAGCGTTGGCCGATGCAGAAAAACTGCTCGCCAAATTGGAAAAACAACGCGGTAAGGCGCAAGAAAAACTGCACAAATCCCGCACCAAACTGCAGGGCGCCGCTACTGCCGGCAAGGCCAAGGCACAAGCCAAAGCCAAAGACGCTGTCAAAGAACTTGAGGACCTGCTGGACGCCCTCAAGGATCGCCAGGCTGAAACCCGCGCCTACATTTCCCAACTCAAGAAAGATGCTCAGGAAAGCCTGAAACTGGCCCAGGGCGTCGGTCGTGTGAAAGAAGCTGTAGCGAAGGCACTGGGCGCGCGCGCACCTGCTAAAGCGATCGCCAAGCCAACTACTAAAACCGCTGCTGCAAAGCCAGCCGCCAAGCCAGTTGCCAAGACTGCCGCTGCAAAACCGGCCGCCAAACCGGCTGCTAAAACTGCTGTTGCAAAACCGGCCGCCAAGCCAGCTGCCAAGACTGCTGCTGCAAAACCAGCCGCCAAGCCAGTTGCCAAGACTGCTGCTGCAAAACCGGCCGCCAAGCCAGCTGCTAAAACCGCTGCTGCAAAACCGGCCGCCAAGCCAGCTGCTAAAACTGCTGCTGCGAAACCAGCCGCCAAGCCAGCTGCTAAAACCGCTGCTGCAAAACCAGCCGCCAAGCCAGCTGCTAAAACTGCTGCTAAAACTGCTGCTGCAAAACCAGCCGTCAAGCCAGCTGCCAAAACCGTCGCTGCCAAACCAGCCGCCAAGCCAGCACCCGCCAAGCCAGCAGCACCTGCGGCTACTTCGGCTGCCTCCACCGCTCCAAGCGCCCCGGCCAGCAGCACCCCTGCACCGGCAGCACCAAGCACCACTCCAACCAGCGCTTCCTAAGTGCCGGTGGCCACGACGCGCAAGTGTTGCAGCGCGTCGTGGTCAAGGTTGGTGGCAGCTTCAGCCACCAGTCCTTCCAACCATTTCTGATGCTCCATCACTTCTGAGCTCGACCATGTCTTTGCCAGCGCTCCCAGGCGTGACAGCAGCTCGCGTTCCGCCTCCAACTCCAGGGCCTTGACCCGCTCCCGTAACGCCGACAGCTGTTCATCCTGCTGCGCCAACACCCGCCATTGCACGCGCACCTTTCGCAACGGTTCGATGACGTGTGCCTGCCAGGGTACGGCGATCTGTTTCAATGCCTGCACGCGCTCGCAGGTCAGCGCCGCCCCGCGATGTTCCAGCCACGCCCCACACAGCAGCAGGCACACATCCGCTCCTTGTTCCTGCAAACGCAGGCACGCGGCCTCCACACCCGGACGGGCGTAAGTCGAGAGGGCAAAGCTCCACAGGTCAGCACACATATTCACACCCAAGCCATTGGCCAACGAAGCTGGTAGACTCCGCCGCCATTATGATCCGACTTCAAAGCCTAACATTACAGCGTGGCCCGCAACGTCTTCTCGAAGACGCCGAGCTGACCCTGCACGCCGGTCACAAAGCCGGCCTGATCGGTGCCAACGGCGCCGGCAAATCCACGTTGTTTGCCCTGTTGCTGGGTGAGCTGACCCCGGATTCCGGGGATTGCCTGCTGCCGGCCGACTGGCGCATCGCCCATATGCGCCAGGAGATCGACACCCTGGACCGCATCGCGATCGACTACGTGCTCGATGGCGACCTGCGTCTGCGCCAGGTGCAACACGACCTGGCCGAGGCCGAGAAAGCCCAGGACGGCGCCGCCCAGGCCCGCCTGCACTCGGAACTCGACAGCGCCGACGGCTACACCGCCGATGCCCGCGCCCGCAAGATGCTTGCCGGCCTTGGCTTTACCAACGAGCAAATGGACCGCCCGGTCGCCGACTTCTCCGGCGGCTGGCGCATGCGCCTCAATCTGGCCCAGGCGCTGATGTGCCCCTCGGACCTGTTGCTGCTCGACGAGCCGACCAACCACTTGGACCTTGATGCGATCCTGTGGCTGGAAGATTTCCTCAAGAGCTACCAGGGCACCTTGCTGCTGATTTCCCACGACCGGGACTTCCTCGACGCCGTGGTCGACAACATCGCTCACGTCGAACAGAAGAAAATCACCCTCTACCGGGGCGGCTACACTGCGTTCGAGCGTGCCCGTGCCGAGCGCCTGGCCCAGCAACAGCAGGCGTTCGAGAAGCAGCAAGCGCAACGTGCGCACATGGAAAGCTACATCGCCCGGTTCAAGGCCCAGGCCACCAAGGCCCGTCAGGCCCAGAGCCGGATCAAAGCCCTGGAGCGCATGGAAGAACTGTCGGCGGCCCACGTCGATTCGCCGTTCGACTTCGTATTCCGCGAATCGGTGAAGATCTCCAGCCCCCTGTTGGACCTCTCGGATGCCCGCCTGGGTTATGGCGACAAAACCATCCTGGAGAAGGTCAAGCTGCAGCTCACGCCAGGTGCGCGCATCGGTTTGCTCGGCCCTAACGGTGCGGGCAAGTCGACGCTGATCAAGAACCTTTCAGGTGAGCTGCAACCCCTGGCCGGCCGCCTGACCCGTGGTGAGAACCTGGTGGTGGGCTACTTCGCCCAGCATCAGTTGGACTCCCTGGACTCCAAAGCCAGCCCGCTGCTGCACCTGCAACGCCTGGCACCGACCGAGCGCGAGCAGACCCTGCGGGATTTCCTCGGTGGTTTCGACTTCCGTGGCGCGCGCATCGATGAGCCGGTGCTGAACTTCTCCGGTGGTGAAAAGGCGCGCCTGGCGCTGGCGCTGATCGCCTGGGACCGTCCGAACCTGCTGCTGCTCGATGAGCCCACCAACCACCTTGACCTGGAAATGCGCCTGGCGCTGACCATGGCCCTGCAGGAATTCAGTGGTGCGGTACTGGTGGTGTCTCACGATCGCCACTTGCTCAAGAGCACCACCGACAACTTCCTGCTGGTGGCCGATGGCAAAGTCGAAGAGTTCGACGGCGACCTGGATGACTACGCACGCTGGCTGACGGATTACCGTCTGCGCAACGCACCGGTCAGCAACACGCCGATCAACCCGGACAAAACCGACAAGAAGGCTCAACGTCAGGCTGCTGCAGCCTTGCGCCAACAGTTGGCACCGCACAAGCGCGAAGCCGACAAGCTGGAAGCCGAGCTGGGCAAGCTGCACGAGCGCCTGGCCAAGATCGAAGCCAGCCTGGGCGACAGTGCGGTGTACGAGGCTGCGCGCAAGGATGAGTTGCGCGACCTGCTGGCCGAACAGGCCAAGCTCAAGGTGCGTGAAGGGCAATTGGAGGAAACCTGGATGGAAGCCCTAGAACTGCTCGAAACCCTGCAAGCGGAGCTGGAGGCGCTGTCCTGATGGAAGCGTTGCAATTGCCGATTCCGACGCAATGGGTCGAGCCCGTGTGGATCGGTGTGCAAATCCTGCTGATCCTGCTGGGCGCTTACCTCGCCCAGCGTTTCGTTGCCAAAGGCCTGACTCGCCTGGGTGAGCGCTACCCGTTCCCGCCGCAACTGTTGATGCCACTGCGCGGCGGCCTGCGCTGGCTGATCATGGGCAGTGCGCTGATCTTCGTGCTGGGTCGCCTGGGCGTGTCGGCCACCGTGCTGTGGACCGCGTTGTCGGGGTTTGTTGCGGTTGCCGCCGTGGCGTTCTTCGCGATGTGGTCGGTGTTGTCGAACCTGCTGTGCGCGATCTTGATCTTCACCGTCGGGCCGTTCCGCATTGGTGACATCGTCGAGCTGGTGGATACCGTCGACAAGCCGGGTGTGAAAGGCCGTGTGGTAGCAATCAACCTGCTCTACACCACGTTGGTCGAGGTCGCAGAGGCCGGGACTGACAGCGCGATGGTGCAAGTGCCCAACAGCCTGTTCTTCCAACGTTCCGTGCGGCGCTGGCCAGGCACCCATGTGTTTCCGGGCGACCGCTAGTACTCACATCTTGTAAAAATCTATAGCCAGCCTTCGGCCTGCGGAGTTAGCTTAAGACACAATCGCTAATTCCTTCCCGAGGTGTGCAATGGCACTCGATACGTGGCTGGCCTTTTTCCTGGCCAGTTGGATCATCTCCCTTTCCCCTGGCGCCGGTGCCATCGCCTCGATGTCCAGCGGCCTGCAATATGGTTTTGTGCGCGGTTACTGGAACGCCATTGGCCTGCAACTGGGCCTGGCGATGCAGATTGCCGTGGTGGCGGGTGGTCTGGGTGCAATTCTGGCGGCGTCGTCCACCGCGTTTTATGCGATCAAATGGTTCGGCGTGGCCTACCTGGTGTACTTGGCCGTCAAGCAATGGCGCGCCTTGCCAATGGACATGAGCGATGACGCCGCGCCACGCGCGATCGGCAAACCGATGGCGATGATGTTCCGCGGTTTTCTGGTCAACGCCAGCAACCCGAAAGCCCTGGTGTTCATGCTGGCGGTACTGCCGCAGTTCGTGAACCCGCAGGCACCGTTGCTGATCCAGTACCTGATCCTGGGTGCGACGATGATCAGCGTCGATATGATTGTGATGGCGGGGTACACGGGGCTGGCGTCCAAGGTGTTGCGCCTGTTGCGCACGCCGAAGCAGCAGAAGCGTGTGAACCGCACGTTTGCGGGGTTGTTTGTGGGGGCAGCGGGCTTCCTCGCCAGCCTGCATCGCGCAACGGCTTGAGCTGACGAAGCGCAATCAAAGTGTGGGAGGAGGCAAGCCCCCGCCCACATTGATTTTGTGGTTGGTTGTGAAGCTTGGGCTCAGCGCAGTATTTTCGGCGCTTCATCCCTTGGCAGGTTATTACGCAACACCGGCTGGCCAGGCGCTTGATAGCCGCCACCCAACTGCTCCGCCAACTGCCGCGCCACATCCTCACCCAACGTCTTCGACACTTCCTTCACCACCCGTGGCCGGTTCAGGCTTATGCGTTGGTCACGGCTGCTCACCAGTTTGGTGTCCTGGCCTTCGCCCATGGCGGTAAACGCCGAGGTGATTTCAAAGGTGCGCGTGTTGATCAGGCTGAAATCCGCCACCAGCGTCAGGCCCAGCACCGCCGAGTAGCTGTTGGTGTGGTCCAGCGCGTTGATGTCTTGGGTGAAGTCGATGTCTGACAGCGTGCCGAACAGCACGTAGTCCGCGCCCTTGAAGTGGCCGGCCTTGATGCGCTTGATCACGTCGTAGACGTCGCCCTTGGCATCGGCGGTGTAAGGCGTGCCCTGCACCAGTTGAAACTGGCGGGACTTGAGGATCTCGCCTTTGATGTCGCCACTGAATTTGCGCAGCTCGGTCTGCTCGATGTAGCTGTTGCGGCTTTCGTACTCGCTGTAGCTCGCCGCGCCGCTGGCCTGGTAGCTGCTGGCTTGGAAATTGTTACTGGCCGAGACCTGGTGGATGTACTCCTCAACCCGCGCCTCGTAGGCCAGGTCGGTCACCGCGATCTTCGGCGCGGCCGACGCGCCGAAGGCGCACAGCAGGCCGATCAAACCGATCCATGCACGCATTGCTTAGCGCTCCGTGGTCTTGCGGATTTCTTTTTCGTCCATCCATTCGGCCAGACCACTCTCGACGTCGATCAGTTGCAGGCTGAACTTGTAGAACACGTCTTTGTAGTCCGCGCTGCGCTTGACGATGGAACTGATGGAGCCTTCCAGCCGGTACTTGGCCGCGATCATGTTGCCGGTCTTGCTCACGGTGGACTTCTTGTACAGGCCGCTCTGGTTCTGCAGTTTCAGCTGGTCGACCTGGCTTTGCATGTCGGTGTTGTCGCTGGCGAAGCGCGCGGTACCGGTCTTCATCAGTTGGGTCTTGATCGACGTGGTGATCTCGCGGGTGTCGATGTACTCGCTGGTCTTGTTCTTCACGTCATACACCTGCACCACCGGGCGGCCTTGCAGGATGCCGGACTGGGCCAGGGAGCGGGTCATGCTTTCGGCGATCATCTGCAGGTCGGTGGAACCGAACTCGTTGGTGACCGTTTCCACGGCCTTGGTATCGCCGTAGTTGATGTTCTTGCTACCCAACACGGGCGAAGTATTGGAGCAACCGCTGGCCAGGACGGCCACCACGGCGAGCATCGAAACGCGTGCAAACATGGAAAAATCTCTCAAGAAGGGTGGACGGCTCAAGGGGTTTTGACTTCGAGGCGAAAGTCCGCTGCCTGGGGCAGATTGGCGATGGCCGGCAGGAAGGTGGCCTGATTGGCGTAAAGGTTCAGCACCTTCCAAGTGTCTTCATCGCCCACTGGGAAACCGTCGGCACCCAGCCAGGCGAAGCGGTAATACAGGGTCTGGTTACTGCTGGTGATATTGCTCAACTGCACCTTGGCGGTGAGAAAGCCGTTCTCGCGGGCGACGCGAATGGCGCCGACGGCGATGCCCTTGAACTTGCCCATCACCACGATTTTGCTCGCGGCACTGCCGGGTTCCGGCGGCGGCGGGGTGGCGCAGCCGGCGAGCAGGATCAGCGCCAGGGCGCCGAGGATGAAACGACGCATAGCGTGCTCCTTAAGGTTGTTTGAGGGTGGCGATGGCCTGGGGCGGCGTGCTCGGTACCACATGCGCCGCAAGACCGCCGGCAAACACCTGGTTACCGACCACGCGCAGGGTGATGACCTGGTAGCGCTGGTCGGCCTTGACCATCACTCGCGTGCCGCCCAGGGCGTTGGGCAGGCTGACCTGATGCTCGCCGTGCTTGAGGCGCAGGCGGGTGACTTGGGTCATGTCCGGCAGGGTGCGCCAGGTGCGGGTGTCGGCGCCTTCGGTCACGGCCGAGGCGATGCCCAGCACCAGGCCCGCCATGGGATTGGTCCTGTTCAGGTTGTTTTGTGCCACGCCACGGGTGACCGCACGTACGGTGGTGCGCAGGATGATGCCGGGCATGTCATCGCGCAGGGCTCGGCGCGACATGGCTGTGGTGCTATTGAGGGCCGTGAGGTTCTGTTGCTGGCCGTCGACGCCAATCTGGGTGAAGGTCGCGGTGGAGCGGTCGGCCTTGATCACCGGGAAAGACAGCGGGGTGATCACCAGGTTGCCGTTGATCGGGATTGGCAGCGGCAGGCGGATCGAATCGCGGGCCGGCGCCAGGCCGCTCTGGACCACGATCAGCACGTCGGTTTCATCGGCGCCGACCTTGGACTTGTCGAGATCCAGCAGGGCCTTTTCCAGCAGCGGGGTGTCAGGGCGCAGCTCCGCAGCCTTGCGATAACCAGGCGCGGCCAGGTCTTTTTCACCCAGGGCTTCGTAGACGAAACCGGCCAGGTAATGGCTGAAGGCGCTCTGGTAGCTGTTTTTCAGGCCGACCACTTCCGGCGCGTTGAGGGCTTCCACCGGGTAACCGCTCAGGTCTTTCATCTGGGTGGTCACACCTTCGCGCTCGGCATCATCCTCGCGCTTGAGGTATTGCTTGTCGCGCAGGTCGGCGATCACGGCTTCGCGTTCGTGGGTTTTCTTGATTTCGGTGCGCGCACCGTCGAAGTCATTCAGGGCCAGCAGGTTCAGGGCCATCTGGGTGGTCAGCATGACTTTTTCGTAATCGTAGCCTTCGTAGCGACGCACTTTGTCGTTGGCCAGCAAGCTGCCGAACTGGGAAAGGTACCGTGCGCTGTCGAACTTGACCGACTCTTCCCACGTGTAGACTTGCAGGTCGGCCCTGCGCCAGGCGGTCTGGCTACCGGTCAGGTCGCCCTTGGCTCGCAGCAACTCGCCTTTCTCGAAGTAATACAGAAGGTCCTTGTCTTCGCCAGTGTTGTTCTTTTCCAGCAGGGTCAAGGCGCTGTCGACATTGCCACTGGCCAGTTGCTGGTTGGTGGCTTGCAGCTCGGAGTCGTAGCTGCGGAACATCGAACAGCCGGAGAGCAAGGTGACCGCCACGAGCGCGAGCGGAGGTAAGGCGCGAAGTGCCATGCAACTTCTTCCCTGAAAGTAGTCAGCCGGTGTGGTAATTCCTCATAAAAGCGAGGAATGAAATTCCCTTTCGCACTAACAGGGCGCGGCATTATAGGCGCCGTTACTGGCAAAACAATGGCTTTTTGCCGTGATGCCACCCACAAAAATGCCACCACTTCGCGTTAAAGTCGTCGTGCTTAACCACGCCAGATCACTTACGGCTTGAGTCAAACCCCTGAAGCCCTAACAATGTGTTACTTCGTATTTCCCTTTGAGATTCATTCATGACTGCCCCCTTCCGTTTTCTCGCCTGGCTGTTGTTGCCGGCGTTGATGTCGTGCAGCTTTAACCTGTTGGCCGCGACTGCCGAAGGCGCGCCACAAGCCCTGCATTTACTGGACTACATTGGCGCTGACTACCCGCCGACGGTGGAGGCGGGCAAGGTGGTGGATGATTCGGAATACCGCGAGCAGGTGGAGTTTCTCGGGGTGTTGCAGGGGCTGGTGGCGGACTTGCCGCAAAAGCCTGAGCGCGCCGAGTTGGTCAAGGGTGTTGATGAGTTACTGTCAGCCGTCAAAGCGCACGAGGACGGCGCGATTGTCGCTCGTCAGGCCCGTCAGTTGGGCGCGAAGCTGGCTGTGGCGTATGAAGTCAGCCAGGCCCCGGTCATCACGCCGGACCCGACACGCGGCGCACCGCTCTATGCCCAGCATTGCTCGGTATGCCACGGCACGGCCGGCGCGGGTGATGGCCCGGCGAGCGTGGGCATGACGCCGCCGCCTGCCAACCTGAGGGATGCCACGCGGCTGGATCGCCTGAGCCTCTACGCGATTTACAACACCCTGGGCCTGGGCGTCGAAGGCACCGATATGCCGTCCTTCGCCGACCAGTTGGACGACCGTCAGCGCTGGGACCTGGCCACTTACATCGCCGGCTTCACCGCTGACCCCACGGCGGCAAAAAGTGAGCAGCCCTTCAACCTCGCCGATCTGGCACGCCAAACCCCCAACGAAGTGTTGGCCGCCAACGGCCCGGCCGCTGCCGCCACCTTCCGCGCCCAGCGGGCGCAGCCGCCGCAGGTCAAGCGTGGCCCGGCGCAGTTGCTCGACTACACCGCGACGACGTTGGACAAGAGCCTCGCCGCATTCCGTAATGGCGACCACGAACAAGCCTACGACCTGTCCGTAGCGGCTTATCTGGAAGGCTTCGAGCTGGTGGAAAGCTCCCTGGACAACGTCGACGCCAACGTGCGCAAGGACACCGAGAAGGCCCTGATGGCCTATCGGCAGTCGCTGCAGGACGGCTTGCCGCTTGAGCAGGTGCAGCAGCGCCTGGACGTCGCCAAAGGCAAACTCACCGAATCCGCCGGGTTGTTGGGCAGCGACGGCTTGAGTTGGTCGTTGAGCTACATCTCGGGTCTGCTGATTCTGCTGCGCGAAGGCCTGGAAGCGATTCTGGTGCTGGCGGCGATCCTCGCCTTCCTGCGTAACACCGGCCAGCAATCGGCGGTGCGCAGCGTTAACGTCGGCTGGGGCCTGGCGCTGCTGGCGGGCTTGGCCACCTGGGCCTTGGCGGCGTACGTGATTGATGTGAGCGGCGCCCAGCGCGAATTGCTTGAAGGCTGCACGGCCCTGTTCGCCAGTGTCATGGTGCTGTGGCTGGGCGTGTGGATGCACGACCGCCGCCATGCAGCGGCGTGGCAGGACTACATCAAGAGCAGCCTGGTGGGCGGTGGTGGGCGTTTCGGTTTCGCCGTGCTGGCGTTTTTCTCGGTATACCGCGAGTTGTTCGAAGTGATCCTGTTCTACGAAACCCTGTGGCTGCAAGCCGGGCCGGCCGGGCACAACGCTGTGCTGGCGGGCGGTGCCACGGCGCTGGTGCTGCTGGTGGGCCTGGCCTGGGTGATCCTGCGCGGTTCGGCAAGGTTGCCGCTGGCGCTGTTCTTCGGCATCAACGCAGCGCTGTTGTGCGCACTGTCGGTGGTCTTCGCCGGGCATGGCGTCAAGGCGTTGCAGGAAGCCGGCATCTTCGGCACGCGGCCGGTGGCGTTCTTTGACTTCGACTGGCTGGGCATCCACGCCGACGCCTATTCGTTGAGCGCGCAGGCGTTGGCGATCCTGGCGATTGTGGTGCTGTATGGCCGCAGCCGTTTGGCCGAAAAACGCCGCGTGGCGGCTTGATCATGCGGGTATGGATCGACGCCGACGCCTGCCCTCGGGCGGCCAAGGACCAGGTGGTCAAGTTTGCCCTCAAGCGCCAGTTCGAGGTGGTGCTGGTGGCCGGGCAGAGTCAGATCAAGCCGAGCTTTGCCTGTGTGAAGCTGATTGTGGTGCCCAGCGGCCCGGACGCGGCGGATGATTACCTGGTGGAACACGCCGTGCCCGGCGAACTGGTGATCTGCAGCGATGTGCCGTTGGCCGATCGCCTGGTCAAGAAGGGCGTCACGGCGCTTGACCCACGGGGCAAGGAGTTCAGCCCCGCGAACATGAGTGAGCGCCTGGCGGTGCGTAACCTGTTCACCGATCTGCGTGAGCAAGGCCAGATGGGCGGCGGGCCACCGGCCCATAGTGAGAAGGATAAGCAGGCGTTCGCCAATGCCCTGGACCGCATCCTCACTAAGTTGATGCGCCCGGCCTGACTCCTATGGTGAGCGAGCTTGCCTCGCGCGGGAAAGCCCGCTCACCACAATTGAGTGCTTTGTGAGCGGGTCAGTCGTTTTCGTGGGTCAGCTCCAGCACCCGATCCACCAGTTTGTTGATGCCCGAGGCCACTTCACTGATGCTCTTGCCGAGCATGTAAGCCGGCGTGCTCACCAGCTTGCGCGCCTTGTCTTCGACGATGTCTTCAACCGCGCACTCCTTGTGGATGGCGCCCATCTTGTCCAGTGCGGCGGCAGTGTCGGCACAGTTGCCAATGGTGCAGGTCACTCCGGGGCCGTAGATCTTGGCAGCCAGGGCCGGTGAAATACAGATCAGCCCCACCGGCTTGCCGGCCTCGGCAAAGGCTTCGGCCAGTGCCAACACCTGTGGATTGACGCTGCACTCGGCGCCTTTCACCGCAAAATCCGACAGGTTCTTGGCCGCGCCAAACCCGCCGGGCACGATCAGCGCATCGAAGTCTTCGGCATTGGCCTCTTTGATGTCTTTCACCTCGCCTCGGGCAATGCGCGCCGATTCCACCAGCACATTGCGCGACTCGGGTATTTCTTCGCCGGTGAGGTGGTTGATCACGTGCAACTGTGGCATGTCGGGGGCAAAGCATTGGACCTGAGCGCCGCGCTGGTCCAGGCGCAGCAAGGTGATCACGCTTTCTTGGATCTCTGCGCCGTCATACACGCCGCAGCCGGAAAGGATCACTGCAATCTTTTTGCTCATGGGCATTTCTCCTGGAGTCCTGGCGTTAAATGTCTACTAATTTGTAACCTGTTGCCAATGGGATCTCACGCCTCTGCACCTAATCTTGATGTAACAAAAATAGACCGGACTAGCCCATGGACTTCGTGCCTTACGCGGTACCGTTTTTCATTGCCTTGATCGTAGTGGAGCTGCTCGCCGACCGTTGGCGCGGTCAGCGCAACTACCGGGTGGCGGACGCCATCAACAGCCTCAGCACCGGCGTGCTGTCCACCACTACCGGGCTGTTGACCAAGGGCGTAGGGCTGTTGACCTACGCATTCGCCCTCAAGCACCTGGCCGTGATCGAGCTGCCGACCCAGAGCGTCTGGACCTGGGTCTTCGCCTTTGTGCTCTACGACTTCTGCTACTACTGGCTGCATCGCATGGGCCACGAGCGCAATATCCTGTGGGCCGCGCACTCGGTGCACCACCAGAGCGAGGACTACAACCTCAGCACCGCCCTGCGCCAGACCAGCACGGGTTTCCTGTTGAGCTGGGTCTTCTACCTGCCTCTGGCCGTGCTCGGCGTGCCGCTGGTAGTGTTCATCAGCGTGGCGTCCCTCAACCTGCTCTATCAATTCTGGGTGCACACCCGCCATGTGCCCAAGCTCGGCTGGTTCGAGTGGTGCTTCGTCACGCCGTCCAATCATCGGGCCCACCATGCACAGAACGCTCTCTACATGGATCGCAACTATGGCGGGGTGTTCATTTTTTGGGACCGGCTGTTCGGCACCTTCCAGCAAGAAGACGACAACGAACCGGTGGTTTTCGGCGTGACCACGCCCCTGGCCAGTTGGAACCCGCTGTGGGCCAACCTGCAGTTCTATGCGCAGCTGTGGAGCGATGCACGGCGTACCGAGAGCAAGTGGGACAAGCTGCGCATCTGGTTCATGCGCACCGGCTGGCGTCCGGCGGACGTGCAGGCCAAATACCCCCTGGCCAAGCCCGACTTGAGCCAGTTCCGAAAATTCGAAGTGCCGCTGGACGTGCGCCAACAGGTGTACATCGCCCTGCAGTTTGCGGCATATGTGGGGTTTGGCAGCTATTTGATGAATGTCGGCGAGGGTTTGCCCACGGCAGCGTTGGTCTTGGGCTGGAGTGGGATGGCGCTGGGGTTGTTTACTTTGGGCGTGGCCCTGGAGAATCGCCCGTGGGCCTTGAAGGCCGAGCTGGCGCGCCTGGCGCTGAATGTGCCGCTGGTGTGGCTGGCGCCGCAGGTCGGGCTGTGGCCGGCCAGCCACCTTGGCTGGCTGGGGCTGTTGAGTTACAGCCTGCTCAGCGTGATCGGCCTCTACTGCTGTAGAAGCCGGCTTACTCGACTGGTGTCTTAGGCGCTTCGACCGAGGCCGGCTCGGCTGCGAGCCTGGCCTTGGCGTCGGCACAGGCCTGGCGGGCAATGCGGGCGTTCTTGAAGCGGCGGCGCAGCCACAGGGCAAAGCCCAGCAGCAACAATGCGCCGAGGACCCACAATTCGTACTTTTTGACGCTGCCGAGCATGCCTTCCAGCACCGCGCCGAAGTGGTAAGCCGCCGCACCCAAGGCCGCGGCCCAGATGGCAGCACCAATCCCGTTGAGGATCAGGTAGCGCAGTGGCGGGTAGCCTGACAGGCCAATCGCCACCGGCATCACTGTGCGCAATCCATAGACGAAGCGAAAGCTCAGCACCCAGATATCCGGGTGTTTGCGGATATGTTCCAGCGCCTTGTCGCCCATCAATTGCCAGCGCGGTTTGCGTGCCAGCAGCTTGCGGCCGTGCTTGCGCCCCATGTAATACCAGAGCTGGTCGCCGGCGTAGCTGCCAAAGAAGGCAACGACCACCACCAGGTTGATATCCATGTAGCCACGGAACGCCAGGAAGCCTGCGAGCACCAGAATGGTCTCGCCTTCAAAGAAGGTCCCGAGGAAGAGGGCAAAGTAGCCGAAGTCATGCAGAAATTGTTGAAGCATGGTCTGGGTGCTGGCGAAATGAACGCGCAGCCTACGCCTTCGTGAACATTCATGAAAGTATCGAGATGTGTCACGAAGTGAACAATTCCTACATAAACGACGAATGCGACTACAGGTCGCATCGATAAGCACAACTGTCATACCTTCGTCATAATGGCCGCTTATAACTGCAACGCTCGCCCGTAAACCCGGGCTCAGGAGTCTGTCGTGAGCTTTACCCCTGCCAATCGCCTGTTCCCCGCCACTCGTCTGCGTCGCAATCGCCGTGATGATTTTTCACGCCGTCTGGTTCGTGAAAACGTCCTGACGACGAATGATCTGATCCTGCCGGTGTTTGTGCTCGACGGCGAAAATCGTCGGGAAGCGGTGGCGTCGATGCCGGGGGTGGAGCGCCTGACTATTGACCTGTTGCTTGAAGAGGCGGCGGGTTGGGTCGAATTGGGGATTCCGGCGTTGGCGCTGTTCCCGGTCACGCCGGCCGAACTCAAGTCCCTCGACGCTGCCGAAGCCTGGAACCCGGACGGGATTGCCCAGCGCGCTACCCGCGCCCTGCGCGAGCGTTTCCCCGAGCTGGGCGTGATCACCGACGTGGCGTTGGACCCGTTCACCACCCACGGCCAGGATGGCATTCTGGACGAAGAGGGTTATGTTCAGAACGACATCACCGTCGATGCGTTGGTCAAGCAGGCCTTGTCCCACGCTGCGGCAGGCGCCCAGGTGGTTGCACCGTCGGACATGATGGACGGACGTATCCAGGCGATTCGCGAAGCCCTGGAGCTGGCCGGCCACGTCAATGTGCGAATCATGGCGTACTCGGCCAAGTACGCAAGCGCCTACTACGGCCCGTTCCGCGATGCGGTGGGCTCGGCGCTGAATCTGGGCAAGGCCAATAAGGCCTCGTACCAGATGGACCCGGCCAACAGCCATGAAGCCTTGCACGAAGTGGCGGCCGATCTGGCCGAAGGCGCCGACATGGTGATGGTCAAGCCGGGGATGCCGTACCTGGACATCCTTTGGCGGGTCAAAGATGAATTCAAGGTGCCGACCTTTGTCTATCAGGTCAGCGGCGAATACGCGATGCACATGGCTGCAATACAGAACGGATGGTTGAGTGAAGGGGTGATTCTGGAATCCCTGACGGCCTTTAAACGCGCGGGGGCTGATGGCATTCTGACCTACTTTGCCGCCCGCGCCGCCCAATTGCTTAGAGAGCAACAATAGCCCTCACAGGAACATTCGATGAATACCGAAGGACTCTCCGAAGTTGCAGTAAAAGACGCTCACCCGGTGGTTGAACAAGTCACCGAGACACCTCCCGAGCTGGAGCCGGCCCCGCCTGCCGTGGTGGCCGAAGTGCCAGCGCCGGCGCCGGTGCCCCTGGTGACCAACCTGGATGACAGCAGCCTGTATATCCATCGCGAGCTGTCGCAACTGCAATTCAACATCCGCGTGCTGGAACAGGTGCTGGATGAGTCCTACCCGTTGCTGGAGCGCCTGAAATTCCTGCTGATTTTCTCCAGCAACCTGGACGAGTTCTTCGAGATCCGCGTCGCCGGCCTCAAAAAGCAGATCACTTTCGCCCGTGAACAAGCCGGTGCCGACGGACTGCAACCGCACCAGGCACTGGCGCGCATCAGCGAGCTGGTGCACGGCCATGTGGACCGCCAATACGCGATCCTCAACGATATTTTGCTGCCGGAGCTGGAAAAACATCAGGTTCGCTTCATCCGCCGCCGTCACTGGACCACCAAGATCAAGACGTGGGTGCGCCGCTATTTCCGCGACGAGATCGCGCCGATCATCACTCCTATCGGCCTCGACCCGACGCACCCGTTCCCGTTGCTGGTGAACAAAAGCCTCAACTTTATCGTCGAGCTGGAAGGTATCGACGCCTTCGGTCGCGATTCCGGCCTGGCGATCATCCCGGCCCCGCGCCTGTTGCCACGGATCATCAAGGTACCGGAAGAGGTGGGGGGCGCTGGCGACAACTATGTATTCCTCTCGTCGATGATCCACGCCCACGCCGATGACCTGTTCCAAGGCATGAAGGTCAAGGGCTGCTACCAGTTCCGCCTGACCCGTAACGCCGACCTGGCGCTGGACTCCGAAGACGTCGAAGACTTGGCCCGTGCCCTGCGCGGTGAGCTGTTCTCGCGGCGCTACGGCGATGCAGTGCGCCTGGAAGTGGCCGACACCTGCCCCAAACACCTGTCGGACTACCTGCTCAAGCAGTTCAACCTCAGCGAGACCGAGTTGTACCAGGTCAACGGCCCGGTGAACCTGACGCGCCTGTTCAGCATCACTGGCCTGGACAGCCATCCGGAGCTGCAATACACGCCGTTCACTCCGCAGATTCCGAAACTGCTGCAAAACAGCGAGAACATCTTCAGCGTCGTGAGCAAGCAGGACATCCTGCTGCTGCACCCGTTCGAGTCCTTCACCCCGGTGGTCGACCTGCTGCGCCAGGCCGCCAAGGACCCACACGTCCTGGCCGTACGCCAGACCCTGTATCGCTCGGGTGCCAACTCGGAAATCGTCGATGCGCTGGTGGACGCCGCGCGTAACGGCAAGGAAGTCACGGCGGTGATCGAATTGCGTGCGCGGTTTGACGAAGAATCCAACCTGCAACTGGCCAGCCGTCTGCAAGCGGCCGGCGCGGTGGTGATCTACGGCGTAGTGGGCTTCAAGACCCACGCCAAGATGATGCTGATCCTGCGCCGCGAAGCCGGCGAAATTGTGCGTTACGCCCACTTGGGCACCGGCAACTACCACGCCGGCAACGCCAAGCTCTACACCGACTACAGCCTGCTGACCTCCGACGACGCCTTGTGTGAAGACGTCGGCAAGTTGTTCAGCCAGTTGATCGGCATGGGCAAGACATTGCGCATGAAGAAGCTGCTGCACGCGCCGTTCACCCTCAAGAAGGGCATGCTCGACATGATTGCCCGCGAGACCCAGTTCGCCCTCGATGGCAAACCGGCGCACATCATTGCCAAGTTCAACTCGCTGACCGATCCGAAGATCATCCGCGCGCTGTACAAGGCCAGCCAGTCCGGCGTGCGCATCGACCTGGTGGTGCGTGGCATGTGCTGCCTGCGTCCGGGTATTGTCGGGGTGTCGCACAACATCCATGTGCGCTCGATCATCGGCCGCTTCCTGGAGCACACGAGGGTCTTCTACTTCCTCAACGGCGGCGAAGAGCAGATGTTCCTCTCCAGTGCCGACTGGATGGAGCGCAACCTCGACAAGCGTGTTGAGACCTGCTTCCCGGTGGAAGGCAAGAAGCTAATCATGCGAGTGAAGAAGGAGCTGGAAAGCTACCTGACCGACAATACCCACAGCTGGAGCCTGCAGTCGGACGGGCGTTACGTGCGCAACACGCCAACCGGCAACCAGAACCCGCGCAGCGCGCAGGCGACGTTGCTGGAGAAGTTGGGCAGCCCGATTCTTGCGGTGAACTGACACGCAATAAGGTCTGAAAATGTGGGAGGGGCGGTGCGACGATTCGACTTGCCCCCTCCCACATTTGTTTTTGCGGTGTTCTTTGGATCGAGTCAGCGCAGGTTCAGGCTGAACCCCACCCGCGTCAGCCACTCCGCTTCCTGGGCAAAGTCCGCCTGGGTCAGCTGGTTTTCATCCAGCCAGCCTTTGGGGAACATCACTTCCAGGCTGTCGCCATCGGCACGCAGTTTGACCTGGGGCATTTCCTGGGTGCCACGGATGTGGTGGAACAGGATCGCGAAGCGCAGCAGCACGCACAGGCGGATCAGCTTGATGCCTTCATCACCGAACTCGGCGAATTTATCCTTGGGGATGTTTCGGCGATGGCCGCGTACCAGCAGCGCAAGCATCTGCTGGTCTTCCCGGGAAAAACCGGCCAGGTCGGAGTGCTCGATCAGGTAGGCGCCGTGCTTGTGGTAATGGTAGTGGGCGATATCCAGGCCCACTTCATGCACCTTGGCGGCCCAGCCCAGCAGCTCACGCCATACACCGTCTTCCAGGTCCCAATCCTCGGCCACTTGGTCGAAGGCATGCAGGGCTTTGCGCTCTACACGTGCCGCTTGTTCCAGGTCAACGTGATAGCGCTCCATCAGCGAGCTGAGGGTGCGTTCACGCACGTCTTCGTGGTGATGGCGGCCCAGCAGGTCGTAGAGCACGCCTTCACGCAGGGCACCGTCGCAGTGGTCCATGCGTTGCAGTTCAAGGGCGTCGAAGATGGCTTCGAGAATCGCCAGGCCGGCCGGGAAAATGGTGCGGCGGTCGGGCTTGATGCCGTCGAAGTCGATTTTCTCCGCATCCCCGAGTTTGAACAGCTTGCGCTTGAGCCAGGCCAGGCCTTCGGCGTTGACCTCGCCCGTGCCATGGCCACCGGCCTTGAGGGCCAGGCCGATGGCCCGGATGGTGCCGGATGAGCCGATGGCTTCATCCCAGGTCAGGCGGTGCAGGGCGTGCTCGATGCTCATGATCTCCAGCCGCGCTGCGGTGTAGGCCTGGGCGTAGCGCGCCGGGGTGATCTTGCCGTCCTTGAAATAGCGCTGGGTATAGCTGACGCAACCCATCTGCAGGCTTTCGCGCAGCAGTGGTTCGAAACGCTGGCCGATGATGAACTCGGTGCTGCCGCCGCCGATGTCCGCCACCAGGCGCTTGCCGGGGGTGTCGGCCAGGGTGTGGGACACGCCGAGGTAGATCAGGCGCGCCTCTTCACGACCGGAGATGACTTCTACCGGGTGCCCGAGGATTTCCTCGGCGCGGCGGATGAATTCGCCACGGTTGCGCGCTTCGCGCAGGGCGTTGGTGCCGACGATCCGCACCGCGCCCAGGGGCATGCCGTTGATCAGTTGGGCAAAACGCTTGAGGCAATCGAGCCCGCGTTGCATGGATTCTTCATTGAGCTGGCGCGCGTCGTCGATCCCGGCAGCCAGTTGCACTTTCTCTCCGAGCCGCTCAAGGATGCGGATTTCGCCGTTCTGGGCCTTGGCCACGACCATGTGAAAGCTGTTCGAGCCCAGGTCGATGGCGGCGATCAGGGACAGATTCTTGGCTTGGGATTGCGGCATGGTTTGGGGGTCTCGGTCGATAACCTGACCATCGTGCCACGATCGACCGCTGACGCCAACGCGTTGTGCTTCGGGAATGTCGCCGGCGACGTCTGTAGGTGTTGTTTGTAGGAAGTGTAGGCTGTCGTCTTAAGCTGCTGCTCGCAAGTGCGCGAGCCACTGTAGGGGATTTTAACTTAGGGGCCTTTTACGCTTAGCTTTGATTTGGCCTACAGCCTGTGAGTCAGAGTTCTATTCATTATTTTGCTCAAGCCTACTGATGGGGCAGGCACGGACGACAGTTTATTTTTATCGCTCCGACACCAATTAAAGGGTTGTCTTATTCTTTAGGTAAGTGCCAAAGAGACAGACTGTCACTCGGCAATTTTGCCGTGGTGTTATTTATTTATGGTTTGAATTCAAGGCAAAAATAAATACGCCTGAAAACTTTCAGTGACAGGTCGAATATGAAGAAAATTGTTGGATTGACTCTTGGTATTGCTTATCTGGCTGCGGCCTTTAACGCTCAGGCATCCACCAGTGCAGAACTGATCGTCAGGGGTACGATCAAACCTGCCGCCTGCAACCTCAGCATGACCGGTGGCGGCATTATCAACTACGGCACCATCCCCTCGGGCAAACTGCTTCCGACGGCGTTCAACCCGCTCGCGGAAATGACCACTCCCCTGAGTATCAACTGTGGCACCACGGCTGCTCAGTTCGGGCTGAAGTTTGTCGACCTGCAGGCTGGCAGCAAAGTGCCAGGCATCCTCAATGCACTGGGGGCAGGTTATACCGAGGCTCATAACTACGGCTTGGGGAGCGCCTCTGGCCGCAGGACCGGCGGCTTTGCGGTTACCCTCAAGGACCTCCGGTCGTCGTCCACAGTGCTCAGTCCCATCGTACGTGTGAGCACCGGCGCGTGGCAGAACAGCGACGGCAAAGTTGCCCAGTCGCCTAGTCAACATTCGTGGCGCAGCAGTACAACCGCGGTTCCCGCCATGATCACTCAGTTGACCGGAACTATTGCTGTGAGGGCGGTGATCAACAAAGGTCAGGATCTGGACCTGAGCCGTGACATTACCCTTGATGGGCGTGCAACGCTTGAGTTGAATTACATCTAAGCGACTGAACTACAGCCGGCCTGAAACCCTATGTTTCTTGTCGGCTGTTTTTATGTGGGCGTCAATCGTCAACTTAAATGTTGCGGGGAGTACTGAGTGCTTAGTTTTTCAGCAATAAGTAATGTGCGGTTGCTGTGTGCAAGTGTGTGTTTGTATTTCGCAAGTTTTGCAATGGCGGACGGCATGTTGCCGGAAACTACCCTGGTTGTGCTCTATGAAGAGCAGGGCGAAGCCACCATAAACATCAAGAATACCGATGCGGCACCGGCGCTGCTTCATTCTGTCGTCGAGAACGTGCCCGAGGACGTGGAGCCGCTGCTGATTGTGACGCCGCCCATTACGCGCGTAGAGGCAGGTGAAACCCAGTTGGTGCGTTTCATCAGCACGTTGAAAGAGCCCTTGAAGACCCAGCGGTTGAAACGCGTTTCCTTCGAGGGCATTCCCCAGGCTAAAGCCCCTGGCGGTACGACCATCGGCATCACCCTGCGACAGAACTTGCCGCTGATCCTGCACCCACGAGGTTTACCTCTGCATCACACCCCTTGGGAGCTGCTGAAGTGGAAGCAGGTGGGGGAGCGCCTAACGGTGCATAACGACAGCGCTTACGTGGTGCGCCTGGCGCCGGAGGTGCAGTTGCTGCCTCAACAAATCGTTGCAACGCTGCCGCGCACCTATCTATTGCCGGGGGAAGCGCTGGCGTTGAGCGTTGATGGGCCGTTGGCGGGTGTGACTGCCGTCAATATCCAGCCGGCCACGGTCTACGGGTTTGCGGCGGACAACTACCGCGCCCCGATCAATGCCAATGGGGATTGATCGTTCCATGACAAACCTGTCGAGTAACAAACGTATGACGTCGTTGTGGCCCCGCCGACCCACGCTGCTTATGGGATTTGCGACGTTATGGAGTTTGCCTGGCCTTGCTCCCGCGCTGGAGCTGGGCGAGGGGTTCGATCTGGCGGCGCTCACCACCCATGGCATTGATCCGAAAGTGTCTGACTACTTCCGTAGTGCGGCGCGTTTTCGCGAGGGTGTTCAGGTGGTGGGGCTGCGGGTTAACGGGAACCCCCTGGGCTTGGTGGATGCACGGTTCGATTCAAACGGGCAGCTGTGTTTTACCCCTGGGCTGCTGGAGAAAGCCGGGTTGGTAACGCCCAGCGGCATGCTTGGCAAGGGGACTGATGCGGACCAGGCCTGCCATGACTTCCTCGGCGCTTTCCCGACGACGATGGTGCGACTGCGCCCCGGCAGCGACGAGGTGGCGCTGGTGGTACCGACCGGATCACTGCGTGCGCCGCAATGGGAGGCCGGACAATTTGCCCGAGGCGGTACGGCGGCGTTGTTCAACTATGACGTGCAGGGTTTCGACAGCCATTCGCGCAGTGGGCCCAGCCGGTTCGTCTCGGCCCATACCGAGGCGGGCTTCAACGTGGGTGACTGGATTGTTCGCAGTCGTCAATTCTATGTATCTGACAATGGTATGGCCCATACCGAGCACCTGTATGCCTATGCCCAGCGAGACCTCGCTGCGTTGCAGTCGACTTTCCAGGTAGGCCAACTCGCCAGTAACAACCCGTTGTTCAGTGGGATTCAATTGTCCGGTGTGCAGTTTTCCCCCGATGGCCAGTCGCGGGCGCCGGCGGGCAGCAACAATGCCGTGGTAGAAGGGTTGGCCCAAAGCCAATCACGCATTGAAGTACGCCAGGCAGGCGTGCTGATTCACAGCACGCTGGTGCCTGAAGGCCCTTTCAGGCTGACGGGCCTGCCCTTGCTCAATGGCACCAGCGACCTGGAGGTCAGCGTCATCGATGTACGGGGCGCCAGACGCAGTTTCGTGGTGCCTGCCGCCTCTTTCGCAGGAGCTGCGCCAGCGGCACCGGGCTTTTACTTCTCCCTTGGCAAGGTGCGTGAAAACGAGCAAGAGCAGGCCCCGTCGCCGGTAGTCGCCATGGCCAGCGGCACGTGGGGCCTGGGCCGCGACTCCTCGGCCGGCGTTGGCCTGTTGAATACCGACGAATACTGGTCGGCAGGCGGCACCCTCAGCAGCGTGTTTTTCCAGCGGGTTTCCGTGGGCGCACGTCATAACGTGTCCCGGGACAGTCGCAACGCGGTATCCGGGTCTCGCAGCAGTGTGTCGGTGAGCAGCCCGGTGTACGGCAATCTCGACCTCAGTCTCAGCGCAACCACCCAGACCCGTGGGTATCGCGAGGTGCTGGAAGCGGGTCGCCCGAGTAACGCCGACGAACTGGGGTCGCGCTTCAGTCATCAGTACACGGCAGGCCTGAGCTGGGTCGATAACACGCTGGGGGCATTTTCCCTGGGCTACACCCGCAGCGCGCAGGTTGACGGGCACGCTACAGACCATGTGTTCGCTTCATGGAACAAGTCGTTTCGCCACGCCGATGTCGCGTTGATCGCCGACTCGCAAGTGGGCGGTAGCCAGGTACGCCGTGATGCTGCGAGTGGAGGCCGGCGGCGCGACACCGCCCAGGACGATGACCTGTCCGTGCGTTTGCAGGTCAGCGTGCCCTTGGGCAGTGATCGTCGCCTGAACAGCTATACCAGTCATCGTGGAAAGCAGGCCCGTGCAGGCGTCGCGCTCAGTGAACGGGTCAATGAGTATGTGAATTACGACGTGGGTATCGAACGTGACCTCAGTGCCAGGGAGCAATCGGTTCGGGGTCAGGTGGACCTGATGCCGCGATACACCCGCGTCGGCCTGGGGGTCAATCGGGACCCGCTGGGTACAAGCTATACCGGGCAGTTGCAAGGCGGCATGGTGGCTCACGAAGGTGGGTTGACGTTCTCGCCGTATGCCGTGCAGGACACGTTTGGCATCGCATCGGTGGGCAAGCTCAGCGCCGCGAAAATCGACACCCCGCACGGACCGGTATGGACCGACTTCAGTGGGCAAGCCGTGATCCCCGGCTTGCCGGCCTACACCAATAGTCGCATCGAAGTGCAAACCCAGTCCCTGCCCAAGCGTGTTGACCTGAAGAACGGCACCCAGGTGCTCGCCGCGGGCCGAGGGTCGGTCAACAGCGTGGCGTTTGATGTGGTGACAGTGCGCCGCATGTTGCTCTCCGCCGTTGATCAACAGGGTCGGCCGCTGCCTCAGGGCGCTTCGGTGTTCGACAACAACAATCGCTTCCTGACCAGCGTGGTGGGCGAGGGTATGATTTTCCTGAACGACGCCAATAACGAGCAAAGCCTGCGGGTTTCATTGCCGGACTCTTCTACCTGCCTGCTGAATCTCGCCACCGAGACCCCGCGTGACAATGACACTTTCTACGAGACAGCATCGGCGGTGTGCCATGGCCGCTGATCGCAAAGGTATGGGCTTTGCACTGATGTGCACGTTGTTGATGGTCCAGGGTGTACGGGCTGAAAATTGCCGGGTGTCCGTCAGTCAGCCCCGTATCGACTATGGCGTTATTCGCAAGGAGACACTGGCCCCAAGCGCATCCTTCCCGCTGGGAACGCGCACGGTGCACCTGAGCGTACTCTGTGCAGAGCCTTCGGCAATGGCATTGCGGTTTGTCGGGGCGGCCGATGGGCAAGGTTTTCGCTTTGGTCGTGAGGGGCGCTTTCGTCTGACCCTCAAGCATGCCCAGGTGGATGGGCAGCCCGTCACGTGGGGGGTGGCACATCTGCCCGGTGAAGCTGTCAACGGGCAGTTATTGCCGGGCCAGGTCCTTGTGGCACCGGTGGCCGGAAAGCGACTGACCGCCCAGGTCGACATCGACACCGAGCTGCCCTCCGACGTTTTGCAGGTGCGCAGCCAGACCTTGCTGGAAGGGCAGGGTCATTTCGAACTGGTCAGCCCGGCTGCTCCACTGAACCGATGAAGTTGGCGAGCTCTGGGGTTTGCGGGTTGGCGAACAGTATTCTGGGGTCGCCAACTTCATGCACCTTGCCCTGGTGCATGAACACCAGCTTGTCGCCAACCTCTCGGGCGAAACGCATCTCGTGGGTCACCATGATCAAGGTCATGCCGTCCTTGGCCAACTGACGGACGACGCTGAGTACCTCATTGACCAGCTCCGGGTCCAGGGCCGAGGTGATCTCGTCGCACAGCAGCACTTTGGGTGACATGGCCAGGGCGCGGGCAATGGCGACGCGCTGTTGCTGGCCGCCGGACAGGCGATCAGGAAAGGCGTCGAACTTCTCGCCCAGTCCCACGCGCTCAAGCATTTGTCTTGCCAGTTGCGCGGCCTTGGCCTTGGGCACTTTCTGCACCACTTGTGGGGCGAGCATCACGTTTTCGCCCACCGTAAGGTGCGGGAACAGGTTGAACTGCTGGAATACCATACCGACTTTCTGCCGCAGGCTGCGCAGGTCGGCGCGGGCGGCGTCGAGGTATTCGCCGTCGACTTCGATCACGCCGTCGTTGATCGATTCCAGGCCGTTGAGGGTGCGCAGCAAGGTGGACTTGCCCGAGCCACTGCGGCCGATGATCGCTACCACCTGGCCTTCTTCAACGGTCAGGTCGATGCCTTTGAGGACGTGGTGATCGCCGTAATACTTATGCAGGGCGGAAATTCTAAGCAGAGGCATGCAGTCTCCTTTCCAGATAGCGCGCACTGAGGGACAAGGGGTAGCAGAGCAGGAAGTAACCGAGGGCTACCAGGCCGTAGACCATGAAGGGCTCGAAGGTAGCGTTGGCGAGCATGCCGCCGGTCTTGGTCAATTCGGTGAAGCCGATGATCGAGGTGACTGCGGTGCCTTTGACCACCTGCACCGAGAACCCCACCGTTGGCGCGACGGCAATGCGCAGCGCCTGGGGCAGGATCACATAGCGCAGTTGCTCCAGCGGATTAAGCGCCAGGCTGGCCGAGGCTTCCCACTGCCCGTGGGCTATGGAGTCGACGCAGCCGCGCCAGATTTCGGCGAGGTAGGCGCTGGTAAATAAAGTGAGGGCAATCGCTGCCGCCAGCCAGGGCGAAATATCAATTCCCAGCAAGGCGATGCCGAAGAACACCAGGAACAGTTGCATCAGCAGCGGCGTGCCCTGGAACAGTTCGATATAGGTGCGCGCAACATTGCGCGCGAACGCCTTGTTGCTGATGCGCATGGTCATCACCAGCAAGCCGATCAGGCCGCCGCCGATAAACGCCACCAGCGACAGCAACAGTGTCCACTGCAAGCCGGTCAGCAGATTGCGCACGATGTCCCAGAAGGAAAAATCACTCATCGGCTGTTCCTCATCACAAAGCGGCGGCCGATCCAATTGAGCAACTGGCGAATCATCAGCGCCATGCACAGGTACACCAGGGTGGTCAGGGCATAGGTTTCAAATGCGCGGAAATTGCGCGATTGGATAAAGTTGGCGGCGAAGCTCAGCTCTTCGGTGGCGATTTGCGAGCACACCGCTGAGCCGAGCATCACGATGATGATCTGGCTGCTCAGGGCCGGCCACACCTTGCCCAGCGCCGGTAGCAGCACCACGTGGCGGAACGCCTCGAAGCGCGTCATCGCCAACGCTGCTGCAGCTTCCAGTTGCCCACGGGGAATGGCCTGGATGCCGGCGCGGATAATCTCCGTGGAGTAGGCCCCCAGGTTGATTACCATCGCCAATACGGCCGCCTGCCATTCGGTAATCTTCAGCCCCAGGGACGGCAGGCCGAAGAAGATGAAGAACAGTTGCACCAGGAACGGCGTGTTGCGGATCAACTCGACATAGACGCCGAAGAACCAGGCAAACGGCTGGATCTTCCATGCCCGCACCACCGCGCCGACGGTACCCAGGGCCACGCCGAGGATCGCGCCGATGGCCGTCAGCTCAAGGGTGAACAGCGCGCCGCGCAGCAGCAGGTCGGTATTGGCCAGCACGGGTACAAAGTCAAATTGATACGCCATGAAGTCAGCTCCGTCGTATCAGAGATCAGCAGGCAGCGGCTCTTTGAGCCACTGCATCGCGTTCTTTTGCAGGCTGCCGTCAGCCTTGCCCGCGACCAGGATCTGGTTGACCTTCTCCAGCAGCGCCGGCTCGTTTTTGTTCACGCCGACGTACACCGGCGAGTCCTTGAGTTTTACCTTCAGCGCCGGCACGCGTTTTGGGTTGCGTTCGCTGATCGCGACCATCACCACGTTGCCGCTGGCGATCAGGTCAACTTGGCCGGCCAGGTAGGCGGCGATGGTCGAGTTGTTGTCTTCGAAGCGCTTGATGGTGGCTTCCTTGGGCGCTACGGCGGTCAGCTCGATGTCTTCGATGGCGCCACGGGTCACGCTGATGGTCTTGCCCTTGAGGTCGTCGAGGCTGCTGATGGCGGCATCCGGTGGGCCGAAAACCGCCAGGTAGAACGGCGCGTAAGCCTTGGAGAAGTCGATGACCTTTTCCCGCTCAGGGTTCTTGCCCAGGCTTGAGATCACCAGGTCGACCTTGCCGGTGGTGAGGAACGGGATGCGGTTGGTGCTGTTGACCGGGGTCAGCTCCAGTTTGACCTTGAGTTGGTCGGCCAGCAGCTTGGCGGTGTCGATATCCAGGCCGCGTGGCTTCATGTCCGGGCCGACCGAGCCGAATGGCGGGAAGTCCTGGGGCACGGCGACCTTGAGGGTGCCACGGGCGACAATATCGTCCAGACCGTTGGCCTGGGCGGGTGCCTGGATGAGCATCAGGCTGGCAAACAGGGCAGTGAGCAGGGCGCTGTAGCGCTTGGTCATGGCAACTCTCCGAGAAGGGCGAAGGAATTTTCTGAATTTGCTCAGTGCACAGCCCATGCCAGCACGCTGGGAATGGCGTGCAGCGCTGGGATTTGTTGAGGTGCTGTGGTCTTACTGGTCTGAACAGTGAGTGAGTTTTTCGCACTCTTTTCGAGCGCCGATAAAACCCCGCGAGCCCCTTTGGGGCGTGGCTTGCCGCCGGCCGCGATTAGCTTTACAACTAGCCACTCAGTTGTCTGGAACCTTGAGTTTTTTATGAATTCCATCGCCCAAGCCGTACCGGAAGCGGCCCTGCAGGCCATCCGCAAACTGATCAAGGAACAGGGTTTTGTGCCGGGCGACGTATTGCCGTCCCAGCGCGACCTGGCGGTGCAGCTGGGCGTGAGTCGGGCGTCGTTGCGCGAGGCATTGTCGTCCTTGAGTGCTTTGGGCTTGGTCAGCGTGCAGCCGGGCAAAGGTGTATTCGTGCAGGCGGCTGAAGAGGCGCCGGGATTTGCCTGGCCGTTCGCGGCTCAGGCCACGCCGCTGGATATCTTCCAGCTGCGCTATGCCCTGGAGGGCTTTGCGGCGGGGCTGGCGGCGGTGACGCTGACCATTGATGAATTGGACAGTCTTGAGGATAACGTCGAGGCGATGCGCAAGGTGCTCAAGGCCGGCGACTTCGAAGCGGCGGCGCGATTGGACTTCGAATTTCACCAGCGCATCCTGCTGGCCAGCGGCAACCAGGCAATGGTGAGTATCCTGAGTGCCAGCGCCGAGGTGTTCCTGGAGAGCCAGAAACTACCGTTCATCCGGCCAGAGCGGGCCATGGAAACCTGGCAGGAACATCGCAAGATACTGCGCGCACTGGCCCGCCGCGCCAGTGCGGCGGCACAGAAAACCATGCAGGAGCACGTACGGAACGCGGCGTTGCGTACGGGCATTGCCTTCGTGACGCCTGTCACGCCGTGAGTCGGGCCATACCCAAACTCATGCACCGCCATAGCAAGACTCAATCAGAGGCGGCTTCCTGAACGGGGGAAGGGCGGCTATGATGGGCAACGTTTTTTTTGCTTACAATCCGGAGACATCCATGAGCAGCGATCTTATCAAGCACGTCACCGACGAGACCTTTGAAGCCGAAGTCCTCAAGGCTGACGGCCCGGTGCTGGTTGACTACTGGGCTGAATGGTGCGGCCCTTGCAAAATGATCGCTCCGGTCCTGGACGACATTGCAACCACTTACGAAGGCAAGCTGACCATTGCCAAGCTGAACATCGACGATAACCAGGAAACCCCGGCCAAGCACGGCGTGCGCGGTATTCCTACGCTGATGCTGTTCAAGAACGGCAACGTCGAAGCCACTAAAGTGGGTGCGCTGTCGAAGTCCCAGCTGCAAGCTTTCCTCGACGCCAACATCTAAGCGTCGTCAAAAAGGCCCCGCAAATCGCGGGGCTTTTTCGTTAAACAGGGCTAGACGCTCCGAAATTCAGGTGGTACATTCGGCCCCGCACTGGTTTCTCCACTGCCCCCTGCAAGCCGTCGCCGACGCATTCCTTTTCGATTAGTACGCGATCCTGTCGCCTTCTCTGCGGCGCGGCCTCATTAAGCCAAAAGCTTAATTTCCCCCCCTCCATAAATGATTACGTCATTCCTATATGAATCTGACTGAACTCAAGCAAAAGCCGATTACCGACCTGCTCCAACTGGCCGAAGAAATGGGCATAGAAAATATGGCCCGTTCGCGCAAGCAGGACGTGATTTTCTCCCTGCTCAAGAAGCACGCGAAAAGCGGCGAGGAAATCTCCGGTGATGGCGTGCTGGAGATTCTCCAGGACGGCTTCGGCTTCCTCCGCTCTGCAGACGCCTCCTATCTCGCCGGCCCAGACGATATCTACGTCTCGCCGAGCCAGATCCGTCGCTTCAACTTGCGCACCGGTGACACCATCGTTGGCAAGATCCGCCCTCCGAAGGAAGGCGAGCGTTACTTCGCCCTGCTCAAGGTCGATACGATCAACTTCGATCGTCCAGAGAACGCGAAAAACAAGATTCTCTTCGAGAACCTGACCCCGCTGTTCCCGACCGTGCGCATGAAGATGGAAGCCGGTAACGGTTCCACCGAAGACTTGACCGGTCGTGTAATCGACCTGTGCGCCCCGATCGGCAAAGGCCAGCGTGGCCTGATCGTCGCACCGCCGAAAGCCGGTAAAACGATCATGCTGCAGAACATTGCAGCGAACATCGCCCGTAACAACCCTGAAGTTCACCTGATCGTATTGCTGATCGATGAGCGTCCGGAAGAAGTAACCGAAATGCAGCGCACCGTGCGCGGCGAAGTGGTTGCCTCGACGTTCGATGAGCCGCCAACCCGCCACGTGCAGGTTGCCGAAATGGTGATCGAGAAGGCCAAGCGCCTGGTCGAACACAAGAAGGACGTAGTGATCCTGCTCGATTCCATCACCCGTCTGGCCCGTGCCTACAACACCGTGATCCCGAGCTCCGGCAAGGTATTGACCGGTGGTGTCGATGCCCACGCCCTGGAGAAACCGAAGCGTTTCTTCGGCGCTGCGCGGAACATCGAAGAAGGCGGCTCGCTGACCATCATCGCCACCGCACTGGTTGAAACCGGTTCGAAGATGGACGAAGTGATCTACGAAGAGTTCAAGGGTACCGGCAACATGGAACTGCCTTTGGACCGTCGCATCGCAGAAAAGCGCGTGTTCCCGGCGATCAACATCAACCGTTCCGGCACCCGCCGCGAAGAGTTGCTGACAGCCGACGACGAACTGCAGCGCATGTGGATCCTGCGCAAGCTGCTGCACCCGATGGATGAAGTTGCAGCCATCGAGTTCCTGATCGACAAGCTGAAAACCACCAAGACCAACGACGAGTTCTTCCTGTCGATGAAGCGTAAGTAATACGACGTTTCAGGTCCGAAAAAATGGCGCCCTCAGGGGCGCCATTTTTTTTCGCCTGCTTTTTAAGCACCGTTGGCACCCAAAAGCACCGCGATAGGCTGCCAGCCAGCCTCAGAGCAGGTAGGATGTACGCCTATTTTACGGGTGGCATGGTTAATGAAATTCAAGGATCTTCGGGATTTCGTGCAGCAACTTGAGCAGCGCGGAGAGTTGAAACGTATCCAGGTGCCGGTGTCCCCGGTGCTGGAAATGACTGAGATTTGCGACCGCACCCTGCGTAACAAGGGCCCGGCGCTGCTGTTCGAAAACCCGACCGGCTTTGATATTCCGGTGCTCGGCAACCTGTTCGGCACGCCCGACCGCGTGGCGTTCGGCATGGGCGCCGAGTCGGTCAGCGAACTGCGCGAGATCGGCAAGCTGCTGGCCTTCCTCAAGGAGCCCGAGCCGCCCAAGGGCTTGAAGGACGCCTGGTCGAAGTTGCCGATCTTCCGCAAGATCATTGCCATGGCGCCCAAGGTGGTCAAGGACGCGGTGTGCCAGGAAGTGGTCATTGAGGGCGATGACGTCGACCTGGCCATGCTCCCGGTGCAAACCTGCTGGCCTGGCGACGTCGGCCCGCTGATCACCTGGGGCCTGACTGTCACCAAAGGCCCGAACAAGGACCGTCAGAACCTCGGCATCTACCGTCAGCAAGTGATCGGCCGCAACAAGGTGATCATGCGTTGGCTGAGCCACCGTGGCGGCGCGCTGGACTTCCGTGAGTGGTGCGAAAAACACCCTGGCCAGCCGTTCCCGGTCTCCGTGGCCCTGGGCGCCGACCCGGCCACCATCCTCGGCGCCGTGACCCCGGTGCCGGACAGCCTGTCCGAATACGCCTTCGCCGGTCTGCTGCGCGGCAACCGCACCGAGCTGGTGAAGTGCCGTGGCAACGACCTGCAAGTGCCGGCCACTGCTGAAATCATCCTCGAAGGCGTGATCCACCCTGGCGAGATGGCCGACGAAGGCCCTTACGGCGACCACACCGGCTACTACAACGAAGTCGACAGCTTCCCGGTGTTCACCGTCGAGCGCATCACCCACCGGATCAAGCCGATCTACCACAGCACCTACACCGGCCGTCCACCGGATGAGCCGGCGATTCTCGGCGTGGCACTCAACGAAGTGTTCGTGCCGATCCTGCAAAAGCAATTCCCGGAAATCACCGACTTCTACCTGCCGCCGGAAGGCTGTTCGTATCGCATGGCCATCGTGACCATGAAGAAGTCGTATCCGGGCCATGCCAAGCGCGTCATGCTGGGTGTGTGGTCGTTTTTGCGACAGTTCATGTACACCAAGTTCGTTATTGTCACCGATGACGACATCAACGCCCGCGACTGGAACGACGTGATCTGGGCCATCACCACGCGCATGGACCCCAAGCGCGATACGGTGATGATCGACAACACGCCGATCGACTACCTCGACTTCGCGTCGCCGGTATCTGGCCTTGGCTCCAAGATGGGCCTGGATGCCACCCACAAATGGCCGGGTGAAACCACTCGCGAATGGGGTCGGGTGATCGTCAAGGATGAAGCCGTGACCGCGCGCGTCGATGCGATGTGGAAAGAATTGGGAATAGATTGATGCGTGTAACCCTGCAACCTTCCGGCGCTGTGCTGGAGCTGGTCCCCGGCGAGCGAATCCTCGAAGGCGCGCGCCGCCTGGGCTACGAATGCCCCCAGGCCTGTCGCAACGGCGTGTGCCATGTGTGTGCCGCGCTGCTGGTGGAAGGTCGGGTGCAGCAAGCCGGTGAGGTACGCGATCACGGTGAGTTCTACACCTGTATCGCCGAACCGCTGGAAGATTGCATTGTGTTGTGGGATGGCGTGCTGGCGCCGGGAGAGTTGCCGTTGCGCAAGTTGCCGTGTCAATTGAGTGAATGCGTAGAGGTCGGTGGTGATGTGTGGCGCGTGCGCCTGCTGGCTCCGGCCGGCAAGACGGTGCGTTACCACGCCGGGCAGTACCTGATGATCGAACGGGAAAATGGCGAGAAATCAGCCTTTTCCCTGGCATCGGCGCCTCACGCCGGACGCGAGCTGGAACTGCATGTGCTGGCCCGCGAGGACAGTGCGCGCAGCCTGCTGGAACAACTGCAACGTAACCGGATGGCCCGCGTAGAACTGCCGTTTGGTGACACTCACCTGGCCGAGTTGCCGGACGGTCCGCTGGTGTTGATCGCCGCCGGTACCGGCATGGCGCAGATGCACAGCCTGATCGAACATTGCCGCGCCTCCGGCTTCAAGCACCCGGTGCACCTGTACTGGGGCGTGCGTCGCCCGGAAGACTTTTACGATATCGAGCACTGGGACCAGTGGCTGCAATTGCCTAACCTGTTCCTGCACAAAGTCGTCAGCGATTTGTGCGGCTGGGAAGGGCGCTGCGGTTTGCTCCATGAAGCCGTGTGCGAGGACATCGTCGACCTCAAGGCTGTACACGTCTACGCCAGCGGTTCACCGGCGATGATCTACGGCACCTTGGATGCGCTGGTCGACGCTGGCATGGATGCGCACCAGATGCGCGCCGACGTATTCGCCTACGCGCCGCGCCCTTAAAAGCGCACGCCGGTCGTCACCATCGCCGCATTGAACCCCAGCAACACCAACTCCGCCGCCACCGGCCCGTAATAGGTGCCTACTGACGGAATGATCACCGGCGCCACGCCGAAACGGTTCAAGGGGATCTTGTCGCGGTACTTGCCGCGATAGCCCTGGATCGCCCCGCCCGTAACCTTCAGGTACACCGGATAGTCGTTCATGTCATAGCGCTTGCCCGCGTAAGCGTAGTACGAGCGCTGGCTGAACGAGTTGCGAAAGGTCGCCCCGCCATACACCCACCCTGATGCCTCATTGCGCTCCAGGCCAATCAGGTCCTGGTTGTTGTTGTGGTCCTTATCCGGCGCGAAGTGGCGGGTATAGACGCTGGTCTGCGCGTACCAGAAG
The DNA here is from genome assembly GCF_023701505.1 of Pseudomonas sp. SR18. NCBI lineage: Bacteria > Pseudomonadati > Pseudomonadota > Gammaproteobacteria > Pseudomonadales > Pseudomonadaceae > Pseudomonas > Pseudomonas sp. SR18. Next base: position 100,582 of record NZ_JAMQAU010000002.1, on the reverse strand, counting down.
CCTTTATCGTCTTCGGTAACGGGCGCTTCGCTGGCCAGCGCGGTGGTGGCCTGGGCCAGCAATAACAGGCCAGGCAGTCGGAATCTTTTCATGGGTGCGACCTCGGTAGTCGGTTTGATGGGCGGCTAAGTGGGTCGTGATGTGCGCACTATTTTGACGGTTTGACGCGAGCCCAGGCTGAACCGGGGCTGAAACTAGCGGGATTGCTGCACATAATCCTGATGAAAGGGTGCCGGGCTTATGCATTCGCTTATTCTTTAAAGGTATTTAATTTGTTACATGAATATCTTTAAGCTATATCGCAACGGACTACCGATTTTCTGCCAATAACCAACAACTGACCGCCACCGCCCGCCAGCCGGATCGATCGTATGCACTCAGCGCATTGAAGCGCCGGGTCTTGATTCCAAGGGGAGCGGTATGGGGAGCTACAACAAACACGCGCTGTACATGGCGATTTTGTCGGCCAATTTGCTGACCGCTGTGGGTTTCAATCCAGTCTTTGCGGCCGAAACGTCCGCCACCGATGCACCCAGACTCGACACGGTAATCGTCACCGGCACCCGTGCTCAGGAGCGCACGGCCAGTGCGTCGCTGTCACCCATTGATGTGATCTCCGGCGAAAGCCTGCGCAGCACCGGCTCCGATGAGCTGGGCGCGGTGCTGGCGCGCCTGATTCCATCCATCAATTTCCCGCGCCCAAGCCTGGTGGATGGCGCCGAGCTGGTGCGACCTGCGCAATTGCGTGGCCTGTCACCCGATCAGGTGCTGGTGCTGGTCAACGGCAAGCGCCGCCACACCAGTGCCTTCGTCAATCTGGGCGGTGCGGTGGGGCGTGGCTCGGCGCCGGCGGACCTGAATGCGATCCCGCTGTCGGCGGTGGACCATATCGAAGTGCTGCGCGACGGTGCCTCGGCGCGCTACGGCTCGGATGCGATTGCCGGGGTGATCAACGTGATCCTCAAGCACGCCGACCACGGCGGCTCGATCTCCACCAAGTTCGGCGAATACAAGAAGGGCGACGGTATCCAGCGTAACGTCAGCGGCAACACCGGCCTGGCATTGGGCGACAACGGCTTTATCAACCTCTCTGCCGAAGGCGCCGACAACGATTACACCAACCGCGCCGGCGATGACTACCGTGCGGGCAGTGTCGGTTCTACCACCTACGGCCAGCGTGTTTTCCGTCAGGGCGAGCCGGCTACCAATGAAGGCAAGTTCCAGTTCAACTCCGAATATTCCTTCAACGACTCGGCCGAGTTCTACACCTTCGGCGGCTACAGCAAGCGGCGCGGCGAGACAGCGGCGTTCTACCGGGCGAGCAATGCGGCCAACAATATCCCTGCGCTCAACCCCAACGGTTACCTGCCGTTGATCAAGGGCAACCTCGAAGACACCTCGCTGGTGGTGGGCTTGCGCGGCTTGCTGGCCTACGACTGGCATTACGACTTGTCGGCCAACTACGGCAAGAACCAGTACGCACTCAGCACCGAAACCATCAACACCTCCCTGGGCCTGGCCACGCCGCGCAAGTTCGACAACGGCACCCTGAGCAACGACCAGAAACAAGTCAGCCTGGACCTGTCCCGTGAGTTTGATGTGGGTTGGCTTCCGTACCCGGTGTCCGTGGCGTTTGGTGGCGAATACCTGCATCAGGGCTATGAAATCGAAGCCGGCGAGCCGGCATCCTACTTCCAGACCGGCAGCTCCGGGCTGGGCGGTTTCCGGGATGCCGATGCCGGCACCAGCTCGCGTCACAATTGGGCCCAGTACCTGGACCTGGAAACCAACTTCACCGAAAAACTCAGCGCCTCGGCCGCCGTGCGTCATGAGGATTACAGTGATTTCGGCTCCAATGTCAGCGGCTCGCTGTCAGCCCGCTATGACTTCACCCCGCAAGTGGCCTTGCGCGGCAGTGTTTCCAACGGTTTCCGCGCGCCCTCCCTGGCGCAGCAGAACTTTGCCTACACCTCGTCGCAGTTGATCGGCAGTGCCATCCAGGAAGCCGGCACCTTCCCGGCCAACAGCCAGGTGGCGCGCTTGCTCGGCGCCGAGGACCTCAAGGCCGAGAAGTCGCGCAACTACAGCCTGGGCCTGGTGCTTGAGCCGGCCGATGACCTGACGGTGACGGTGGATGTGTACCGCATCGACATCCGTGACCGTATCAGCCTGTCCTCCAACCTTGGCATAAACGCGGCGACGCGGGCCTATCTGCAGGCCAACGGCGTGGGCAATATCGACTACACCACCGCCCGCTACTTCACCAACGCCACCGACACCAGCACCGATGGCGTGGACCTGGTGGCCAACTATCGCTACCTGTTCGACAGCGGCGTGCGCTGGAACAGCACCGTAGGCTACAACTACAACCACACCAAAGTGACCGATGTGAAACCCAACCCGGCCATCCTCGACAGCCTTGGTGCGAACCTGGTGCGTGTGGACCGCCGCGAGCGCATCGGTTTGCTCGGCGATACCACGCCCCAGCACAAGCTGAGTCTGGGTAACGACTTCACGTTCGGTAATTGGGCACTGCACAGCAATCTGGTGCGCTATGGTGAATTCACCAGCTACCAGGCGGACAAGGTCAACGACCAGACCTTCAAGGCAGCCTGGGTGCTGGATTTGTCGGCCGACTACAAGTTGAAGAACTGGACCTTCACCCTGGGCGGCGACAACGTCACCGATAAATACCCGGAGAAGGTCAACGCCTTCGCCAGCAGCGGTGGCAATTTGGCCTATAGCACTTTTTCGCCGTACGGTTACAGCGGCGCGTTTTATTACGGTAAAGTTGCTTACAACTGGTAACACACAGGAGGCGTACCGCTTTTCGCCATGACCGCCATTGAAACCGATCTTCAGCAATTGGCTTACCCTCCGCGGCTCGATCTGGGGCCGCAACTCACTCACGAACAGTTGATGAGCTCGATGCAGGCCACCATGGGCCGGCACAAGGGTGGGCCGGTCTGGTTATTTGCGTACGGTTCGCTGATCTGGCGTCCTGAGTGCTCGTCCGCCGAGCGGCTGCGGGCACGGGTCCACGGTTATCACCGGGGCCTGTATCTGTGGTCCCACGAGCATCGGGGTACGCCGGAAACGCCGGGGTTGGTGTTCGGGCTGGATCGCGGTGGCTCGTGCAGCGGGTTCGCCTACCGCTTGCCGGAGGATCAGCTGGAGGCCTCGCTTTACGCCTTGTGGCAGCGCGAGATGCCATACCCGTCGTACCGGCCACACTGGCTCAGCTGCCGTCTGGAAGATGGCAGTCAGGTGCAGGCATTGGGGTTTGTGTTGGAACGGCATTTGCCCAGTTACGCAGGCAATTTACCCGACGTCATCCTTAATCACGTGTTGCAAAGCGCTTGCGGGCGTTACGGCACTACGCGCGATTATGTCGAGCAGACCGTGAACGCCCTGCGTAGCCACGCCATGCCAGATAAGAATCTGGAGGCGCGGCTCAAGCGGTGTGCAAAGGGTTGCTCAGGCGATTAACGCGCCGAGCTGACGCTGTTGGTGTGCCACAGCGTTGGGATCAGGAATGCGATCGCCAGCAGGCACGCGCCGATCAGCAGTACGAAACCACCGTCCCAGCCGAAGTGGTCCACGGTGTAGCCCATCGCCGCACTCGCGGCCACCGAACCACCCAGGTAACCGAACAGACCGGTGAAGCCCGCAGCCGTACCGGCGGCTTTCTTCGGGGCCAGTTCCAGCGCCTGCAGGCCGATCAGCATCACCGGGCCATAGATCAGGAAGCCGATGGAGAACAGCGCAATCATGTCGACCATCGGGTTGCCCGGCGGATTGAGCCAGTAAACCAGGGTTGCCACGGTCACCAGTGCCATGAACACCACGCCCGTCAGGCCGCGGTTGCCACGGAAGATCTTGTCCGACATCCAGCCGCATAACAGCGTGCCTGGAATGCCTGCCCACTCGTAGAAGAAGTACGCCCAGGACGTTTTATCCACGTCGAAGTGCTTGGCTTCCTTCAGGTAGGTTGGCGCCCAGTCCAGCACGCCGTAGCGCAGCAGGTAAACGAACACGTTGGCGAAGGCGATGTACCACAGCATTTTGTTGCGCAGCACGTATTTGACGAAGATTTCCTTGGCGCTGAATTCTTCTTCATGGCTGGCGTCGTAGCCTTCCGGGTAGTCGTTCTTGTACTTCTCGATGGGCGGCAGTCCGACCGATTGCGGGGTATCGCGCATGGTGATGAAGGCAAAGGCCGCTACCGCCAAGGCCACAGTGGCCGGCACGTAGAAGGCCGCGTGCCAGTCGTTGAACAAGGCCATGCCCAGCAGGAACAACGGGCCGATCAGGCCGCCGCCGACGTTGTGCGCCACGTTCCACACCGAAACCACGCCGCCGCGTTCTTTCTGCGACCACCAGTGCACCATGGTCCGCCCACTTGGCGGCCAGCCCATGCCCTGGGCCCAGCCGTTGATGAACAGCAGAATGAACATCATGGTCACGCTGGACGTTGCCCAGGGCGCGAAACCGAAAATGAACATCACGCCTGCCGACACCAGTAGACCGAAAGGCAGGAAGTAGCGAGGGTTGGAACGGTCGGACACCAGGCCCATGAGGAACTTGGACAGGCCGTAGGCAATCGCAATGGCCGACATTGCCAGGCCCAGTTGACCGCGGGTGTAACCCTCGTCGATCAGATAAGGCATGGCCAGGGAGAAGTTTTTACGCAGCAGGTAATAACCGGCGTAACCAAAGAAAATACCGGCGAAGATCTGCCAGCGCAGTCGTCGGTAGGTACTGTCTATTTTTTCTTCAGGCAGGGGTGCCTGGTGCGCGGCAGGACGAAAGAAAGCAAACATTCAAGAGCTCCAAATTTCTTGTTTTGACTGCGGATGCGAATGTTACAGTTTCGTTACCGAAAATAGCATCGCCTCTTCGCGGCAAACACGGGAAATGAGCGCAAGTGCATGTTCTCTTACGAACATGTCGCGAATAGATAAGTGGTGGTCGCAAACAGTTTCTGAGGCGGGTGGAGATCCAAATGTGGGAGGGGGCTTGCCCCCGATGGCGGTGATTCAGTCAACAGATGTGTCAACTGATCCACTGCAATCGGGGGCAAGTCCCCTCCCACATTTGATTGCATTGCAGGTCGGTCAGCGGGTCTGGACGACGACCTTGCCTACCGCCCGGCGCTGTCCCAGGTCATTGATCGCCTGGGCGGCCTGTTCGAGCGGATACACCTGCGACACCAGTGGCTTGAGCTTGCCCTCGCCATACCAGATGAACAATTGCTGGAAGTTCGCCGCATTATCCTGCGGTTGGCGCTGGGCAAAAGAGCCCCAGAATACCCCGACTACTGCCGCGCCCTTGAGCAGCGCCAGGTTCACCGGCAGCTCTGGAATGCGTCCGCTGGCAAAACCCACCACCAGCAAGCGGCCGTTCCAGGCGATCGCGCGGATGGCTTGGTCAAACAGGTCGCCGCCCACCGGGTCGTAGATCACATCGGCGCCGTTGCCGTCGGTGAGGCGCTTGATCTCATCTTTCAGGCTGGTTTCGCTGTAGTTGATCAGCTCATCGGCGCCGGCGGCCTTGGCCACGGCAAGTTTGTCGGCACTGCTGGCGGCGGCGATTACGCGGGCGCCCATGGCCTTGCCGATTTCCACGGCGGCCAGGCCTACACCGCCGGACGCGCCGAGCACCAGCAAGGTTTCGCCAGGTTGCATATTGGCGCGTTGTTTAAGCGCATGCATCGAGGTGCCGTAGGTCATGCTGAAGGCGGCGGCGGTGTTGAAGTCCATGCTTGGCGGGATCGGCAGCACGTTATAGCCCGGCACCGCGACCTGCTCGGCAAAGCTGCCCCAGCCGGTGAGGGCCATGACCCGGTCGCCGACTTTCAAATGGCTGACTTTGTCACCCACTTCGCTGACCACGCCGGCCGCCTCGCCACCCGGCGAAAACGGAAAGGGCGGCTTGAACTGGTACTTGCCCTCGATGATCAAGGTGTCCGGGAAATTCACCCCCGCCGCATGCACCTCCAACAGGATTTCGTTCTTCTTGATCGCCGGGCTGGCGATTTCTTCCAGCACCAGGGTTTCGGCGGGGCCGAAGGCTTTGCACAGCACAGCTTTCATCGGGCTATTCCTTTTGGTGTCGTGGCCGATAAGTGTAGGAGGGTAGGCCCGTGGGTCAACGAGCATGCCCGGCCCTGATAAGTCGCCATAAGCTTGTGCTCAGCCTTACTAGCGTTATGCTACTCGGCACCGAATTTGAGGAATGAACTGTGAAAGCGTGGATCCTGTTGATGCTGGCCCTGACCTTGCCCATGGCAGCCCAGGCCGAAGAAGCCAAAGAAGGCGAGGCGCCGAAGGTCAGCTATATCAGCCTGAGCCCGCCGTTCGTGGGTAACTACGGCCTGGACGGTACGGCGAAGCTCAAGGTGTTCAAGGCTGATATCGCCCTGCGCGTGACCGGCACCGAAGCCGCCGCAGCGGTCAAAGCCAACGACGCGTTGATTCGTAACCAGTTGGTGGCGCTGTTTACCCAGCAGACCAACGAGACCATGAGCACCGTTGAGGGCAAGGAGAAACTGCGCCAGGAGGCCCTGAAACAAACCCAGCAAGTGATGAACGACGAGACCGGCAAACCGGTGGTCGAAGACCTGTTGTTCAACAACCTGATCATTCAGTAGGCGGCACTTCCCACAGCTTCAGCAGGGCTTCAGTGAATGCGGGTTCCAGGACACGGTTGCCGTGCCCGCTGAGGTGGTTGGAGTCGAAAAACAGCGGCTTGGCATCGTCGTCATAGGCTGAGCAGGTGGAGCCTGGGCATAGCGGCGGCAGTGGGTCCCACACCCTCAGGCCCGGATAGGCCGCCGTCAGTTGCTTGAGGAGCTTCATTTGCGGTGCACGCAGGCGTTCCAGTTGCTCGCGCTGCATGGTCAGGCCTGGCGCGCACACCGGGTTCATGCGGTTGAACCAGTCCGAGCAACGGTTGGGCGCGGCTTTGAACAGCGGTTTGGGGGCGTCAATCAGCACAGTGAGCCGTGCCGCCTGCAATCGGCTCAGCACCTTGTCGGCGGACGCTCGTGCGGCGTCGATGTTCTCGGCGCTCAGTTCGCTCAATGCGTCATCGACCAGTTTTGTTTCACCCTCGCGCCACTCACGTCCGGTGAGTTCCGGCATGCGCAGCGAGGCCAGGAACACCACGTCTCCCGGCTTGGCGCGTGCTTCGATCTGCTGGAGTTGGGCTTCGCGCGAAGCTGAACAGTGCGCAGGGTCGGGGCCGATAAGGCTGACGACACCGCAACCGCCCATTTCATATTCAACCACCGTGACGCCGAGCTTGAGCGAGACCAGCTTCAACAGGGTGCGGTACGCCGCCGTATGGGAATCTCCGATAACAAACAACGTACGTCCCTTCAGGCGCGGGTCGTCGACGGTTTCAAAGTCTTCCTGGGGGTAATGTTTGTAGGCATACCAGGTGTAGGTATCGCGAGTCTGGCTGAGTGACAGGGTCGACGGGTTCAACGACACCCATTGCGCGCCGAGCCACAGCAGCCCGGTGACGGCCGCCCCGCCGGTAAACGTGAGCCAGGCCTTGCGTTGCAGCGCGCAGCGGCCGCTGCGGATCGGTGCTTCGATACAGTGGTAAGAGGCGGCCGCGAGTGCGAGTACCAACACGGGGTAAAGCAGTTGAACCGCTGACAGCTCAAGCCCGACGGTCCAGCGCAGGAACACGAGGAGCGGCCAATGCCACAGGTAAAGCGAATAAGACAGTCGACCGATGTAAGTCGCTAACCCGCTTTGCAACAGGCGTTGCAGCGCGCCGGCTGGTTGATCGGCCTGTAACACGATGCCGGCGATCATGAGCAATGAACCGGCCACAGTCACTATCGCCCAGGGAAAGGGGAATTGATTCGGGTTGGCGAACACAAAACCACTGATGAGCAGCCCCATGCCAACCGTGAGCATGGCCGGCGCCCATTGATTCACGCGAGGCACCGTGCCTATCAGTTGGAACAGGATTGCTCCGGCGGCAAGCTCCCAGAAGCGCCCTGGCAGCAGGTAAAACGCTGACAGCGGCTCGGTATTCACCTGGTAGGCGCCGATAATCAGCGACGCAACGGCCATCAGCGGCAGCAGCCCCCGAATGATTGCTACGCCTTGCCGGCAGCGCAGCCATATAAAGAGCAGCACGGGAAAGATCACGTAGAACTGTTCTTCTACCCCCAATGACCAGGTGTGCAGGTAGGGGTTGAGTTCGGCGCCGGGTGAAAAGTAGGTGTCGGTGCTCCACGCCAGCACGAAGTTGCTCAAGCCAAAAAAAGCCGCCAGCCCCGTGCTGTTGATCATTTCGCTGAGCCAGAACTGTGGCATGAACATCGCCGACAGCACCACGCTCACACTGAGCATTACCAGCAGCGCGGGCAGGATGCGCAGCAAGCGGCGTCGGTAGAAATCTTTCAGGTAGGCGCCCAGGCCCAGTTCGCGACGGTCCCACAGCGACTGGCTGATCACGTACCCGGAAATCACGAAAAACATGTCCACGCCGGTGAAACCACCCGGCAGCAGGTCGATGTAATCCGTGTGGTAGATGATCACGCTGAGCACGGCGATGGCACGCAGGCCGTCGATAGCAGGCAGGTAGGGGGCGCGAGTCACGAGGCCTTCCTCCTTGATAAAAGGGATCGACGATTTTGCCAAACCCAAGGCCCCGCGACGACTAGCCGTTCGGACAGGTGTGTCTGCGCTTGTTTCGAAGTTTCAGTGCAGTGCCAGTACCGCGGCCCATTGTTCAGCGGTGACTGGCATCACCGACAACCGGCTGCCCTTTTGCACCAGCGGCAACTCGGCGAGGGCGGTCTGCTGTTTCAGGTAGCCCAGGCCCAGCACCTTTGGAAAAGTCCGGACGTGCGCGACGTTGATCGCCGTCCACGGGTTTTTCTCCGGGGTGGCCTTGGCGTCGAAATAGTGGCTGTCCGGCTCCAGCGCGGTCGGGTCCGGATAGGCCGCCTCGACAATCTTGCCGATACCGGCGATGCCTGGCTCGGGGCAACTGGAGTGGTAGAAGAAAAACTCATCGCCGACGGCCATGGCGCGCAGGAAATTGCGCGCCTGGTAATTGCGCACGCCGTCCCAGCGCGTTTCGCCGAGCTTTTCCAGGCCTTTGATGGACAGTTCGTCGGGCTCGGATTTCATCAGCCAGTAGGCCATTTTTGGGCTCCTGAAAAAGGCAGTGGGCAAGTTGTCAGGCAATTTGATGACAAACCGACAGTCGGTTGGCGCCAAGGTTTGCGTGTTGGTTCACGTTACCGCAAAATGCCGGCCTTTAAGCTTGACGCCGCTGCAACGGACTACTTTGGAACGTTGTTGTCATCGTGTACGAGGTGCCTGAAGGGGGGCAATCGATGCAACGTAAACCGGATTTACTATGGATTTTGGTGATTTTGTTTGGTCTGGGCGTCGTGACCACCGGGTATGCCCAAAGCTTGTGGTCGAACAAGACCGATGCTCCCGTTGAACTGGCTCAACAGCAGCCGCAACCGTTCAAGCGTTAACCCTTCTTCAAGACGCCGCTGCTTCAAGCGGCGTTTTTGCGACATACCACTGCTTATCCGTGACGGTGCCAGCCAATGGCACATCCCAACTGGCTTGTGCCAATCGATCAACCTTCTGACATTCATGGGCCAGGCCCAGCAGCGTCGGCTTGCGCCAGTTTTGGCGGCGCGCCAGATACGCCAGGCTGCGGTCGTAGAAACCGCCGCCCATGCCCAGGCGACCGCCGGCGTCATCGAACCCCACCAACGGCAGCAACACCAGGTCCAGCGCCCACACCTTGCGCTGGCGCTTGGCGTTGACTCGTGGCTCCAGGATCCGAAAGCGGTTGGGCCGCAGCTTTTCCCCAGGCTTCACGCGCTGGAACACCATCTTGGTGCGCGGCCAGGCGCTGAGCACCGGCAGGTAAGTGGCCTTGCCCCGGCGCTGAGCGGCACGCAGCAGCAGGCGCGGATCGATTTCACCGTCCGTCGGTAGATATAAGGAAATATGTTTGGCTCGGCGAAACAGCGGGTGCTGTGCCAGTTGCCGATACAGGCCGTGGGCGGCTTGGCGCTGCTCGCTCGGCGTCAGGGCGCGGCGGGCTTTGCGCAACATGCGTCGAAGTTGCGGACGGGAAAGCGGCGCAGGTTCGGTCATGGGTTTTCGGCTCATAAAACAATGCCAGTCCGGGGACTGGCATTGAGTTTGGGAATTCAGGCTCCCCGACAGAACCGCTGTCGACTAAGCCCTTGAACCCGAAAGTTCAAGGTGGAAGAAGCAGTAGGCTTTAAGGCTTTCCGTCTAGCGGACATGCACACCAGCCCAACGTGCAACTTCCAGGGTAGTGCGAATCGGCTCCGGGACATCGCCGACTGGCAAGCACGCCAGGGAGTGGGGCGAGTATACCTTAAACAGTCGCGGGGATCAGCCCTTGGGTTGCTCTGTGTCGCTGGAAAGCACCAGGTCGACACGTTCAAGCAGGTCACGCACCTGCTCGCGGGTCGAGCCGCTGGCCTGTACGTCAGGGCGTTCCTGCTTATGCAGCAGATCGTGGGTAATGTTCAGCGCGGCCATCACGGCGATACGATCGGCGCCGATCACTTTGCCGCTGCTGCGGATTTCACGCATCTTGCCATCCAGGTAGCGGGCGGCGCTCACCAGGTTATTGCGCTCTTCCTGGGGGCAGATGATCGAATATTCTTTGTCGAGGATCTGCACGGTGACGCTATTGCTTGAACTCATGAGTCTTGCTCCAGGGCCTTCAGGCGCGAAATCATCGATTCGACCTTACGCCGGGCGATTTCGTTTTTTTCAATGAGGTGAGCGCGTTCCTCGCGCCAGGTCTTTTCCTGAGCTAATAGGAGTCCGTTTTGACTCTTAAGTTGCTCGACCCGAGTAATTAGCAATTCGAGTCTGGCCATCAGCGCTTGCAGGTCGGTGTCTTCCATTGGGTTCCACTGGATTTTGTCTGATGAATGGCAACTGCAGGATAAACGATCTGACGCCCTTGATAGTCTTGGTACGTCTGCCGGTGCTAGGATACAGCGCTCCATTCTAGACATTGCGCCGTCTGGCGCCTAGCTCACCATGCCCATTAAGAACTCCCCGTACGACGCTTTTTCCACACTGTTGAGCACCAGCGGCCACCCTTGCTCGCCTGCCGAACTGCACGGCGTATTGTTGGGCCGCAGCTGCACTGGCGTTGGCTTTGATGCCGACAACTGGCTGGCTGACGTGGCCGAGCTGCTGGAAACCGAACCGACCGACAACGTGCGCAACGCGCTGATCGGCCTGCAAGAGATGGTCAAGGGCGAGCTGACCGGTGATGACGTCACCGTGGTCCTGCTGCTGCCGACCGACGACGCGCCGCTCACCGAACGCGCCGCCGCACTGGGCCAATGGTGCCAGGGCTTCCTCCACGGTTTCGGCGTCAACGCCGGCGGCCTGGAGCTGAGCACCGACGCCAAGGAAGTGCTGCAGGACCTCGCCGCGATCTCCCAAGTGCAAGACGCGCTGGAAGAATCCGAAGACGGCGAAGGCGACTACATGGAAGTCATGGAATACCTGCGCGTCGCGCCATTGCTGCTGTTCACCGAGACCCGAAAGTCCGCTGAACCCGCCGCTCTTAAACCGTCGTTGCACTAAGGCCTTCGCCGCACTAAGAAAGGAAGTCCATCTGCCCATGATCCATATCCCCAAAGCGGAATACACCCGCCGCCGCAAGGCGCTCATGGCGCAGATGGAACCCAACAGCATTGCGATCCTGCCGGCCGCCGCCGTGGCCATCCGCAACCGTGATGTCGAGCACGTCTACCGCCAGGACAGCGACTTTCAGTACCTGAGCGGCTTCCCCGAACCGGAAGCGGTGATCGTGCTGATGCCCGGTCGCCAGCATGGCGAATACGTGCTGTTCTGCCGCGAACGCAACGCCGAGCGCGAACTGTGGGACGGCCTGCGCGCCGGCACCGAAGGCGCAATTCGCGAATTTGGCGCTGACGATGCGTTTCCCATCACCGATATCGACGACATCCTGCCCGGCCTGATCGAAGGCCGCGACCGGGTCTATTCAGCGATGGGCAGCAATGCTGAGTTCGACCGGCACGTGATGGAGTGGATCAACGTGATCCGCTCTAAAGCGCACCTGGGCGCCCAGCCGCCGAACGAATTTGTTGCCCTGGATCATCTGCTCCACGACATGCGCCTGTATAAATCGGCGGCAGAAGTGAAGGTGATGCGCGAGGCTGCGCGGATTTCCTGCGCCGCCCACGTCAAGGCGATGCAGGCCAGCCGCGCCGGTTTGCATGAGTTCAGCCTTGAAGCCGAGCTGGATTACGAGTTCCGCAAAGGCGGCGCGAAAATGCCCGCCTACGGCTCCATCGTCGCCGCCGGGCGCAACAGCTGCATCCTGCATTACCAGCAGAATGACGCGCTGCTCAAGGACGGCGACCTGGTATTGATCGACGCCGGTTGCGAGATCGATTGCTACGCCAGCGACATCACCCGCACCTGGCCGGTCAACGGCAGGTTTTCACCCGAGCAAAAAGCGATCTACGAGATTGTGCTGGCCTCCCAGGAAGCCGCCTTTGCCGAGATCGCGCCGAACAAACACTGGAACCAGGCCCATGAGGCCACCGTGCAGGTCATCACCGCCGGGCTGGTGAAGCTGGGATTGCTGCAAGGTGAGGTTGGTGAACTGATCGCCAGCGAAGCCTACAAGCCTTTCTATATGCACCGCGCCGGCCACTGGCTGGGCATGGATGTGCATGATGTGGGCGAGTACAAGGTGGGCGGTGAATGGCGGGTGCTGGAAGTCGGCATGGCGTTGACCGTGGAGCCGGGGATCTATATTTCGCCGGACAACCAGACCGTGGCGAAGAAATGGCGTGGCATTGGCGTGCGCATCGAGGACGACGTGGTAGTGACCAAGCAAGGCTGTGAAATCCTGACCGGCGGCGTGCCCAAGACCGTCGCCGAGATCGAAGCGTTGATGGCGGCCGCCCGATGAGCCGGGTCAACCTGGCGATTATCGGCGGTGGCCTGGTGGGCGCCAGCCTGGCGCTGGCGTTGCAGGCCGGGGCCAAGGCGCGGGGCTGGAAGATCGTGCTGATCGAACCTTTCGCACCGGGCGACAGCTACCAGCCAAGCTACGATGCGCGGTCGTCGGCGCTGTCGTTTGGCGCGCGGCAGATTTATCAGCGGTTGGGCATCTGGCAGGACATCTCCCGCCGCGCCGAGCCGATCAAGCAGATCCACGTGTCTGACCGTGGCCGGTTCTCTACCGCACGCTTGTCCGCCATGGAAGAGGGCGTGCCGGCCCTCGGCTATGTGGTGGAAAACGCCTGGCTCGGCCAATGCCTGTGGCAAGGCCTGGACAAAGACGTGGTCAGCTGGCGCTGCCCGGCGGAAGTCACGCGCATGGAGCCGCTGCCCGACGGCTATCGCCTGACCCTCAACGATGAAACCGTGTTGGAATGCGACCTCGCCGTGCTCGCCGATGGCGGCCGTTCCGGGTTGCGCGAGCAATTGGGCATCGGCGTGAAGACCCGTCCGTATAACCAGAGCGCGCTCATCGCCAACATCACGCCCAGCGAAGCCCACAACGGCGAAGCCTTCGAGCGCTTCACCGACGATGGCCCGATGGCCTTGCTGCCGCTGCCGGACAACCGCTGCGCGCTGGTCTGGACCCGCATCGGCATGGACGCCCAGCGCCTGGCGGCACTCGACGAGCGCAGTTTCCTGAGTGAGTTGCAGGGCGTGTTCGGCTATCGCCTGGGCACCTTGAAGCAGGTTGGCGCACGCCATCTGTATCCGCTGACCCTGGTGGAAGCCGAAGAACAGGTGCGTTCCCACCTGGCGATCCTCGGCAACGCCGCCCACAGCCTGCACCCGATTGCCGGGCAGGGCTTCAACCTGTCCCTGCGCGATGCGAGCGCCTTGGCCGAGGCCTTGCTGGCCGGACCTGCGGTGCCGGGCGACCTGGCGACCTTGCAGGCCTACCGCGAGCGCCAGCGTATGGACCAGAAGCTGACCGTGGGTTTCTCCGATCAGGTCACGCGCCTGTTTGGCAGTGCACAACCGTTGGTGGCGCTGGGCCGCAACATGGGCCTGCTGGGCCTGGATCTGTTGCCGCCGGCCAAGCGCTGGTTCGCCCGTCAGGCCATGGGCCTGGGCACGCGTCCCGATGCGTAAGTGGCTGGTGGCGCGGCTGGGCAAGGCACGCTTGCTGCGTTGGGTCATGACCCTGTATCCGCCATACCTGGGCGCTGGCGTCAGCGTGCAGCACATGAGCGCGGATTTTCGCCACGTCAAAGTGCGCATGGGCCTGGGCTGGTACAACCGTAATTACGTCGGCACGCAGTTCGGCGGTAGCCTGTATTCGATGGTCGACCCGTTCTACATGCTGATGTTGATGGAGAACCTGGGCCGCAATTACATTGTCTGGGACAAGGCCGCGAGCATCGACTTCATTTCGCCGGGCAAAGGCCCGGTGTATGCCGAATTTTTCATCGACGAGGCCTTGTTGGACGAGGTGCGTCGACAGACCGCTGGCGGCGAGAAATACCTGCCTCACCTCACGGTCGAGATTCATGACGGCTCCGGCACCCTGGTGGCGCGGGTCGACAAAACCCTTTACGTGCGGCGCAAGCCGCCAGCGAGACAGGCTTAAAGCATGGACATGCGCGCAGATGTGCTGATTGTCGGGGCCGGAATGGTCGGAAGCGCCTTGGCGCTGGCGTTGCAGGGCAGTGGCCTGCAAGTGCTGCTGCTCGATGGCAGCCCGCTGAGCGTCAAGCCGTTCGACCGTGACGCGGCCTTCGAACCCCGCGTGAGCGCCTTGTCGGCCGCCAGCCAGCGCATCCTTGAGCGCCTGGGCGTGTGGGACGGCATTGTGTCGCGCCGCGCCAGCCCTTACGGCGAGATGCAAGTGTGGGACGGCAGCGGCACCGGGCAGATCCACTTTTCGGCCGCCAGCGTGCACGCCGAAGTGCTCGGGCACATCGTCGAAAACCGCGTGGTGCAGGATGCCTTGCTTGATCGCCTGCACGACTGCGACCTGGGCCTGCTGGCCAATGCGCGCCTGGAGCAGATGCGCCGCTCCGGCGATGACTGGCTGCTGACCCTGGCCGATGGCCGCACCTTGCGTGCGCCGCTGGTGGTGGCCGCCGACGGTGCCAACTCTGCGGTGCGTCGCCTGACCGGCACCGCCACCCGTGAATGGGATTACCTGCACAACGCCATCGTCACCAGCGTGCGCAGCAGCCAGCCGCACCAGCGCACGGCCTGGCAACGCTTTACCGATACCGGCCCGTTGGCGTTCTTGCCGCTGGTGCGCGATGGGCAGGAGGACTGGTGTTCGATCGTCTGGTCGACCACGCCGACTGAATCCGAACGCCTGATGGCGTTGGATGATGAAAGCTTCTGCCGTGAACTGGAGCGCGCGTTTGAAGGACGCCTGGGCACGGTAGTCAGCGCCGATCCACGGGTTTGCGTGCCGTTGCGTCAGCGTCACACCAAGCGCTACGTGGCCGAAGGCCTGGCGTTGATCGGCGATGCAGCCCACGTGATCCATCCGCTGGCCGGGCAGGGCGTAAACCTGGGTTTCCTGGATGCGGCGGTGCTGGCCGACGTGTTGTTGTCGGCGACTGAACGCGGTGAGCGTCTGGCGGATGTGAAAGTGCTGAGCCGTTACGAGCGTCGGCGCATGCCCCACAACCTGGCGTTGATGGCGGCGATGGAAGGGTTTGAGCGTTTGTTCCAGGCCGACCAGCTGCCACTGCGCTGGCTGCGCAATGCCGGTTTGAAGCTGGTCGACCAGATGCCCGAAGCCAAGGCGGTATTTGTGCGCCAAGCCCTTGGCCTGACCGGCGACCTCCCAGACCTCGCCAAACCTTGAATTGAAATACGCCCACCTGTGGGAGGGGCGGTGCGACGACTCGACTTGCCCCCGATGAGGCCGTCCAGCCCAACTCAAATTCCAGCCATGCAACATCTGGTAACGCCTCCGCCGAGCGTTACCAAATGCCAGTCCCTATCATTTGCGCTCACTTTGCAAATGAGAGACCGCACCCATGTTGGCACCCAAGCGCCTCCTGACTGCCCTGGCACTCACCCTGATCGGCAGCACCACCGTGCAGGCAGCCGACGAAGTGGTGGTCTACTCCTCGCGCATCGACGAACTGATCAAGCCGGTGTTCGACGCCTACACCCAAAAGACCGGCGTCCAGGTCAAGTTCATCACCGACAAGGAAGCCCCGCTGATGCAGCGCATCAAGGCCGAGGGCGAAAACGCCACCGCCGACCTGTTGCTCACCGTGGATGCCGGCAACCTCTGGCAGGCCGAGCAAATGGGCATCCTGCAACCCTTCACCTCAAAGGTGATCGACAAGAACATTCCTCTGCAATACCGCTCGTCCACCCACGCCTGGACCGGCTTGAGCCTGCGTGCGCGGACCATCGCCTATTCCACTGACCGGGTAAAACCGGGCGACTTGACCACGTACGAAGCCTTGGCCGACAAGCAGTGGGAAGGCCGCCTGTGCCTGCGCACGGCGAAAAAGGTCTACAACCAGTCGCTGACCGCAACCCTGATCGAAACCCACGGCGCGGCCAAGACCGAAGAAATCGTCAAGGGCTGGGTGAATAACCTGTCTACCGATGTGTTCTCCGATGATATCGCGGTGCTGGAAGCCATTAATGCCGGCCAGTGCGACGTGGGCATCGTCAACACCTACTACTACGGCCGCCTGCACAAGCAGAAGCCGGACCTGGCGGTGAAGCTGTTCTGGCCGAACCAGGGCGACCGTGGCGTGCATGTGAACCTGTCGGGCATTGGCTTGACCAAGCACGCGCCGCACCCGGAAGCCGCCAAGGCACTGGTGGAGTGGATGACCACGCCTGAAGCACAGAAGATCTTTGCCGATGTGAACCAGGAATTCCCGGCCAACCCGGCAGTGCCGCCGTCGGCTGAAGTCGCTACCTGGGGCAAGTTCGTGGCCGACACCTTGCCGGTGGAAGTGGCGGGCAAGCGTCAGGCAGAAGCCATTCGCCTGATGGATCGCGCCGGCTGGAACTAAGTACAATTTGTAGGACGCCGTAGATCAAAATGTGGGAGGGGGCTTGCCCCCGATGGCGAAGTGTCAGTCTACTCATCATTGACTGGTCCACCGCTATCGGGGCAAGCCCCCTCCCACATTGGCATGTGCTGTTTTCAAGTTATTCATCTGACGAGAGCTGACCTTTGGCCCACCCCGCCCAACGCCGCTGGTACCTGCCGGTCTTCAGCGTCGCCGCTTTGGTGCTGCTGCCGCTGAGCGTGCTGTTGCTGTCCTGGCAAAGCATCGACCAGCAGATCTGGTCCCACCTCTGGGAAACCCAGATGCCCCGCCTGCTGGGCAATACCCTGACGCTGGTACTGGGCGTCGGCGTCGGCGTAACCCTGCTGGGCGTCAGCCTCGCCTGGCTTACCAGCCTCTGCGAATTCCCCGGACGGCGCTGGCTCGACTGGGCGCTGATGCTGCCGTTTGCCATTCCCGCCTATGTGCTGGCGTTCGTGTTTGTCGGCCTGCTGGATTTCGCAGGCCCCGTGCAGACCCTGTTGCGGGAATGGTTTGGCACAGGCCTGCGCCTGCCTCGCGTGCGCTCCACGAGTGGCGTGATCATCGTGTTGGTGCTGGTGTTCTACCCTTACGTCTACTTGCTGGCGCGCACGGCGTTCCTGGCTCAGGGCAAAGGCTTGATGGAAGCGGCGCGTGTACTTGGGCAATCACCGTGGCAAGCGTTCTGGCGCGTGGCACTGCCGATGGCGCGGCCGGCGATTGGCGCGGGTGTGGCTCTGGCGCTGATGGAAACCCTGGCGGATTTCGGTGCGGTTTCGGTGTTCAACTTCGACACGTTCACCACTGCGATCTATAAAACCTGGTACGGCTTTTTCAGTCTTTCCAGCGCGGCCCAACTGGCCAGTCTGTTGCTGCTGGTGGTGATGCTGGTGCTGTACGGCGAGCGGCGCGCCCGTGGCGCGAGTCGTTCCGGTAATGAGCGGCCTCGGAGCAAGGCGCTCTACCACTTGCGCGGGTTTAAGGCCGCTGCCGCCAGCGCGTGGTGCGGGCTGGTGTTTGCGTGTGCCTTTGTCATTCCGGTGCTGCAGTTGATCGTCTGGTTCTGGCAGCGCGGCCGGTTCGACCTGGATGAGCGTTATTCGGGCCTGATCGTCCATACGCTTTATCTCGGAGGCATCGCGGCACTGATCACGGTCAGCGTGGCGTTGGTGTTGGCCTTCGCCAACCGCCTGGCGCCAACTCGGGTGATTCGCTCCGGTATCAGCCTGGCCAATGTTGGCTATGCGTTGCCGGGTTCGGTGCTGGCGGTGTCCATCATGCTGGCGTTCAGCTATCTGGACCGCGAACTGGTAGTCCCGCTTGCCGGCAAGCCGTTGCTGCTGGGCAGCCTGTCTGCGCTGGTGTTGGCGTATCTGGTGCGTTTTCTGGCGGTGGCCTATGGGCCGCTGGAAAACAGCCTGGCGCGGATCCGGCCTTCATTGCCGGAAGCGGCGCGTAGTTTGGGCGTGAGTGGGCCGCGACTGTTTTGCAAAGTGTATCTGCCGCTGTTGCTGCCCGGCACCCTGAGTGCCGCGCTGCTGGTGTTTGTGGATGTGCTCAAGGAAATGCCCGCGACTCTGCTGATGCGCCCGTTCGGCTGGGACACCCTGGCGGTACGGATCTTTGAAATGACCAGCGAAGGCGAGTGGGCACGGGCTTCGCTGCCGGCATTGACATTGGTGCTGGTGGGCCTGTTGCCAGTGATCGGGTTGATCCGACGCTCCGCCCGACCAATCGGCTAGGTGTCAGTCCTACGGCTTGAGGCTACAATGCGCGGCATTCGGTGCGCTCCGCCTTTCGGATCGGGTCGCTGTACGTGGCTGAAGCCCTTGTAATTCAAGGTCTTCAGCACGAATAGCAACGCTGCGCACCTTCGCCAAGCCCGGAAGGAGAAACCCATGGGACAGCGTACGCCTCTGTATGACCTGCATCTCGCCCTCGGCGCGAAAATGGTCGATTTTGGCGGTTGGGATATGCCTTTGCATTACGGCTCGCAAGTTGAAGAACACCATCAGGTGCGACGCGACTGCGGGGTGTTCGATGTATCTCATATGACCGTGATCGACGTCACCGGCCCCCAGGCCAAGGAATGGCTCCAGTACCTGCTGGCCAATGATGTCGAACGATTGCATGGCTGTGGCCGTGCGTTGTACAGCGCCATGCTCAACGAGCAGGGTGGCGTGGTGGACGACATGATCGTCTATCGCATTGAAGCCGGGTACCGACTGGTGGTCAACGCCGCCACGCGTGACCAGGACATGGCCTGGATGCAGGCGCAAGTGGGAAGCCATCAAGTGCAATTGGCCGAGCGGCCCGAGTTGGCCATGCTAGCCATTCAAGGCCCCCATGCCCGGCAGAAGATTGCCGAGTTGGTTACCCAGTCCCGCAGCACCCTGATTCACCAGCTCAAGCCTTTTGAAGGCCAGGCCGACGGCGATTGGTTTATTGCCCGCACGGGTTATACCGGCGAAGACGGTCTGGAGATTGTCCTGCCTGCCGATCAGGCACCGGGATTTTTCAACGATCTGGTAGGGGCCGGTATCTCGCCTATCGGCCTCGGCGCACGGGATACCCTGCGCCTGGAAGCCGGTATGAACCTGTACGGCCAGGATATCCACCTGGACGTTTCACCTCTGGCGGCCAACATGGCCTGGAGCATCGCCTGGGAACCGGCCGGGCGTGATTTCATCGGCCGTGCGGCGCTGGAGGCCGAGTTGGCTGAAGGTGTGCAGTTCAAACTGGTGGGGCTGGTGCTGGAAGAACGCGGAGTTTTACGCGCTCACCAGGTGGTTCGTATCGCCAATGTTGGCGAAGGAGAGATCACCAGTGGTAGTTTCTCCCCTACGCTGAGCAAATCCATTGCCTTGGCGCGTGTACCGACGGCGACGGCCGATCGGGCCGAAGTGGAAATCCGCGGCAAGTGGTACCCGGTTCGAGTGGTCAAACCGACCTTCGTGCGCCATGGCAAAACCTTGATCTAACTATTTCCGGCAGGCCGATGGCCGCTGACACTACTTCTGAGGACACAGACTATGAGCAATATCCCGGCCGACCTGCGTTTTGCCGAGAGTCATGAATGGGCCCGTCTGGAAGCTGACGGCACCGTGACCGTCGGGATCTCCGACCATGCCCAGGAAGCGTTGGGGGATGTGGTGTTTGTTGAGCTAACCGAAGTGGGCAAGGTGTTTGACGCTGAAGATCAAGCGGGTGTAGTGGAGTCGGTCAAGGCCGCTTCAGACATCTACTCGCCGATTGCCGGTGAAGTGATTGCGGTCAACGAAGAGCTGGGTGACAGCCCTGAGCTGCTGAACTCCGACCCTTACGGCGCCTGGATCTTCAAGCTCAAGCCAAACGACAAGGCTGATCTGGATAAACTGCTGGATGCCGCCGGCTACAAAGCTGCCATCGGCGAGTAAACGCAAGACCTATGTGGGAGGGGCTTGCTTCCTCCCACATTCAAACAAGGTCAGCCGTGATTGTTCAGTTTGCTCTCAGGACTGCTTTTACCGCCGCCACCGACCGCTCCACATCGGCCTCTGTCATTGCCGTAAACATCGGCAGCGACACGATCAAACGCCCGACTTTCTCCGCCACCGGGAACATGCCTTCCTTGAAACCCTGCGCCCGATACAGGCTCAGCAGGTGAATCGGTGGGTAGTGATAGCCAATGCCGACACCATGAGTCTGCATTTGCTCCATGAAGGTTGCGCGGGCCGGCAGGCCGTCCTGACGCTCCGGCAATACCAGTTGGAACAGGTGCCAGTTGCTGTTTTCGAAGTCGGCGGGTGGCAGTTGTGCGCCGTATTGCTCTTCAAAGTCACTGCCGAAACACTTGAAGTAGTGCCGCGCCAGGTTTTGGCGGTGGGCAGTGATCTTCTCAATATTGGCAAACTGCCCCAGGCCGATGGCCGCAGCGATATCGGTCATATTGAACTTGCCGCCCAGTACATCTACATCCAAGCCGTCGAAGCCGGTACGGGTGACGCCCTGCAGGCGGTATTTCTCTGCCAGGCGTGCTTCTTCGGCATTATTCAATACCAGGCAACCGCCCTCGGACGAGGTGATGTTCTTGTTGGCCTGGAAGCTGAACGACACGAAGTCCCCGGTGGCGCCGATGCGCTCGCCGTCCCAGCTGGAGCCCAGCGCCTGGGCGGCGTCTTCGACGATGCGCAGGTTGTACTTGTTGGCCAGCGCGTACAGCATCGGCATATCCAACGGCAGCCCGGCCAGGTACACGGGGATGATGGCCTTGGTGCGCGGGGTGATCGCGGCTTCCACCTGGCCCAGGTCGATATTGCGGGTGATGGGGTCGATATCGGCGAACACCGGCGTGGCCCCCACTTCCAAAATCACGTTGGCGGTCGCCACCCAGGAGATCGGTGTGGTGATGACTTCATCCCCTGGCCCTATACCCGCGATGCGCAAGGCAATTTCCATGGTGCAGGTGCCCGAGTTGAAGGTGCGCACGGGGCGCCCGCCAAAGTATTCCGACAATTGCGCCTCGAACGCCTGCACTTTTGGCCCGCTGGTGATCCAGCCCGAACGCAATACATCGCCCACCGCCGAAATGGTGGCTTCATCAATGGTGGGTTTGGAGAACGGCAGAAAGGGCAGTTGGCTCATAACGACGAAGGCATCCGTTTCAGGTTGGCGATGAGTACAGGAGGTATCAGTACCGGCATGGTTGCACGGCCTGACTGAATATAGCCTGTCGCCTGTGAATGAATCGTCATGCAGCGGGCAAAAAAATGCCGCTTCGAAAGCGGCATTTTTCAGAGTGTGGATATCACTCGGTGACAGCGTTTTTAGCGAGGATGGCGTTAGCCAGCTCCATATCCGTGGCCTGCAGGCCAGGGTTGTCGGCGCGGACTTTCTGCATGGCGGCTTCCAGGTACGGGCCGCGGATGCCGCCGTCGCTGGCAACAAAGCTGCCGGCGTCGTCTTGTGCGGCAACGACCAGCTTGTGGTCCTTGAAGGTCAGGTACGTCGAGCCGGTGGTGGCGCCCGACGAGATGACATTGCGCCAGAAACTGTCGGCCATGGCTGAACCGACAGGAAGGGAAAGCACAGCGAGGGTAGCGACAGCATATTTGAGACGCATGATGAGTGACTCCGGGTGGGTGATCTGTACCGTTTGATTGTAGTTAGCCCAACCGAGTTCCATCACTGACTAAACAGTTTCTACCTTCAAAATCACGCCATCCAGGCCAACCACCCGGACTTGAGCGCCTACAGGGCTGTCAGGCCCGGTCACCATCCATACACCATCACCGATCCTTACCTTGCCCCGACCGCCCACGATCGCCTCATGCACCACGAATACGCGGCCGACCAGCTCCGAGCCGCGCTCGTTGAGCCCTGGTTGGTCGCTGGCCTTGGCGCTGCTGCGCTGGCGTTTCCACCAGTACACCGCCGTCAATATCGACAACACGGCGAACAGCAGCAGTTGCCACTCCAGCCCCAGTGGTGGCACCAGGAACTTGATCACGCCCACCGCAGCCGCTGCGATACCCATCCACAGCAGGTAACCACCGGCGCCGAATACCTCAAGAATCAACAGCACTGTACCCAGCGCCAGCCAATCCCAGAATGAAAGGTGCTGCAGGAAATCCCACATGGCGAGTGCCTCAGCCTTTCTTGTTATCGAATGTGGCCTTGACGATCTCGCCGATGCCGCCGACCGCGCCGATCACCTGGCTGGCTTCAAGCGGCATCAGGATGACCTTGCTGTTATTGGCCGAGGCCAGTTTGCCGAGGGCGTCGATGTATTTTTGCGCAACGAAGTAGTTGATGGCCTGCACGTTACCGGTAGCGATGGCCTCGGAAACAACCTGTGTCGCACGGGCCTCAGCCTCTGCTTGACGCTCACGGGCTTCAGACTCCAGGAACGCGGCTTGGCGTCCACCTTCAGCTTCAAGAATCTGTGCCTGCTTCTTGCCTTCGGCAGTCAGGATCGCCGACGCCCGCAGGCCCTCGGCCTCAAGGATTTGTGCACGTTTGATCCGCTCGGCTTTCATCTGGCCGGACATGGCAGCCATCAGGTCGGCGGGCGGGCTGATGTCCTTGATCTCGATACGGGTGATCTTGATGCCCCACGGAGCAGTGGCTTCATCCACGGTTCGCAGCAGTTTTTCGTTGATGCCGTCACGCTGGCTGAGCATGGCATCCAGCTCCATGGAGCCCAGGACGGTACGGATATTGGTTTGCAGCAGGTTGCGGATGGCGTGTTCGAGGTTGTTGACCTCGTAGGCGGCCTGGGCGGTATTGACCACCTGGAAGAAGCACACAGCGTCGATCTGCACGGTGGCGTTGTCGGCGGTGATGACTTCCTGGGGTGGAATATCCAGCACGCTTTCCATCACGTTGATCTTGCGACCGATGCGGTCCATGACCGGGATGATGATGTTCAGGCCGGGCTTGAGGGTGTTGGTATAACGGCCGAAACGCTCGACCGTCCATTGGTAGCCCTGAGGTACCACCTTGAAGCCCATGAATAATATGGCGGCGGCCAAACCTACGAAAAGAAGCAGTACGGTTCCGATCTGCATAGCGATTCCCTATCTGATGATGTCAGTTAAACGGCGTTCGGCCGATTGTAACGGGGTTGTCACCGATAAGAACGCTTTCAGCGAGCTGTAATCAAAGGATTTGTTACCGAGTCCCCAGGCGTTACTCGCAACACTTCGGCCATTGTGGTCAGCCCCGCTTGCGCCTTGCTCACTCCGGCCATGCGCAGGCTGCGCATGCCCTGCGCAACAGCTGCCCGGCGCAGGGTCTGCACGTCGGCGCCGGGAGTGATCAGTGCTTTGATCGACTCATCCAATACCATGACTTCGTAGACCCCTGCGCGTCCCCGATACCCGCTGTTGCGGCATTCCCCACACCCAATGGCCTCGTGGGCATCGCCCGTCGAGCGCTTGCAATGAGGACACAGCACTCGCACCAAGCGCTGCGCCATGACGCCCAACAGGGTGGCCTTGATCAAATAATGAGCGATACCCAGTTCCTGCAAGCGGCTGATAGCGCTGGGCGCATCGTTGGTGTGCAGCGTCGATAGCACCAAGTGCCCGGTAAGCGCGGCCTGGATCGCCATTTCTGCGGTTTCCTGGTCGCGAATCTCGCCGATCATGATGATGTCCGGGTCCTGGCGCAGCAGGGCGCGGATACCGCTGGCGAAGGTCAGGTCGATGTTGTGCTGCACCTGCATCTGGTTGAACGCCGGCTCGACCATCTCGATCGGGTCTTCCACCGTGCACAGGTTGAGTTCCCGTGTCGCCAGTTGCTTGAGCGTGGTGTAGAGGGTGCTGGTTTTGCCTGAGCCGGTAGGGCCGGTGACCAGGATGATGCCGTTGCTCTGGCTCGTCATGGCGTGCCAGCGCTGCTGGTCCTCGGTGGACAAACCCAGCCGGTCAAAATCCTTGAGCAGCACTTGGGGGTCGAAAATCCGCATCACCAGTTTTTCGCCGAAGGCCGTCGGCAACGTCGACAGACGCAACTCAACTTCGGCACCGGCCGGGCTTTTGGTTTTGACCCGGCCGTCCTGGGGTTTGCGCTTTTCTGCCACGTTCATCCGGCCCAGGCTTTTCAGGCGGCTGACCACTGCCATCGTCACCTGGGGTGGAAATTGGTAGACGTCGTGCAGCAGCCCATCAATGCGAAAACGCACCCGGCCCTGCTCACTGCCAGGCTCGATATGAATATCACTGGCCCTTTGGGCGAAGGCGTATTGCAACAGCCAGTCGACGATATTGACGATATGCGCGTCATTGGCGTCCGGCTCCTGTTCGCTGGCGCCCAGGTTGAGCAACTCGAAATTCCCAGGCACTGCGACCTTTTGATCCGCACCGCTGACGGACTTCGCCAACCGGTAAAACTCGCTGATACACCGCTGAATGTCCTGGGGGTTGGCAACCACGCGCTTGATCGACCGCTTGAGCACTTGCGCCAGCCCGGACTCCCAACTGCTGACGTGGGGCTGGGCACTGGCGACGGTGACGGTGTGCGTATCCACAGCCACGGCCAGAATGGCGTGGCGCTGGGCGAACGCGTGGGACATCAGCGGCACCACCGTTGCGACATCGATCTTCAGCGGGTCGATACGCAGGTAAGGTTGCCCGACATGCCGGGCCAGCCATTGGGTCAGGGTTTCCAGGGACGGCCCATGGGCGGCGATGCACTCTAACGGGTGCTGGGCGTCGCTGGCCGGCATCGCCGATAACCGCTGCGCGGTGTCGGGGGTTATCAAACCGTTCGCTACCAAGTCCGGCAGCAACGCATGCAGTTCCAATCGCTGATCAACAGCCATGTAGGGAATCCTGGGTAGCTTTGGATGAAATTTCAGGCTAGCCAGTCCCTGGATTTTCTCCTCCCAGCGTGTGTTGCAGGTCTTTACTGAGCGGCTGCAACCATCGCCGCAGGCCCCACGCAATCAGCCGGCCACAGGTCCAGCGCGCACACGCTGATCAGGTTTCGAATCTTTTCACCGATGACCTGGGCCCGATGCCAGCTCAAGCCATCGATCACGATATCGATGCTCAGCAGGTCGTCTTCCCGGTTCACGCTGACGTGCCGAGGGGTCAGGAATTGCAGCGCAAAGTAGTTGAGTACCCGGCACAACACATCGGGCTCCGCCTCGGCGACGATCTGGTAATGCGCCTCGCAATGAGCGCTGGTGACAGCCCACGCATCGACGCGGGCAGCAGGGTGAGTGGTTTCGACGGCGTGCATGCTGACTCTCCAGATTCGACTGGAGGAATTTTTACATTCGCCAACGGAGATTTCTTATCTAAGATGGGCTTTATATGCGCGAAATCGAATAGATCAATTCAATATTACGAAAGTGAAAGGTATTTTTATGCACAGCGAGTTGGACGTCTACGACCGTCGCATCCTGGCCCTGTTGCAAGAGGACGCTTCGCTCTCCAGCGCACAGATCGCCGAACAGGTGGGATTGTCCCAATCGCCATGCTGGCGGCGTATTCAGCGGCTCAAGGAGGAGGGCGTTATCCGCGGCCAGGTGACGCTGTTGGATCGCAAGAAGATTGGCCTCAACACGCAGATTTTTGCCGAGGTCAAACTCAACGCCCACGGCCGATCCAACTTCACTGAGTTCACCGACGCGATTCGCGGCTTTCCAGAAGTATTGGAGTGTTATGTGCTGATGGGGGCGGTGGATTTTCTGCTGCGCATCGTGACGTCGGACATCGAGGCGTACGAGCGGTTTTTCTTTGAGAAGTTGTCGATGGTGCCGGGGATTCAGGAGGTCAACTCGATTGTGGCGTTGTCGGAGATCAAGTCCACCACCAGCCTGCCAGTATTGCGCTGACAGGGAAGGCCTCATCGCGGGCAAGCCCGGCTCCCACAGGAGAATGCACTCCATCGTGGGAGCGGGCTTGCCGCGATAGCGATCTTACAGACGCAGCAGGGTCTTCCAGGCCCGATTCTGATACACCGCAATTGCCTGGTGCATCCGCGCATCCAGCGACTCATCGGTAATCGGCTGGTTGGCCAGTTGCGCCAACTTGTTCAGCTCGCCGTACAAGCGGTCCAGCTCCGGAATGTCCACCACCTGGCGTGCATGGTGCAGCCACGCCTGGATGCGTTCGATACGCGGCAGTTGCTCGGCCAGGTCTTCCGGCTGCTGCTGGTAGCGTGGCAGTTGCAGGGCGACGGCGTCCTCGGCCAGCAGGCGCGGCAGCCAGTTGGTGATCTGCGCGGCGCCCTGGCGGTTGCCACGCACGTTGCGGTCGGCAGTCCAGGTGCGAGCCAGCAGCCAGCGCGACAGGTTCAGTGAGAACAGGCCCCAGCGCACGTCGTCCAATTCTTCGACGAACTGCTCCGGCGCAGCTTTGCGGATGTCTTCATCGTCGTCACCGGCCTGGACCAGCGGGCGCCAGTCTTCCAGCAACGCATCGAGTACGCTGCGCAGTTCGCTGGTAGATTGACGCGGTGCGGCCTGGCCGAGGCTGCCGATCAGGGCGCGCAGTTCGCCGAGGTTGTCGACCCAGTCTTGCAGCAGGCGCCAGTGGCCATTGAAACGGTATTGCTCAGCCAGGCGCTGGCTGCTGCCCAGCAGGTGCCACATGATCGCGGCGAAGGCATCGTCCAGCGGCATTTCGGCGTGGATCTGCGGCGCCGGCAGGCTCAGGGAGTAGCTGCTGGCGTCATAAAGACGGTAGCCGCGCTCGGCCTTGCTGATATCGCAGGGCATCAGGGCCAGGGTCGCGGCCAGCTCGGCGGCCAGCTCCAGCAGGGCCGCCGGTTCGCCTTCGCGCAGTTCCAGTTCCAGCTCGCAGATTTCTTCTTTCTGCTTGCCGACCACCACGTGGCCCAGGTCCAGGGCGGCTTCGATCACAACTTTGGCCTTGCCCCGACCCCAGGCGATTTCGGCGCGTTCACGCACGAAGTCGGTGGTGAAGATCGGCTTGAGGGTCTTTTTGTCCAGCTCGGCCAGTTGCTCGGGCCAGCATTCGCCGTCGAGCTTCTTCACGTCGAGCTTGGCTTTGGGCAGGTCCCAGTTGTACTCGTTGCGTTCCGACAAGCCGGCGATGCTCTGGCCACGGGTCTTGAGGGTCTGGATGATCTCGTCACCGTCCTTGCGCAGGCGCAGGGCGACTTTGGCCTGGGCCAGGTCGCGCTCGGGGGTGTCAAAGTACTGGTTCATCAACTCACGGCGTTCCCAGCCACTTTTGTTGCGTTTTTTCAGTAACGGGTGCTCACGCAGCGCGGCGAGTGTTTCGCGGCTGACGCGGAGCTTGATTTCGGTTTCTTTCTGCATGGCCGGAAAATCCAGGATCGGGAGCGCAGCCGGGGAAAAGTGTGGCTGCCAAGGTCGTGCAGTGTACAGGACTGAGCCCGGCAACGTGCCGCAACGGTTTATTGTGTCGTGCAGATGGCTCTATAGTGGGGCTCATCCGGGAAGTTGAGAGACCGCGCATGCCGTTACCGTCCATGAAAGAGCAGTTCGCCGCCTTGATTGCCGCGCCCTCGGTCAGTTGCACCCAAGCGTCTCTCGACCAGACCAACCGCCCGGTGATCGATTTGCTCGCCAGTTGGCTGGGGGACCTGGGTTTCGCCATCGACATCCAGCAAGTCAGCCCCGGCAAGTTCAACTTGCTGGCCAGCTTCGGCAGTGGCCCTGGTGGGCTGGTGCTGGCCGGTCATAGCGACACGGTCCCTTATGACGCCGCGCTGTGGAAAACCGATCCGCTCAAACTGACGGAAGTCGACGGCCGCTGGGTAGGATTGGGCAGTTGTGACATGAAGGGCTTTTTCGCCCTGGCCATCGAGGCGGTGTTGCCGCTGCTGGACCAACCCTTCAAGCAACCGTTGCTGATCCTCGCCACCTGCGATGAAGAAAGCTCCATGTCCGGCGCCCGTGCGCTGGCCGAAGCGGGGCGCCCGTTGGGCCGCGCGGCGGTGATCGGCGAGCCCACGGGGCTCAAGCCGATCCGCCTGCACAAAGGCGTGATGATGGAGCGCATCGACATTCTTGGGCGTAGTGGCCATTCGTCGGACCCCAGCCTGGGCCACAGCGCCCTCGAAGCCATGCACGATGCCATCGGCGAACTGCGTGGCCTGCGTCTGCTCTGGCAGCGCGAGTACCGCAACCCGCAGTTCAGCGTGCCGCAACCGACCATGAACTTCGGTTGTATCCACGGCGGCGACAACCCCAACCGCATTTGCGGCCAGTGCTCCCTGGAGTTTGACCTGCGGCCCTTGCCGGGTATGGATCCCGAGGTGTTGCGCGCCGCCATCCGGCAGAAGCTCGAACCCCTGGCCGAACGGCATCAGGTCAAGATTGACTACGCGCCGCTGTTCCCCGAAGTGCCGCCGTTTGAACAACCGGAAGATGCCGAGCTGGTGCGGGTTGCGCAACGATTGACCGGTCATCTTGCCGAAGCAGTGGCGTTCGGCACCGAAGCGCCTTATCTTCAGCGCCTTGGTTGTGAAACCCTGGTGCTCGGCCCCGGCGATATCGCCTGCGCCCACCAGCCGGGCGAATACCTCGAAATGTCACGCTTGACGCCTACAGTGCGTCTATTGCGAGAACTGATCGAACATTACTGCCTGAAACCTGCATAAATTAACCCCTGCCTGTTCGTACATAGAAGGAGAGCGAGCGTGTCGCCAAGCCTGTTCCGACGATAACCATCAGCCCGCTGTGCGTTTTCACGATCCTTCCTTTTTTGGCTGCTTTTTATTACAGGCCCAGGTGTTATGCCCGAATACGTCAATTGGCTTCGTCACGCTTCGCCCTACATCAACGCCCACCGCGACTGCACCTTTGTAGTCATGCTGCCTGGCGACGGTGTGGACCATCCCAACTTCGGCAATATCGTCCACGACCTGGTGCTGCTCCACAGCCTGGGCGTGCGGCTGGTGCTGGTTCATGGCTCGCGCCCACAAATCGAAGCGCGCCTTGAAGCACGTGGCCTGGTCCCGGCTTATCACGAAGGCATGCGCATCACCGACGCGCCGACGCTGGAGTGTGTGATTGACGCGGTCGGCCACTTGCGTATCGCTATTGAAGCGCGCTTGTCGATGGACATGGCCTCATCGCCGATGCAGGGTTCGCGCCTGCGGGTGGCCAGCGGCAACCTCGTCACGGCGCGTCCGATCGGCGTGCTCGAAGGCGTGGATTACCACCACACCGGCGAAGTGCGTCGGGTCGACCGCAAGGGCATCAACCGCTTGCTGGACGAGCGATCCATCGTGCTGCTATCGCCATTGGGTTACTCGCCCACCGGTGAGATCTTCAACCTGGCCTGCGAAGACGTCGCCACCCGCGCCGCCATCGACCTGGGTGCCGACAAACTGCTGCTGTTCGGCGCCGACCTGGGCCTGATCGATGAAAATGGCCGGTTGGTGCGCGAACTGCGTCCGCAACAAGTGCCGGCTCACCTGCAACGCCTGGGTAGCAGCAACTACCAGGCCGAGCTGCTTGACGCGGCGGCCGAGGCTTGCCGGGGCGGGGTAGGGCGCAGCCATATCGTCAGTTACGCCGAAGATGGCGCGCTGCTCACCGAGCTGTTTACCCGCGATGGCGGCGGCACCTTGGTGGCCCAGGAGCAATTCGAACTGGTGCGCGAGGCGGCGATTGAAGACGTCGGTGGTTTGCTCGACCTGATCAGCCCGCTGGAAGAACAAGGCATCCTGGTACGCCGTTCGCGGGAAGTGCTGGAGCGTGAGATCGAGCAGTTCAGCGTGGTCGAGCGCGAAGGCATGATCATCGCCTGTGCGGCGCTGTATCAGATTGCCGATTCGGATGCGGGTGAGTTGGCGTGCCTGGCGGTGAACCCGGAGTATCGCCATGGCGGGCGTGGTGATGAGTTGCTCGAACGCATTGAAACCCGTGCCCGGGCCCAAGGCTTGAAAACCTTGTTCGTCCTCACCACCCGTACCGCTCACTGGTTCCGTGAGCGTGGTTTTGTACCGAGCACCGTCGACCGGCTGCCGTCGGCGCGGGCGTCGCTGTACAACTACCAGCGTAACTCGAAGATCTTCGAAAAGGCGCTGTAAGCCTGATCTTCAACGCGCTGAGGATCCAAATGTGGGAGGGGGCTTGCCCCCGATGAGGGAGTGTCAGTCAACTAATGAGCGACTGATACACCGCCATCGGGGGCAAGCCCCCTCCCACATGTTTGAGCGCATTTATTCCTTGGCGAATTTGTCGGTCACGAAGGCCGAATATATTGATTTGCGCCGATACGATGAACGCGACGATGGGGAGATTGCGCGAGTCAGCTGCTGCCAGCGGGCTGGAACCGAGGTTGCCGATGGTCAAATCGGCGGCTTGGACAGCACAAGAAATTATTAGTGACACAAAAACTGTAACAAATTGACGGGAGGATATGCGTTTGGCCATGATGGCGTCGCCTTTTTGATCGTGGGTGACGTATGCAACAGAGCGATCACACTAATCGATCTAAAAAAGCGCTAACAAATACCCTTTAGGAATTAGCTTGTGAAGCGGTTGGTCTACCCTGACCTGTCCGAGTCATGCGAAGGCTTATTCCTGGATCGTATGAAAAAGAATGAAATAATTCTTTTTGGGTGTATGAAAAACTCATTACCCTGCAGGGACCAAATCAACTGCGATTAGACGAAGGTAGTAGACACACAAGGTTACGATTGACTTGTCAGTCACTATCCGGTGGTAATCGCGCATCTGTGGATCGAGGGCGTCAGACCCGAGACCGAAGAAATACAAAAATTAGAAATGAGAGGAGCGGTACATGAATAAGTCCACCTTGGCTTTGGCTGTAGCTTTGGGCGCGATCGCCCAGCAAGCAGGCGCTGCCGGTTTTATCGAAGACAGCAAGGCCACACTGGGGCTGCGTAACTTCTATATCAATACTGATAACCGTGATGGCGCTCCAGGCACCACCACTCGCAGCAAGAACGCTGAGTGGGGCCAAGGCTTCGATCTGCGTTTCATCTCGGGTTACACCCAGGGCACTGTCCAGTTCGGCGTTGATGCAATTGGCCTGTACGGTGTGCGCTTGGACTCCAGCCGTGCTAACCATGGTAACTACAGCGGCACTGCTTCTGGCGGCACTGTGTTCCCAAGTGACGGCAATAAGGCTGTCAACGATTACGCCAGCCTGGGCGTGACCGGCAAGGTCAAGGTCTCTCAAACCGAGCTGAAACTGGGCACTCTGCAGCCGAAGCTGCCAGTTATCGTGACAAACGATGGCCGTCTGCTGCCGCAAACCTTCCAAGGTGGCCAGATCACCACCAACGACATCAAGGATCTGACCCTGGTTGCCGGTCAGATTGAGCATGCCAAGGGCCGTAACTCCAGCAACAACGAAGGCTTGTCGCTGGGTGGTGCCAACGGTAGCTCTAACTACCGCACCGGCAAGTTCGTCAACAAGTTCTACTATGCGGGTGGTGACTACAAACTCACCAAGGACCTGACTGCCCAGTACTACTACGGCAACCTGGAAGATTTCTACAAGCAGCACTTCCTCGGTCTGACCCACAACTGGTCGATCGGCCCGGGCGTATTGAAGTCGGACCTGCGTTACTTCAACAGCACCGATGACGGTCTGAACGGCAACACCTCCAGCTACTACACCAACGGTAACTACAACGGCTTCAACGCCGGCAAAGGTAAAGTCGACAACAACCTGTACAGCGGTCTGTTCCTGTACACCGTTGCCGGTCACACCTTCGGTGGTGGTTATCAGGTCAGCAACGGCAGCAGCGACTTCCCTTGGTTGAACCAAGGTGACGGCTCGTCGGCTTACCTGACTACCGACATGCAGATCCAGAAGTTCGCCCGCGCCGGCGAGCGTACCTGGCAAGCTCGCTACGCTTATGACTTCGCCAAAGTTGGCGTACCTGGCCTGACAGCTGGTGTTGTTTACCTGAAAGGTAGCGACATCGACACTATCGCCAACAACAACGGTCGTGCCGAAACTACCGGCCAGTCCGAGTGGGAACGCGACATCACTGTTGCCTACGTAATCCCGGAAGGCCCGCTGAAAAACCTGGGCGTCGCCTGGAAAAACGCTATGTGGCGCACCGACCTGGCGAACACCCGTTCCCAGGACGAAAACCGCCTGATCGTCAGCTACTCGCTGCCACTGTTCTAGTAGCGTGAAGTTGTTGTAAGACTGTAAAAACCTTGCCCGGCGCAACGCCGGGCAAGGTGTCTTGCTTTCAAGTCGGGCTAAACCCCCGCAAGCCCTTCCTGAACCCCTCTTTGTACAGCGTCTCAAGGCCTTCTCGAACCTTGGAGCCGATGGTGCGCCTCACTCTTTGCCGCGTCCAATGAACCCTTTTTTAATATTCCTATATCGTCTAGATAAATCGATATTTATTCTTTTTAAATCATCCACAATCCATGCACAGTGGGCTCCATAAGCACTCACCAGGAGTCACACCAT
The DNA here is from genome assembly GCF_023701505.1 of Pseudomonas sp. SR18. Lineage (NCBI taxonomy): Bacteria > Pseudomonadati > Pseudomonadota > Gammaproteobacteria > Pseudomonadales > Pseudomonadaceae > Pseudomonas > Pseudomonas sp. SR18. Next base: position 67,591 of record NZ_JAMQAU010000002.1, on the reverse strand, counting down.
GAGCCTAAGACTGGGCGATATCGCCCCCGACTTCGAACAGGATTCCAGCGCCGGCAAGATTCGTTTCCACGAATGGTTGGGCGATAGCTGGGGTGTGTTGTTTTCCCATCCGGCGGACTTCACCCCGGTGTGCACCACCGAGCTGGGTTTTACCGCCAAGCTCAAGGACGAGTTCGCCCAGCGCGGCGTCAAGGCCATCGCCCTGTCGGTCGACCCGGTGGATTCGCACCACAAGTGGATCGAAGACATCAACGAAACCCAGAACACTATCGTCAACTTCCCGATCCTGGCCGACGCCGACCGCAAGGTCTCGGACCTCTACGACCTGATCCACCCGAACGCCAGTGACACCCTCACCGTGCGCTCCTTGTTCGTGATCGACCCGAACAAAAAGATTCGCCTGACCATCACATACCCGGCCAGCACCGGGCGTAACTTCCACGAAATCCTGCGGGTCATCGACTCGCTGCAGCTGACCGACAACCACAAGGTCGCCACCCCCGCCAACTGGCAGGACGGTGATGAAGTGGTGATTGTGCCGTCGCTCAAGGATGAGGAAGAGATCAAGAAGCGCTTTCCCAAGGGCTATCGCGCTGTGAAGCCGTACCTGCGGCTCACCCCGCAACCCAATCGTTGAAGCGGATATAGCCATCGGGGGCAAGCCCCCTCCCACAGTTGACCGCGTTCTCCTGTGGGAGGGGGCTTGCCCCCGATGGTGTCGGTCAATGCAACACCTTTGAAAGTGAATCACAGCAGGGGTTTTCAGGCCGTTTCGACGGCCTTTTTTTTCGCCTGGCGGTTTATAACTCGCATATGCATTTAAAGAATAAACAAATGAAAAAATAAGATTTATAGATATATAAATCTGCTGATAAGGTCTGTCACATATTGGCGCCATCGCCACACAGCGAACCGCCGGCACTAGCTCAAGGAATTCCTGCATGTTGGTCGTAACACTTGGAGGCAGTCCCAGCCAGCGTTCCCGCTCCGGGGTCTTGCTGGAAAAAACCCGTCAATGGTTGCAAGACAAAGGCGTTGAAGTGGTGAGTTACCAGGTACGGGACTTCCCGGCCGAAGACTTGCTGCATGCGCGCTTCGACAGCCCCAAGGTCATCGACCTGCTGCAACAGGTGGCTAATGCGGATGGCCTGGTGATCGCCACGCCGGTGTACAAGGCGTCGTTCTCGGGTGCATTGAAAACCGTGCTCGACCTGCTGCCTGAACGCGCCCTGGCCCACAAGATCGTGTTGCCGATGGCCACCGGTGGCAGCATCGCCCATATGCTGGCCGTGGACTACGCGCTCAAACCGGTGCTGTCGGCGTTGAAAGCCCAGGAATTGCTCCACGGCATTTTTGCCGAAGACAGCCAGATCGCCTACGCCGAAGGCAGCGCTCAGGCGCAACTGGTGCCTGTGCTCGAACACCGTTTGCATGAGTCGCTGGAGCAGCTCTACAGCGCCATGGCCCGTCGCCCGAAACCGCTGGACCCCCATGTGTTGAATGACCGTTTGTTGACTGCTCGCTGGAGCATCTGAGCCTTACCCCTTTAAGAAACACTCACCTTACTCAGCCGCCAACGGCCAAGCAGGTGCAGCCAAAACCCTAATCGCATATTTGGAGAGAGCGCCATGCGCACTGTCATCTTGCGTCGTGGTCTGGTCGCACTGTTTGCTGCGGCTGTGTCCTTCGGCGCCATTGTTCAAGCTCAAGCCGCCGAGACCCTGCGGATCGGTTATCAGAAGTACGGCACCCTGGTGCTGCTCAAGGCCAAGGGCACCCTGGAAAAACGCCTGGCCGCCCAAGGCGTGCAGGTGCAATGGACCGAGTTTCCGGGCGGCCCGCAATTGCTTGAGGGCCTGAACGTCGGCTCCATCGACTTCGGCGTTACCGGCGAAACCCCACCGGTGTTCGCCCAGGCGGCAGGTGCCGATCTGCTCTACGTGGCCTACGAGCCGCCAGCGCCGACCAGTGAAGCGATCCTGGTGCCGAAAGACTCGACGATCAAATCGGTGGCTGAGCTCAAGGGCAAGAAAATCGTGCTCAACAAAGGCTCCAACGTGCACTACCTGCTGGTTCGTGCACTGGAAGACGCCGGCCTCAAATACACCGACGTGCAGACGGTGTTCCTGCCGCCCGCCGATGCCCGCGCCGCATTCGAACGTGGCAGCGTAGATGCCTGGGTGATCTGGGACCCATACCAGGCCGCCGCCGAGAAACAACTGCAAGCCCGCACCCTGCGCGACGGCAGCGGCATCGCCGACAACCATCAGTTCTACCTGGCGACCAAACCCTACGCCGAGCAGCACCCTGAAGTGGTCAAGGCGCTGATTGAAGAAGTGCGTGCCGTGGGCGAATGGTCCAAGGCCAACCCACAGGAAGTGACTGAACAAGTTGCGCCCCTGCTTGGCCTGCCGGCGGACATCACCCTGACCTCGGTGAAACGCCAAGGCTACGGCGCGCTGTTTCTGACCCCTGAGGTGGTCGCCGCCCAGCAGAAAATCGCCGATACCTTCTACCAACTCAAATTGATCCCCAAGCCCTTGAGCATCAAGGACGTGATCTGGACGCCACCCGCCGCTGTGGCCAAAGCGCCGTAATTCGACTTCTTCAGGAGACAACTCCATGAGCCTCAATATTTTCTGGTTCCTGCCTACCCACGGCGACGGCCATTACCTTGGCACCGCCGAAGGCGCTCGCGCCGTCGACCACGGTTATTTGCAGCAAGTGGCCCAGGCCGCTGATCGCCTGGGCTTCGGCGGGGTGTTGATCCCCACCGGACGCTCCTGCGAAGACTCGTGGCTGGTGGCCGCCTCGCTGATCCCGGTGACCCAGCGTCTGAAATTCCTTGTTGCCCTGCGCCCCGGGATCATTTCCCCGACGGTGGCGGCGCGTCAGGCTGCGACCCTGGATCGCCTGTCCGGCGGCCGTGCGTTGTTCAACCTGGTCACCGGTGGTGATCCGGAAGAATTGGCCGGCGATGGCTTGTTTCTCACTCACGAGGAACGCTACCAGGCGTCGGTGGAGTTCACCCGCATCTGGCGCCGTGTGCTGGAAGGCGAAACCGTGGATTACGACGGCGAGCACATCAGCGTCAAAGGCGCCAAATTGCTCTATCCGCCGATCCAGCAACCGCGTCCGCCGCTGTACTTCGGCGGTTCTTCCGAAGCCGCCCAGGACCTCGCCGCCGAACAGGTGGAAATGGTGCTGACCTGGGGCGAGCCCCCGGCCGCCGTCGCAGAAAAGATTGAACAAGTACGCGCCAAGGCCGCGAAACTCGGGCGCACCGTGCGCTTCGGCATTCGCCTGCATGTGATCGTGCGCGAAACCAACGATGAAGCCTGGAAAGCCGCCGACAAGCTGATCTCCCATCTGGATGACGACACCATCGCCCGCGCCCAGGCTTCCCTGGCGCGCTTCGATTCGGTCGGCCAGCAACGCATGGCCGCCTTGCATGGCGGCAACCGCGACAACCTCGAAGTCAGCCCCAACCTGTGGGCCGGTGTCGGCCTGGTACGCGGTGGTGCGGGCACTGCTTTGGTGGGCGATGGCCCAACGGTTGCGGCGCGGGTCAAGGAGTACGCCGCGCTGGGCATCGATACCTTTATCTTCTCCGGCTACCCACACCTGGAAGAGTCGTATCGCGTGGCTGAACTGCTGTTTCCGCACCTGGACATCGAACGTCCCGAGCTGCCGAAAAGCGCCGGTTACGTGAGCCCGTTCGGCGAAATGGTCGCCAACGACATCCTTCCCAAAGCTGCGTCACAGAGCTGAGGCGGCGTTATGAACCTTGAAAAATTGAGCCATCGCGTAGCGCCCTGGGTGCTGCCGATTCTATTGCTGGCGGTGTGGCAGTTGTCGGTGTCGGCGGGTTGGTTGTCGACGCGTATTCTGCCGGCGCCCAGTGCGGTGATTGAAGCCGGTGTCCACTTGGTTGCCAGTGGCGAAATCTGGACGCACCTGGCCATCAGTGGCTGGCGCGCCGGCCTGGGCTTTGTGATCGGCGGCAGCATCGGCCTGGCGCTGGGGTTTATCACCGGCCTGTCAAAGTGGGGCGAACGCCTGCTGGACAGCTCGGTGCAGATGATCCGCAACGTGCCGCACCTGGCGCTGATTCCGCTGGTGATCCTGTGGTTCGGGATTGACGAGACCGCGAAGATTTTCCTGGTCGCCCTCGGCACATTGTTCCCGATTTACCTGAACACCTATCACGGCATCCGCAACGTCGACCCGGCGCTGGTGGAAATGTCGCGCAGTTACGGTTTGTCCGGTTTCAGCCTGTTCTGGCAAGTGATCCTGCCGGGCGCGCTGCCTTCGATTTTGGTGGGTGTGCGTTTTGCCCTGGGCTTTATGTGGTTGACGCTGATCGTGGCGGAAACCATCTCTGCCAGCTCGGGCATCGGCTACCTGGCAATGAACGCCCGTGAATTCCTGCAAACCGACGTGGTGGTGCTGGCCATCGTGATGTACGCGATCCTCGGCAAACTGGCCGACCTGGCGGCGCGCGGTCTGGAGCGGGTGTGGTTGCGCTGGCATCCGGCGTATCAAGTGAATAAAGGAGGTGCGGCATGACGGCTCAACAACCTCCGCGCCTGCTCAAGGGGATACCCCTGGCGGTGCGCAAATTGCGCAAATCGTTCGGCGCACGGGAAGTGCTCAAAGAGATTGACCTGCACATTCCGGCGGGCCAGTTCGTGGCTGTGGTCGGCCGCAGCGGGTGCGGCAAAAGTACCTTGCTGCGCCTGCTGGCCGGCTTGGACAAAGCCAGTGGCGGCGAGCTGCTGGCCGGCTCCGCGCCGCTGAGCGAAGCGATTGAAGACACGCGGTTGATGTTCCAGGAAGCACGTTTGCTGCCGTGGAAAAAGATCATCGACAACGTGGGCCTGGGTCTCACTGGCAACTGGCGCCCCAAAGCGCTCGAAGCACTGGAAGCGGTCGGCCTGGCCGAGCGTGCCAATGAGTGGCCAGCAGCGCTGTCCGGGGGCCAGAAACAACGTGTTGCCCTGGCGCGTGCGCTGATCCATCAACCGCGCCTGCTGCTGCTCGATGAGCCATTGGGGGCGCTGGATGCCCTGACCCGCATCGAGATGCAGCAACTGATCGAAAACCTCTGGCAGAAGCACGGTTTCACCGTGTTGCTGGTGACCCACGACGTCAGCGAAGCCGTGGCGATTGCCGACCGGGTGATCCTGATCGAAGACGGCGAAATCGGCCTCGATTTGATCGTCGACCTGCCACGTCCGCGTGCCCGTGGTTCACACCGCCTGGCCGCGTTGGAAGCCGAAGTGCTCAACCGTGTGCTGTCGTTGCCCGGCACGCCGCCGGAACCCGAACCTGTTTCACCGCTGCCTACGCAATTGCGTTGGGCTCAATAACTCACTTGTCCCGCGAAGGAAAAACACCATGACTATCAAAGCCATCAACGTGCGTAACCAGTTCAAAGGCACCATCAAGGAAATCGTAGTCGGCGACGTGCTGTCGGAAATCGACGTGCAGACCGCCTCCGGGATCGTCACTTCAGTGATCACCACGCGCTCGGTCAAAGAGTTGGAGCTGGTGATCGGCAGTGAAGTGATTGCGTTTGTGAAGTCGACTGAGGTGTCGATCGCGAAGTTGTGATTGGTCTTGAGGCCGCCATCGGGGGCAAGCCCCCTCCCACATGTTGAACTGTGAACACACTCAAAATGTGGGAGGGGGCTTGCCCCCGATGAGGCCAGATCGGCCAATACAAGACTCAACGCTTGGGCAGGTACGCCGGCAAATACAGCCCCACGTAAGCATCAAACACACGCATTCCTTCCTCCGCCATGCGCGGCGTAATCAGCCCATGCTGATGCACCGAGCGCGCATACACGCGATCACTCAATTCCAACGCCAGCGCGAACACATCCACATCGGTGGGCAGGGTCGGCACTTCGAAGTGACGGCTGAACACCGCCAACATCAAATCCCCCAACTCCAGATCGTGCTGGCGATCTGCCTGGGTCACTTCGGTCAATCCGTGCTGGGCCAGGATCAACTGCCGAGCGGCGGCGTCGTTGCTGTAGATGGTGAGCATGCGCTGCTCGATCACGGAGGACAGGTCGCGCCAGTGCTTGAGCGGCTCATGCTCGATAGGCGCCTCAATGGCTGCCCGGAACGCCGCGTGCACATCGGCCGTCAACGCTTGCAGCAACGCCGGTACGCTGGCGAAAAAGTGGTACACCGACGACGGCGGAATCTGTGCACGTTCGGCCACGCTGTAGATCGACAAACTGGCCACGCCTTCGGCGGCCAGCAGGGTGCGGGCGGCGTCGAGGATCGCGTCGATCCGGGCCTGGCTGCGGGCACGGGGTTTACGCGGGGTGGCGGGGCGGGTGGTCATGAAAGTCTCCTACAAGGCAGCGGGCATTGTATGAGCCCTGAGGTGGGTTGTCTGCCAGACCGCCATCGGGGGCAAGCCCCCTCCCACATTTTGATCTGTGAACACACTCAAAGTGTGGGAGGGGGCTTGCCCCCGATAAGGCCGACTCGGTCCCCCGGAACAAACCCATAAAAAAACGCCACAGACCAAAGGCCTGTGGCGTTTTTTTAATGCAACAACCGCTTACACGGTATGCAGATACCAGTTGTACTCTAGGTCGGAGATGGAGTGTTCAAACTCTTCCAGCTCACTTTCCTTACAGGCGACGAAGATATCGATGTATTTAGGATCGATGTACTTGGCCATCACCTCGCTGTCGTCCAACTCGCGCAGGGCATCACGCAGGTTGTTCGGCAGGCTTTGCTCGTTCTGCTCGTAGCTGTTGCCTTCCACGGGTGCGCCAGGCTCGATCTTGTTGGTCAGACCGTGGTGCACGCCTGCCAGGACCGAAGCCATCAGCAGGTAAGGGTTGGCGTCGGCGCCGGCCACACGGTGTTCGATACGTACGGCGTCGGACGAGCCGGTCGGTACGCGAATCGCCACGGTGCGGTTGTCCAGGCCCCAGCACGGCGAGTTCGGCACGTAGAACTGTGCGCCGAAACGACGGTAGGAGTTGACGTTGGGGCACAGGAACGCCATTTGGGCGGGCAGGGTCTCCAGCACACCGCCGATCGCATGACGCAATGCGGCGTTCTGCTCGGGATCCTCGCTGGCAAAGATGTTCTTGCCGTCTTTGTCCAGGATCGAAATGTGAACGTGCAGCCCGTTGCCTGCCTGGCCTGGGTAAGGCTTGGCCATGAAGGTGGTGTCCATCTCATGGTCGTAGGCGATGTTCTTGATCAGGCGCTTGAGCAGTACCGCGTAATCGCACGCTTTGATCGGGTCGGCGACATGGTGCAGGTTCACTTCGAACTGCGCCGGGGCACTTTCCTTGACGATGGCGTCGGCCGGGATGCCTTGCTCTTTGGCACCTTCCAGAATGTCCTGGAGGCAGTCGACGTATTCGTCGAGGTCGTCGATCAGGTAGACCTGTGTCGAGTGCGGGCGTTTGCCGGAGATCGGCGAGCGGGGCGGTTGTGGGCGGCCGTTCACGTTCTCCTGGTCGATCAGGTAGAACTCAAGCTCGAAGGCAGCGCAGATGGTCAGACCGAGGTCGTCAAATTTGCTTACAACCTGGCGGAGCACTTCGCGGGGATCGGCGAAGAAAGGTTCACCTTCAAGTTCGTGCATGGTCATCAGCAGTTGCGCGGTAGGGCGCTTTTGCCAAGGCTCATTGCACAGGGTATCGGGGATTGGATAACAGATTCGGTCAGCATCACCGATGTCCAGACCCAGGCCGGTGCTTTCCACCGTCGAGCCATTGATATCCAGGGCAAATAAAGAGGCAGGCAGGTTAATGCCCTTCTCGTAAACCTTGTGGAGGCTGGTGCGTTCGATGCGCTTGCCGCGCACCACACCATTCATATCCGCAATTAGAAGGTCTACGTACAGAACCTCAGGATGATCCTTAAGGAACGCGTTCGCTTCGTTAAGCTGAACGGCACGCGGGGGTACCGACATGATGCAACACCTTTGTTGTTAAAAATATCAATCATTGATCTTTTCTGGTTTCAGTCAACCCGAACGGCATGCCGAAGTCAAGCGAGGCCTTTTTTGCCCTAAAAAAGCGCCGCGAAGCCTTTTTTGGGGCTTTTTGGGGCGGTTTTTTGCATTTGACCGGCTTGGGAATCGCAGGCTTGAGCGGGCCGTGTTGTATTTTTTACGGGGGTGTTGTGTAAAAAAATGAACAAGGCTAAGCTCGATTCAAACCCATAACAGCAATAATACCGGGGTGCTTCATGTTTCACCTGCCGCCACTCGGCGTCTATGCCTGCTTCTGCCAGGCGTTGTCCGCAGTCCGTTCGCCCCGCGTGAATGCCCCGGCACCGGCCAATATTCTTGACGGCCCGTCCGACCTTTTCTTTGCCCCCTCAACTGCCCCTGACCGGCGCCTTTTCAAGGAACCGATCAAGATTGTGCACGACTTTGGCGTGAGGAATGCAACGCTGCAGCAAATGGCAGGTAAGCTCCTACCCTGAATGAACAAACGACGCGGATGCTGCGTCAACCAACGCCTGGCCTTTAATGGATGCCAGGAAACCCAGCCCAGAGGCATTTATGAGTAACAACCTCGACCAGCTCACCGATTGGTTGAAAGACCACAAGATCACAGAAGTCGAATGCATGATTGGCGACCTCACCGGCATCACCCGGGGCAAGATCTCGCCGACCAACAAGTTCATCGCCGAAAAAGGCATGCGCCTGCCCGAGAGCGTTCTGTTGCAGACCGTGACCGGCGACTATGTCGAAGACGACATCTATTACGAATTGCTCGACCCGGCCGATATCGACATGATCTGCCGCCCCGACCAGAACGCGGTGTTCCTGGTGCCGTGGGCCATCGAGCCGACCGCCCAGGTGATCCACGACACCTACGACAAGCAAGGCAACCCGATCGAGCTGTCGCCGCGCAACGTGCTCAAGAAAGTCCTCCAGCTCTACGCCGACAAAGGCTGGCAGCCCATCGTGGCGCCGGAGATGGAGTTCTACCTGACCAAACGCTGCGAAGACCCGGACTTCCCGTTGCAACCGCCGATCGGTCGTTCCGGGCGCCCCGAGACCGGTCGCCAATCCTTCTCTATAGAAGCGGCCAACGAATTCGATCCACTGTTCGAAGACGTCTACGACTGGTGCGAACTGCAGGAGCTGGACCTCGACACCCTGATCCACGAAGACGGCACCGCGCAGATGGAAATCAACTTCCGTCACGGCGACGCGCTGTCCCTGGCCGACCAGATCCTGGTGTTCAAGCGCACCATGCGCGAAGCCGCGCTCAAGCACAACGTGGCGGCCACCTTCATGGCCAAGCCGATGACCGGCGAGCCCGGCAGCGCGATGCACCTGCACCAGAGCATCATCGACATCGCCACCGGCAAGAACGTCTTCTCCAATGAAGACGGGAGCATGAGCCAGCTGTTCCTCAACCACATTGGCGGCCTGCAGAAATTCATCCCCGAATTGCTGCCACTGTTTGCCCCTAACGTGAACTCGTTCCGCCGCTTCCTGCCCGACACCTCGGCGCCGGTCAACGTGGAGTGGGGCGAAGAAAACCGCACCGTCGGCTTGCGCGTACCGGATGCCGGCCCGCAGAACCGTCGTGTGGAAAACCGCCTGCCGGGCGCCGACGCCAACCCGTACCTGGCGATTGCCGCCAGTCTGCTGTGCGGCTACATCGGCATGGTTGAAGGCCATAACCCGAGCGCGCCGGTGGTGGGTCGTGGTTACGAGCGGCGCAACCTGCGTTTGCCGTTGACCATTGAAGACGCCCTGGAACGCATGGAAAACAGCAAGACCATCGAGAAATACCTGGGTCAGAAATTCATCACAGGCTACGTCGCGGTCAAGCGGGCCGAGCATGAAAACTTCAAGCGCGTGATCAGTTCGTGGGAGCGGGAATTCCTGCTCTTCGCCGTCTGATGCGCCGGGCGCGCGGCTCGCGCCGTGCGCCCTTCACTGAAATTTCAGGAGATTGGTATGTCCAGCAACAACCCGCAAACCCGTGAATGGCAAGCCTTGAGCAACGATCACCACCTGGCGCCGTTCAGCGACTTCAAGCAATTGAAAGAGAAAGGCCCACGGATCATCACCAAAGCCCACGGCGTGTATTTGTGGGACAGCGAAGGCAACAAGATCCTCGACGGCATGGCCGGCCTGTGGTGCGTGGCGATCGGTTACGGTCGCGATGAACTGGCCGACGCCGCCGCCAAACAAATGAAAGAACTGCCGTACTACAACCTGTTCTTCCAGACTGCTCACCCGCCGGTGCTGGAGCTGGCCAAGGCCATTTCCGACATCGCGCCTGCCGGCATGAACCACGTGTTCTTCACCGGGTCCGGCTCCGAAGGCAACGACACCATGTTGCGCATGGTCCGCCATTACTGGGCGATCAAGGGCCAGCCGAACAAGAAAACCATCATCAGCCGCAAGAATGGCTACCACGGCTCAACCGTGGCTGGCGCCAGCCTTGGCGGCATGACGTATATGCACGAACAGGGCGACTTGCCGATCCCGGGCATCACCCACATCGCCCAGCCGTACTGGTTTGGCGAAGGCGGCGACATGAGCCCTGAGGAATTCGGGATCTGGGCCGCCAACCAGCTGGAAGAGAAGATCCTCGAACTGGGCGTGGACACCGTCGGTGCCTTTATTGCCGAACCGATCCAGGGTGCCGGTGGTGTGATCGTCCCGCCCGCCACCTACTGGCCGCGCATCAAGGAAATCCTCGCCAAGTACGACATCCTGTTCGTGGCCGACGAAGTGATCTGCGGTTTTGGCCGTACCGGTGAGTGGTTTGGTAGCGACTTCTACGACCTCAAGCCAGACATGATGACCATCGCCAAAGGCCTGACCTCGGGCTATATCCCTATGGGCGGCCTCATCGTGCGTGACGAAGTGGTCGAGGTGCTGAACGAAGGCGGCGATTTCAACCACGGTTTCACCTATTCCGGTCATCCGGTGGCCGCCGCAGTGGCCCTGGAAAACATCCGCATCCTGCGTGATGAAAAAATCATCGAGCAGGTCAACAGCGAAACGGCACCCTATTTGCAGCGTCGTCTGCGCGAGCTCAATGATCACCCGTTGGTGGGCGAAGTGCGCGGTGTGGGTCTGTTGGGCGCTATTGAACTGGTGCAGGACAAGGCCACTCGCAAGCGCTATGAAGGCAAGGGCGTCGGCATGATTTGCCGCAACTTCTGCTTCAACAACGGCCTGATCATGCGCGCCGTGGGCGACACCATGATCATTTCGCCGCCGCTGGTGATCAGCAAGGCCGAGATCGACGAGTTGGTGACCAAGGCGCGCAAGTGTCTGGACCTGACTTTGGCGGCATTGCAGGGCTAAGTGCTAGTCTCCGCCTGCGGCAGATAACGCAGGCTGCGGCTCAAAAGAAAAAATTGGAGCATCACCAAATGAAGGCATTAGGTTTGAAGAACGCTGGCAAGACCCTCCTCGCCTTGTCCCTGATGGGCGCAATGGCGGGCGCGGCCCAGGCAGACGATAAAGTGCTGCACGTCTACAACTGGTCCGACTACATTGCACCGGACACCATCGCCAACTTCGAAAAAGAGTCGGGCATCAAAGTGGTGTACGACGTTTTTGACAGCAACGAGACCCTGGAAGCCAAGTTGCTGGCGGGCAAGTCCGGTTACGACATCGTCGTGCCGTCGAACAACTTCCTCGCCAAGCAGATCAAGGCCGGTGTCTACCAAGAGCTGGACACGTCCAAGCTGTCCAACTACAGCAACCTGAACAAGTCCCTGCTCAAAGCCGTGTCGGTCAGCGACCCGGACAACAAGCACGCCTTCCCGTACATGTGGGGTTCGATCGGCATCGGCTACAACCCGGAGAAGGTCAAGGCCGCACTGGGCGTGGACAAGATCGACTCGTGGGACGTGCTGCTCAAGCCTGAGAACATCGCCAAGCTCAAAAGCTGCGGCGTGAGCTTCCTCGATTCGCCAACCGAAATGCTGCCGATCGCACTGCATTACCTGGGCCTGCCGACCGACAGCCAGAAGAAAGACGATCTCAAGCAAGCCGAAGCGCTGTTCCTCAAGATCCGCCCATCGATTGGCTACTTCCACTCCTCCAAGTACATCTCGGACCTCGCCAACGGCAACATCTGCGTAGCCGTGGGTTACTCGGGTGACATCCAGCAGGCAAAATCCCGCGCGGCTGAAGCCGGTGGCAAGATCAAGGTTGCCTACGACATTCCGAAAGAAGGCGCCGGCAGCTTCTTCGACATGGTCGCCATCCCTAAAGATGCCGAAAACGTCGACGCCGCTTACAAATTCATGAACTACCTGCTCAAGCCGGAAGTCATGGCTTCGATCACCGACAGCGTGCGTTTCCCGAACGGTAACGAGAAGGCCACGGCATTGGTCGACAAGGACATCACCAGCGACCCGGGCATCTACCCGCCAGCCGATGTGCAAGCCAAGCTCTACGCCATTGCTGACTTGCCAGCCGCAACCCAGCGTGAAATGACGCGCAGCTGGACCAAGATCAAGTCCGGCAAGTAAGCCTCAACACCTGTGAGAGAGGGCTTGCCCCTCTCCCACACATTAAATGACAAAAAGTTTTGCCGGATCGGTTTATCGAGGGTAAGTTGCGCGCCGGTTTTGTTGCCGGGTAACAACTTCAGGCCCAACTATTTAAGAGGACCTCCACTTGCCAATTTCTTTATTTCGCAAAGCCATGCTGGTGGGTGCAGGTATCACGCTGGCTGTCAGCGTGCAGGCCGCATCGACGGTGCATATTTATAACTGGTCGGACTACATCGGTACCGACACCCTGGCCAACTTCGAAAAGGCCACCGGCATCAAGCCCGTGTATGACGTGTTTGATTCCAACGAAACCCTGGAAGGCAAGCTGCTGGCCGGGCGTACGGGCTACGACGTGGTCGTGCCGTCCAACCACTTCCTCGGCAAGCAGATCAAGGCCGGGGCGTTCCAGAAACTCGACAAGTCGTTGCTGACGAATTACGCAAATCTTGATCCGGCGTTGCTCAAGCGCCTGGAAAAGAACGACCCAGGCAATCAGTACGCCGTGCCGTACCTGTGGGGCACCAACGGCATCGGTTACAACGTCGACAAAGTGAAGGAAGTGCTGGGCGTCGACAAGATCGACTCCTGGGCCGTGCTGTTCGAGCCGGAAAACATGAAGAAGCTGGCCACTTGCGGTGTGTCCTTCATGGATTCGGCAGATGAAATGCTGCCGGCGGTGCTCAACTACATGGGCCTGGATCCCAACAGCACCAACCCGGACGACTACAAAAAGGCCGAAGAAAAGCTGCTCAAAGTGCGGCCCTACGTGACCTACTTCCATTCCTCCAAATACATCTCCGACCTGGCCAACGGCAACATCTGCGTGGCGGCCGGTTTCTCCGGTGATGTGTTCCAGGCCAAGGCCCGTGCGGCTGAGGCTGGCAAAGGCGTGAACATCGCCTACGCAATTCCGAAAGAAGGCGGCAACCTGTGGTTTGACGTGCTGGCGATCCCCAAGGACGCCGCCAACGTCAAAGAGGCCCACGCCTACATCAACTATTTGCTGCAACCTGAGGTCATCGCCCAGGTCAGTGATTACGTCGGTTACGCCAACCCTAACCCAGGGGCGGACACACTGATGAAGCAATCGATACGCACCGACGAAGCGGTTTACCCACCGCAGGCGGTTCTCGATCGGACATTCGTCAACTTCGAGCTACCCCCGAAAGTGCAACGTTTAATGACCCGTAGTTGGACCAAGGTCAAGACGGGCAAGTAAGGCTCAACCTATCCAAGGTTCGTCCGTATTGGACGTTCTGCACTCTTTTTTTCTGGGAGTTTCGTAAATGGCAGTTGCCTCCGGCGCCTATAAGAAAGCCCTCGAAGGGGACCAGACACCGAAGAAGGTGCTGGTCAAAATCGACCGGGTCACGAAGAAGTTCGACGAGACGATTGCCGTGGACGATGTGTCCCTGGAAATCAAGAAAGGCGAGATCTTCGCCCTGCTCGGCGGTTCGGGTTCGGGCAAGTCCACCTTGCTGCGCATGCTCGCAGGTTTCGAGCGCCCGACTGAAGGGCGCATCTACCTCGACGGTGTGGACATCACCGACATGCCGCCCTACGAGCGGCCGATCAACATGATGTTCCAGTCCTACGCCCTGTTCCCACACATGACGGTGGCACAGAACATCGCTTTCGGCCTGCAACAGGACAAGATCCCCAAGGCCGAAGTCGACGCCCGCGTGGCCGAGATGCTCAAGCTGGTGCAGATGAGCCAGTACGCCAAGCGCAAGCCACACCAGTTGTCCGGTGGCCAGCGTCAGCGTGTGGCCCTGGCCCGTTCCCTGGCCAAGCGCCCCAAACTGCTGCTGCTCGATGAGCCCATGGGGGCGCTGGACAAGAAATTGCGTTCGCAGATGCAGCTTGAGCTGGTCGAAATCATCGAGCGAGTCGGCGTGACCTGCGTGATGGTGACCCACGACCAGGAAGAGGCCATGACCATGGCCGAACGCATCGCGATCATGCACCTGGGCTGGATCGCGCAGATCGGCAGCCCGATCGACATCTACGAAACGCCTACCAGCCGTCTGGTGTGCGAGTTCATCGGCAACGTCAACATTTTCGACACCCAAGTGGTGGACGACGCCGAAGGCCACGCGGTGCTCAAGTGCCCGGACCTGGACCGCGACATCTACGTGGGCTACGGCATCGCCACCTCGGTGGAAGACAAGTCGGTGACCTACGCGATTCGCCCGGAAAAACTGCTGGTGACCACCGAAATGCCGACCTGCGAGCACAACTGGTCCAGCGGCAAGGTGCACGACATCGCCTACCTGGGTGGCCACTCGGTGTTCTACGTGGAGCTGCCGAGCGGCAAGTTGGTGCAGTCCTTCGTGGCCAACGCCGAGCGCCGTGGCCAGCGGCCGACCTGGGGTGATCAGGTGTACGTGTGGTGGGAAGACGACAGCGGCGTGGTACTTCGCTCATGAACACAAAAAAGCTCAAGCGGCGCTTGAACCGCCTCGTCCCCAGTGGCAAGCAGGTGGTCATCGGGATTCCGTTCCTGTGGCTGTTCCTGTTTTTCGCCCTGCCGTTTTTTATCGTGCTGAAAATCAGTTTTGCCGAAGCCGACGTAGCGATCCCGCCGTACACCGAGATCTACACCTACGTTGAGCAGAAGCTGCAAGTGGTGCTGAACCTGGCCAACTACAGCTTGCTGGCGGGCGACGAGTTGTACATCGCCGCGTACCTGGGCTCGCTGAAGATGGCGTTTTTCAGCACGCTGCTGTGCCTGCTGATCGGGTACCCGATGGCCTACGCCATTGCCACCGCGCGCAAAGAGATGCAGACCGTGCTGGTGCTGCTGATCATGATGCCGACCTGGACTGCGATCCTGATCCGCGTGTATGCGTGGATGGGCATCCTCAGCAACAACGGGCTGCTCAATGGCTTCCTGATGTCCATGGGGCTGATCAACGAACCGCTGCAGATCCTCAACACCAACATCGCGGTGTATATCGGCGTGGTCTATTCGTACCTGCCGTTCATGATCCTGCCGCTGTACGCGAACCTGGTGAAGCATGACCAGAGCCTGCTGGAGGCCGCGTCGGACCTGGGTTCGAGCACCTTCAACAGCTTCTGGAAAATCACCGTGCCGCTGTCAAAGAACGGCATCATCGCGGGCTGCATGCTGGTGTTTATCCCGGTGGTGGGCGAGTTCGTGATTCCGGAACTGCTGGGCGGCCCGGAAACCCTGATGATCGGTAAAGTGTTGTGGCAAGAATTCTTCAACAACCGTGACTGGCCGGTGGCGTCTGCCCTGGCGGTAGTGATGCTGGCGATCCTGATCGTGCCGATCATTCTGTTTAACCGCAGCCAAGCCAAAGAATTGGAGGGCAAGATATGAAGCGCGTCAGTTTCTCAAGCTTCATGCTGGTGGCGGGGTTGCTGTTCATCTACCTGCCAATGCTGATCCTGGTGATCTACTCGTTCAACGAATCCAAGCTGGTGACGGTGTGGGGCGGTTGGTCGATCAAGTGGTACGTGGGCCTGCTGGACAACACCCAGTTGATGGGGTCGGTGGCCCGCTCCCTGGAAATCGCCTGCTACACGGCGGTTGCCGCAGTGGCGTTGGGTACGTTGGCGGCGTTTGTGCTGACGCGCATCAGCCAGTTCAAGGGCCGTACGCTGTTCGGTGGCCTGGTGACGGCGCCTCTGGTGATGCCGGAAGTGATCACGGGTCTGTCGCTGTTGCTGCTGTTCGTGGCCATGGCGCAGATGATCGGTTGGCCCCAGGAGCGTGGCATCGTCACCATCTGGATCGCCCACACCACGTTCTGTGCGGCGTATGTGGCGGTGGTGGTGTCGGCGCGCTTGCGTGAGCTGGACCTTTCGATCGAAGAGGCAGCCATGGACCTCGGCGCGCGGCCGTGGAAGGTGTTCTTCCTGATCACCATCCCGATGATCGCGCCGTCGCTGGCGGCGGGCGGCATGATGTCGTTTGCGCTGTCGCTGGATGACCTGGTATTGGCCAGCTTCGTGTCGGGCCCGGGCTCGACGACCTTGCCGATGGAAGTGTTCTCGGCCGTGCGTCTTGGGGTTAAACCCGAGATCAACGCCGTGGCCAGCCTGATCTTACTGGCGGTGTCGCTGGTGACCTTCCTGGTGTGGTTCTTCAGCCGTCGCGCCGAAGAACACCGCAAGAAAGCCATTCAGCAAGCCATCGAAGAAGCGGCAGAAGATGGCTGGAAACAGCCGGACAAGCGCCGGGCGCCTGCACCGGTCTAAAGCCTGGTGTAATACAAAATGTGGGAGGGGGCTTGCCCCCGATAGCGGTGTATCAGTCAACAGATGCAGTGACTGGCAGTCAGCAATCGGGGGCAAGCCCCCTCCCACAGTTGATTGCATTTCAAGCCCAAGGCGACGTGCGAATCACCTCCACAAAATTCATCGGCTTGAACCCCGGCTCCTGATCCACCAGCACATCGGTCTTCACGTTGCCAAACGTGGTCTGCGGGCGATGGCGCAAGCCGTCGGCAAAGGCGCAGATGATG
Source organism: Pseudomonas sp. SR18 (assembly GCF_023701505.1). Lineage (NCBI taxonomy): Bacteria > Pseudomonadati > Pseudomonadota > Gammaproteobacteria > Pseudomonadales > Pseudomonadaceae > Pseudomonas > Pseudomonas sp. SR18. The sequence continues at coordinate 50,558 of NZ_JAMQAU010000002.1, read as the reverse complement.
CACTCCTTGAACCCTTCACCCCGTGGATGCGCATGCACCACGGCTTCGCGCTGCACGCTGGTAAACGCGGCGTAATCCATGCCCAGCACGTCCATCTCCACACCGGCCGTCACCAGCGCCACGGTAGGGCGCAGATGTTGCGGCACACCTGGCGTGGTGTGCAGGGCAATGGACAGCCACACCTGTTCGATATCGTCATCGCTCAGCCCATAAGGCTTTAGAAAGGCGGCGGCCGCATTGGCACCGTCCACTTCGAAACGCTCGTTATCGCTGCGATGACCTTCCACCAGCCCGAGGTCGTGGAACATCGCGCCGACGTAAAGTAGCTCAGGGTTGTAGGTCAACTGCTTGCGCTCACCGCTCAACGCGCCGAACAGAAACACCCGGCGCGAGTGGTGGTAGAGCAGGTCGGATTCGATGTCGCGGATATACTCGGTAGTGGCCTTGGCCAGTGCGCTGTCGGGGATCTTGATGCCGGCGATGGAAGTGGTCATGGTGGCTCTCCTCTGGAAAGCATCCAGTCTGGTCGCGCGCCCACGAAGCGGCCAGGGTGACGAGGGTGCGATCCCGGCCAATCTGGCGCGACATCGTGCCAAGGGTGTACGCGATCAAATGTGGGAGCTGGCTTGCCTGCGATCGCATCACCTCGGTATACCTGATGGACCGAGTCGTCTGCATCGCAGGCAAGCCAGCCCCACAGCGTTTTGCGTCAGCCCGAGATTAAAGGTTTGCCCATGCACAAAACCGTCGCCATCCTGATCTTCCCCGGCGTCCAGTCCCTGGACGTGACCGGCCCCATGGACGTGTTCTGCGAGGCCAACCGTTTCCTCGCGCCCGACGACCATTACCAACTGGAAGTGATCGGTGTCGGCCACGGCACGATGGCAGCCTCCAATGGCTTGTCACTTCAGGCCCATAAGCATTACAGCGAAGCCCTGCAAGCCTACGACCTGCTGCTGGTTGCCGGCGGCCCGCAGTTGCCGTTCGAGGATTTCGGGCCGCCGTTCAGTGAGTGGCTACGCGGCGCTACCGCCCGTGCGCAGCGCTTCGGCTCAATCTGCAACGGCGCTTTCATGCTGGCCCGTGCCGGTCTGCTGGACGGCAAAACCGTCACCACCCATTGGGGCGACGCCGCTGACCTGGCGCGCCTGTGCCCCTCGGCCCAGGTCGAAGCCGACCGCCTTTACGTACAGGACGGCAATCTCTACACCTCCGCCGGGGTCACGGCGGGCATCGACTTGTCGTTGTACCTGCTGTCTCAGGACCACGGCCCTCAGGTGGCCTTGAGCGTGGCCAAGCGCCTGGTGGTGTTCACCCAGCGCTCAGGCGGGCAGTCGCAGTTCAGCCCGTTTCTTACGCCCCATGCCGAAACCACCTCGGCCGTAGCGTTGGTGCAGCTGTATGTATTGGCGAATTTGACCGGGGATCTGACCATCGCCGACCTGGCCAAGGCCGCGCATATGAGCGCGCGCAATTTCTCTCGGGTGTTTGCCCGTGAAGCGCAGGTTACGCCGGCGGAGTTTGTCGAGCGGGCGCGGGTGGATGCGGCGCGGGTGCTGCTTGAAAGTACTCACGCACCGCTGAAAACCGTGGCTTACCAATGCGGTTTTCGCGATGCCCAGCACATGCGCAGTGTGTTCAACCGCCGGTTGGGGGTGACGCCGCAACAGTTCAGGCTCAACTTTGCGGCGCCATCGCTATCGGGGCGGTGCGACGACTCGACAAGCCCCCTCCCACGGTTTTGATCGTGTTTGCGGCTGCTATCGGGCGGGCAGCAGTTTCAGGGTGCCACGGGTGTTGGCGGTGACTTCTTCATCACTGAAGTGCGCCTGCTCGTAGCCGCCTTCGATATATGTCTGCGCCTGGTCGCTGTAGTGGCGGTCAAACGGCACGCCGCTTTGCCCGACCGGGTTGATCGTCAAGGCGTGGGCCACATCGGCAAAGTCGATCAGGCGGCGGGTCGAGGGGCCGTAGGTCACCGGCCACGGCGCCGGGCCGATGGCAGCCGACTGGTTGTTCGGCACTTCGTGGCTGCCGGGCGCCGGGAAGGGGCCGACGTTGACGATCAGGTCCAGCGGTTTCTGCGAGCCCAGCGGATGGCCGTGGGTCAGGGTATGCGCCTTGCCCCACTGCCATTGCGTTGGGTCATCGCCGAAGGTGGCTTTCAGGTGCACGAGGCTGTTATCCCACGCGAGCTTGACGGTGTCGGCGCGCTTGCCGTCCCACCAAGGCGAGGCCGGGTCTGCGGCCAGGCGTGGCAAGGCGGCGTCGACGACCCGTGTGGTGAGCAGGGTCTTGAACATGGCGTCGCCGAGTTTTGGGCGAAAGGTCGCGTCGGCGAGGTTGTAGAGAAGTTGGTTGAACAGCGTGGCGCTGGTGGAGTCGAGCGGGTAGTCACCTTTCCAACTGGCCAGTTGTTCCACCAGCTTCAACTGTGCCGGGTCCTTGACCACCTCACGCAGCACCGGCAACAGCGGCGCCAGCAAGCGCGGGCCAAAGGCAGTGGTGGTGCCCAATTGCAGGGCCTGGCTGTTGTTCACATCCCACTTCACGCTCTTGTCGCTCAACTGCGCGTTCAACTGTTGGCCACGGTCGGCCAGGTTGTAATAGCCGGGGATCTCCATGCCGGTGGGCGATGCCGGCTGGGCATTGGCCGACACCACATAACCGCGAGCCGGGTTTTCTTCCTGGGGGTTGGCGCTGAACGGATAGAAGCCCAGCTTGTCTGCCTGGGCGGTGCTGCCGTCGAGGATGAACCCAGGGTTGACGCCAGCCGGACGGATCGGCAACTGCGCCGCTGCCCACCAGCCGATATCGCCCTTGGCATTGGCCCACACGATATTCAGCCCCGGTGCCGACACCTTGGCCGCCGCCGCGCGGGCCTTGGCCAGGGTGTCGGCGCGGTTGAGCTGGTAAAAGCCGTCGAGGATCGGGTTCTGGGTATCGAGGAAGGCCCACCACAGGGCGATGGGCGTCTTGCCGGCGCTCTCGCCAAGCACGTCATTGATAATCGGCCCGTGGGGCGACTGGCGCAGGGTGAGGGTGACCGGCGCCTGGCCTTTCACCGCGATCTGTTGTTCGCTGCTGGTCATGTCGACCCATTGGCCGTGGTACCAGACCTGGTTGGGATTGTCCGGGTTGATCTTCTCGGCGACCAGGTCGACGTCGTCGTTCTGGAACATGGTCAGGCTCCAGCCAAAATCCAGGTTGTGCCCCAGGAACGCCACCGGCACCAGCGCGTTGTGATAGCCATACAGCTCAAAGCCAGGCGCGGACAGGTGCGCCTCATACCACACCGATGGCACCGAGAAGCGGATATGCGGGTCACCTGCCAGCAACGGCTTGCCGCTCTTGGTGCGGCTGCCGCTGATGGCCCAGGCGTTGCTGCCTTCGAACTGCGGCAGGCCGTTGTCGGCCAGGGCCTGCTCGCTCAAGGACGCGATGGCGCCGAGGGTTTGCCAATCGCTGGCGGCCAGGTTGAGCGCGCCTTTGGGTTGCCAGTCGAGGTCGAAGACTTTCAGGTACTCGCCGCCCAATTGGTCGCGGACGTAGGTCAGCAAGGGTTCGGTACGAAATGCGGCGGCAAAGCTGTAGGCCATATACCCGGCGACGCTGATGGTGTCTTCGGCGGTGAACCGGCGCTTGGGGATCCCCAGCACGTCGAACTCCATCGGGCTGGCGTGGCTGTCCTGATACTGATTGATCCCGTCCAGATAGGCTTGCAGGGCCTTCCACGAGGCAGACTCGTGATCCATCTGTTCCACGTAGCTCAAGGCTCGCTCACGGATGCGCAGGCTGCGAAACAGTTTGTCGGTCTCCAGCAGCTTGGGGCCCAGCACCTCGGCCAGTTCGCCACGGGACAGACGCCGCATGATCTCCATCTGGAACAACCGGTCCTGGGCGTGCACATAGCCGAGGGCGCGATACAGGTCGGTCTCGTTCTCGGCACGGATATGCGGCACGCCACGGTCGTCGTAGCGCACCGTGACCGTGCCTTGCAGGTCGGTCAGCGTGACCGTGCCCTGGCGGGTGGGCTGCTTGCTGTACACATACCAGCCGCCGCCGAGGGCGATCAGCACTATCAGAACCGCGAGAACCCGCAAGACGCGCTTCATGGACTTTCCTTACCGGGAGTGGAGTGACTAACGATCTTCAGGCCACGAACAATAGCAGCCCACTGCCAGGGTGTGGGTGGCACTCACTTCACGGCCTGCTTGAAGTGCCTTCAGGATCGGTTCGATAAAACTGTTGCTGGCGTTGCACGTCAGGCCTTCACTGTACGGCCCGAAATACGCGAGCTTTCCTGTGCGATCCCAGATGCCTACGGCTGGGCTGGCCGGTACCTGGTCGGCGCCGGGCAGGGCGGTGAGGATTTTCATGTTGCGCAGGTTGTCGGGCAACCGGCCGTGGCTGCCGGGTTTTTGCAGGGCGTAGAACTCGACGCCCTGGGGCGCGTAGTGCTCGATCAACTCGCCCAGGTGCTGCTGGTTGCCAACGTTGCACGGGCAGGCCGGGTCCCAGAAGTGCACCAGGCGGATCGGACCTGGGCCACTCAGTTCGGCAGGCAGGCGCAGTGCATCGCCGGAAAACACCGCGGTGTGTTCGCTGAAGGCGCGCAGGTAGCGGCCCTGGAACCAGTCATACGCGGCCCACAGCACGCCCGCGCAGATGATCAGGATCAGGCTGGCAAACAGGGTGGTGCGGTAGGGTTGTCGCATTCAGATCAATCCTCGAAGGTCGCGTAGCTTGCCATGCCTGCCCTGACAGATGAATATCGCAGCTCGATATTCATCTGCGCTGTACGTTTAGTCTGGAACCTCTTATGCCCGTTACCTTTGACCCCGATCATCTGCGCGATAGCTTGCGACCCCTGGTGGATGCGCAACCGCTCAGCGCCGAAGCGCGGGTGTACCAGCGTTTTTATGGGTTGGACCTGGCCGCGCGCAAAGTGCCGGCTGTGAGCCGTCTGGGACGCTTTGAAGTGCGCGGGTTCGAGGTGGTGGGGCAGGTGTGGTCGCCGCCACAACCGGTGGCAACGATGTTTATGTTCCACGGCTTCTACGACCATATGGGCCTGTATCGCCACGTGGTGGACTGGGCGCTGGACCAGGGCTTCGTGGTGATCGCCTGCGACCTGCCGGGACACGGCCTGTCCAGCGGGGTGCGCGCCAGCATTGATGATTTCGCGGTGTACCAAGACGTGGTGCAGGCACTGTTCGCCCAGGCCCAAGCGCTGCAACTGCCGCAACCCTGGCACCTGTTCGGGCAAAGTACCGGCGGCGCGGTAGTGGTGGATCACCTGCTTCACCACGGTGCCGACAGCCCGGCCCAGGGCAAGACCTTCCTGTTGTCGCCGTTGGTACGGCCGCGGGCGTGGGGGTGGTCGCAGCTCAGCTATTACCTGCTGCGTCCGTTCGTCAAAGGCATCGCCCGGCGATTCAGCGAGAACACCAACGACCCGCAATTCAAGCCGTTCCTGGAGGCTGACCCGCTGCAGCCGCGCCAACTGCCCACCGCCTGGGTGGGCGCACTGTCACGCTGGATCAAGCGTATCGAAGCCGCACCGCACAGCTCGCGGAGGCCGGTGATTGTGCAGGGTGAGGAAGATATGACGGTGGACTGGCAGCACAACTTGCAGGTGCTGCGGGGCAAGTTTGATGCGCCTGAGGTGTTGATGCTGCCCCGTGGCCGGCATCACTTGGCGAATGAGATTCCGGAGATTCGTGAAGAGTACTTCCGGTATTTGACAGACCATTTGAAATAACACAATCCCAATGTGGGAGGGGGCTTGCTCCCTCCCACATTGGTTAAGGTGCCAGGCTTGAGGTGCTCTGGCCCACCGCCAGCCCGGCGCGGATCGCTGCCAGCGCCGCCTGGTAATACGCCTTACCCTGCGGCGACTCCGCAAACGTCGCGAATTCTTCCAGCTCCGGGTCAGACAAATCCCGATAGACATACAGCAGCGTATTGTTCAGATCATTCCCAATCTGCTGCATCAACCGCTCACGCTGGCCATTCAACATGCCTTGGGCCTGACCCCCACCCAGCAGGCCAGGGATCATCTGGCTCAAGCTGTCAGCCGCGACACCGGCAATCGCCAAGCTGACTTCTGCACCAGCCTCGCGGGCGGGGAGCGCCTGGGCCAGGTGGCCGATGATCAGGCTGCGCGTGGCGTCGGCTTCGATTTTAGGCAGGCCCTGGGCATTTTTCGCCAGTTGATCGCGGCGGGTGGCGAGCAGTTCGGCGGCGACAATCTTGCGGCCCAGCGGTGATTGGAAAAACGCCAGGGCAGGCTTGGGGTCTGCCAGGTTCTTGCGCAACTGCGCCTCGGCGCGTTGGTCCATGGGCTGTGCGGCAAAGCGTTTATTGCTGTTGTCCACCAACGCCTGGTAAACCGCTGGCGGCAGGCTGTTGCGGTAGCGCTGCTGGGCAGCACTGAGGGCGTCATTGAAATGCGCACGTTGTTCGGCCCAGCCGGCGACCTTGTACAACTGGTCATGGCCGTCTGCCCAAGCGGGCAAAACGCAGAACATCAGCAAGGAAAAAAACAAACGACGCATATGGACTCCTGTCAGTCGGCCACTATTGTCCGTGTCGGGCGTAGGATTTGTCGAGAAGTCCTATCAGTCACCTGACTAAAGTGTGGTGAGACGCTCGACGGCGCTGTCGGATTTGAAGACGTATGGATACTATGCGCGCCATGCAAATACCCCTCGATCACCCCCTGCTGCAACGCATTGTCGACGACCTGGCCGAAAAAGGTTGGTCGCAGCAGAACGGCTTCCTGCCCCAGGCTCTGACCCTGGAACTGGCGGCTGAGTGCCGTAAACGTGCGGCCGAGGGTGAACTGGCGCCGGCGGCGGTGGGGCGCGGACCGTCTCAGGAAATTCGCGAGGGCATTCGTGGCGACCATATCCAGTGGCTGGAGGAGGGCGATGCTGCCGTCTGCGACAGCTACATGGCGGTGATGGACAGCGTGCGCCTGGCGATGAACCGGGGCTTGTTCCTGGGCCTGGAAGATTTCGAAAGCCACTTCGCGATGTACCCGCCAGGAGCGTTTTACCTCAAGCACCTGGACCGTTTTCGCGACGACGACCGGCGCATGGTCTCGGCGGTGATCTACTTGAACGACGCCTGGCTGCCCGAGCATGGCGGTCAGTTGCGCATGTACCTCAAAGGCGGCGTCGAATACGATGTGGTGCCCACCGGCGGTTGCCTGGTGGTGTTCCTGTCGGGCGAAGTGCCCCACGAAGTCATGCCCGCCACGCGTGAACGCCTGTCCCTCACCGGCTGGTTTCGCCGGCGGGGCAACGAGCCGTTTTAACCATGCAAAAGATTCTGATCAGCCGCTGCCTGCTCGGCCACAAGGTACGTTACGACGGCGGTGCCAGCGGGCCGTTTGACCAACTGGCGGCGTGGCAGGCCGAAGGCCGGGTGGTAGCTATCTGCCCGGAAGTGTCGGGCGGTTTGCCGACGCCCAGGCCCTCTGCCGAGATTCCCGGCGGGCAAGGCATTGATGTCTGGGAAGGCCGCGCCAAAGTGCTCACGGCCGAAGGTGGAGATTTCAGCGCCGCCTTTCTCGATGGCGCCCGTCAGGCCCTGGCGTTGGTGCAGCGCCACGGCATCCGCATCGCCATCCTCAAGGCCAATAGCCCGTCCTGCGGCAACCTGCTGACCTATGACGGCACCTTCACGGGCGTGAAGGTGACTGGCGAGGGCGTCACGGCGGCGCTGCTCAAGCGCCACGGCGTACAGGTGTTCAGTGAGTTGGAGTTGCCTGAGGCGGCGCAGGCGTTGGCGCTACTGTAGGGGCATCGCCCTCCAACCACTTCTGCGACAGCGCCTTCAACCGGCCGTCGTCCTTCACCCGCTTCAATGCGCCGTCCAAACTCGTCTTGAATGCCGGGTTGCCCTTCTGGAACGGGATTGCCAGCTCAGGCTTCTCGCTATAAGCCTCGCTGAAATCGAACTGATCCTTAAGCTCGGCAGTCATAGCGATATGGTTGATGGCCACGTCGTACTTGCCGGTGGCGACCCCCGGCAGCAGGTCGGCGTCATCGGTGGTGATGAACGAGGAGCGCACGTCCATTTCCTTCGCCAGCAGTTCTCCCAGCTCGACTTCGAAGCCGGTGAGTTTGTCGCCTTCCTTGAAGTTATAGGGTGGAGTGTCGGCTTCAAGGGCGATGCGCAGTTCGCCGCGATCATTCACGTCGTCGATCAGTTCGGCATGCGCCAAAGGGCTCAGAAGGGGAAGCAAAAGTAACAGGCCAGGCGAAAAGCGCATGGTCACTCCTAAAGAATTCGAATGTGCGAGGCGCCGTTCAGCATCGCTTTGCTATGGTGGTGAGTGCCTTGGACAGCAATTTGTCGCGAAGTTGTCATAACCCTACAGATTTCACAGAAAAACTGGAGAAGCGAATGAAAGCCCTTTTGTCCCGTGCAACCCTGGCCTCCCTGCTGCTGGGTGCTTCGATGCTGGCCAATGCCGCCGACGGCATCCCGCGTAGCGCACCACCTGAAGGCGCCAAGGTATTTATCGTCTCGCCGAAAGACGGTGCCACCGTCGATAAAACGTTCACCGTCAAATTCGGCATGGAAGGCCTGAAGCTGGCCCCGGCCACCAGCCAGGATCCAGGCACCGGCCACCACCACCTGCTGATCGACCAGAAAGAACTGCCGGACGCCAGCGTACCGATTCCGGCCACCGACACCGTGATCCACTACGGCAAGGCTCAGACCGAGACCGAACTGACCCTCGCCCCAGGCAAACACACCTTGCAACTGGTGGCCGGCGACAAGCTGCACATGCAGTTCAATCCGACTGTAGCCTCGAAAGTCATCACGGTTAACGTCAAGTAAGATTTGTTCAGACAAAAAAATGGGAGACCCCTGCGGGTCTCCCATTTTTTGTGCAGCGTTTAAAACGTTAGAACAACACGCGGCTACGGATGGTGCCGTTGATGTGCTGCAGCTTCTCTTGCGCCAGGTCCGAGTACTCGGCGTCGACGTCGATGACCACGTAGCCGACTTTCTCGTTGGTCTGCAGGAACTGACCGGAGATGTTGATGCCGTTTTCCGCGAAGACCTTGTTGATCTCCATCATCACGCCAGGGATGTTCTGGTGGATGTGCAGCAGACGGTGCTTGCCAGGGTGAGCCGGCAGGGCCACTTCCGGGAAGTTCACGGACGATACGGAAGTACCGTTGTCGCTGTACTTGACCAGTTTTTCCGAGACTTCCAGGCCGATGTTGGCCTGGGCTTCAGCGGTGGAACCGCCGATGTGCGGGGTCAGGATCACGTTGTCCAGGCCACGCAGCGGGCTTTCGAAGATATCGTCGTTGGAGCGTGGCTCCACCGGGAACACGTCGATGGCGGCGCCGATCAGGTGCTTGTCCTTGATCGCGTCGGCCAGGGCGTCCAGCTCGACCACGGTGCCGCGTGCAGCGTTGATCAGGATGCCGCCTTTCTTGATGGCGCGGATTTCCTTCTCGCCGATCATCCACTGGGTCTCAGCGGTTTCCGGAACGTGCAGGGTCACGATATCGGACATGCCCAGCAGCTCGGTCAGGCTCGACACCTGGGTCGCGTTGCCCAATGGCAGCTTGGTCAGCGTGTCGTAGAAGAACACCTGCATGCCAAGGCCTTCAGCCAGTACCGACAGCTGAGTGCCGATCGAGCCGTAACCGACGATACCCAGCTTCTTGCCCCGGATTTCGAAGGAGTTGGCCGCACTTTTGATCCAGCCGCCACGGTGGCAGGAAGCGTTCTTCTCAGGGATACCGCGCAGCAGCAGGATGGCCTCGGCCAGCACCAGCTCCGCAACGGAACGGGTGTTGGAGTACGGTGCGTTGAACACGGCGATGCCGCGCTCGCGGGCTGCGTTGAGGTCGACCTGGTTGGTGCCGATGCAGAAACAGCCAACTGCCACGAGTTTCTTGGCGTGATCGAAGATCTCCTCGGTCAGCTGAGTGCGGGAGCGAATGCCGATGAAGTGCGCGTCGGCGATCTTTTCCTTGAGCTGGGCTTCCGGCAGAGAACTGGTGATGTACTCAATGCTGGTGTACCCGGCGGCTTTCAGAACGTCGACAGCCGATGGGTGGACGCCTTCCAGAAGAAGGAACTTGATCTTGCTCTTATCGAGAGAAGTCTTGCTCATCTGCGTAAACCTGTATCCCGGAGAAAAATGGCAGGGAGTCGGATCACTTAAGCTGACCCGGACGGCAGGAAAGCCGTCACCGCAGAAACGCCCTTGGGCTCTGTCCTGCGGGGGCGGTATGCTAGCATACGTGCCCCGCTAAACACCCATTCCTGCGACGTGAAGCGTTCTCAGGATGACCATGAATTGTTCGAGAGTTCTGTCGATGACCCATCCTGCCCTGATTGATGAGCTAAAGACCCTGGTTGAGCCCGGCAAAGTGCTGACCGACGCCGACTCCCTGGAGGCTTACGGCAAGGATTGGACCAAGCACTTCGCACCTGCGCCCACCGCCATCGTCTTCCCCAAGACCATCGAGCAGGTTCAGGCCATTGTGCGCTGGGCCAATGAACACAAGGTGGCGCTGGTGCCGTCCGGTGGTCGTACCGGCCTGTCGGCAGCGGCCGTGGCGGCCAATGGCGAAGTGGTTGTGTCGTTCGACTATATGAACCAGATTCTCGACGTGAACCTCACCGACCGCACTGCCGTGTGCCAGCCGGGCGTGGTCACCAAGCAATTGCAGAACGTCGCCGAAGAAAAAGGCCTCTACTACCCGGTAGACTTCGCCTCGTCCGGTTCGAGCCAGATTGGCGGCAATATCGGCACCAATGCCGGCGGGATCAAGGTGATTCGCTACGGCATGACCCGTAACTGGGTGGCCGGCATGAAAGTCGTCACCGGCAAGGGCGACGTGCTGGAACTGAACCGCGACCTGATCAAGAACGCCACCGGCTACGACATGCGCCAGCTGTTTATTGGCGCGGAAGGCACCCTGGGCTTTGTAGTCGAAGCCACCATGCGCCTGGACCGGGCGCCGAAGAACCTCACCGCCATGGTGCTCGGCACTACTGATTTCGACTCGATCATGCCGGTGCTGCACGCGTTCCAGAGCAAGCTGGACCTGACCGCGTTCGAATTTTTCTCCGACAAAGCCCTGGCCAAGGTCATGGGCCGTGGCGACGTGCCGGCGCCGTTCGAAACCGAGTGCCCGTTCTACGCGCTGCTGGAATTCGAAGCCACCACCGAAGAAGTCGCCAACCACGCCCTGGAAACCTTCGAGCACTGCGTCGAGCAGGGCTGGGTGCTGGACGGCGTGATGAGCCAGAGCGAAACCCAACTGCACAACCTGTGGAAACTGCGCGAGTACATCTCCGAGACCATTTCCCACTGGACGCCGTACAAGAACGACATCTCGGTCACTGTCTCCAAGGTGCCGGCGTTCTTGAAGGAAATTGACGCGATCGTCGGCGAACACTACCCCGATTTCGAAATTGTCTGGTTCGGCCATATCGGCGACGGCAACCTGCACCTGAACATCCTCAAGCCGGAAAACCTGAGCAAGGACGAGTTCTTCGCCAAGTGCGCCACGGTGAACAAGTGGGTGTTCGAAACCGTCGAGAAGTACAACGGGTCGATCTCCGCCGAACACGGCGTGGGCATGACCAAGCGCGATTACCTGACCTACAGCCGCTCGCCGGTTGAAATCGAATACATGAAGGCCGTGAAAGCGGTATTCGACCCTAACGGGATCATGAACCCTGGCAAGATCTTCGCTGTTTAAGGAGTCGTTCCATGAGCTACCAGCACAAGTATGTCGACGGCACCAACATCCACTTCCCGGTGGGTAAAGTGGTGTGCATTGGGCGTAACTACGCCGAACATGCCAAGGAACTGGACAACCCGGTGCCGACCGAGCCGTTGCTGTTCATCAAGCCCGGCAGCTGCGTAGTGCCGCTGGAAGGCGGTTTTGCCATCCCTGCCGAGCGTGGCTCGGTGCACTATGAAGCGGAAATCGCGGTATTGATCGGCAAGCCACTGTCGAACAAGCCAAGCCGTGAAGAAGTGCTGGATGCCATCTCCGGCTTCGCCCCGGCCCTGGATTTGACCCTGCGTGACAAGCAGGCCGAGCTGAAAGCCAAGGGCCTGCCGTGGGAAATCGCCAAATCCTTCGACGGCGCGGCAGTGATTGCCCCCTTTGTGGTGAGCAGTACCTTTGCGGATGTGACCGATATCGGCATTCGCCTGGCCATCAACGGCGAAGTGCGCCAGGACGGCAATAGCGCGCAGATGCTCAACCCGATCATCCCGATGATCCAGCACATGGCCGGCTGCTTCTCGCTGCAGGCCGGTGATGTGATCCTCACTGGCACTCCGGCGGGTGTAGGCCCGTTGAATGTGGGTGATGAACTTGTGTTGGAACTGACCGGCGTGAACCGCTTCGAAAGCAGCGTTCGATAAACACCTGGTCAAACCTGTGGGAGGGGGCAAGCCCCTCCCATATTGATTTGTGTGGGTCCACTTAATCTGGGTTTTTGCATTTTTTTCACACACTATCCGGATAATCCTTGGCCTTGTGCTATCCCCTAACGCTGACTTTCCGGAAAAAGCGCCCCATGGCCGTGTCCCTGCCTTCCGCCACACCCAAGCCGCGTTCTCGTTTTGCCCTGCGCTGGTATTCCTGGCTGTTTTTGGCAGGCGTCATCGTTTATGGCGTTGCCTGGGCCATGCATTGGGACGATCGCGGCATGCTGTGGGTGTCGGAGCGCTTTGAAACATCGGCTGAGCGCAATGAAAGTGTGTGGTTGCCGGACTACCACGCCGTCATCGACGCGAAAGTCTTGCCAGGCATGGAGAAGGACGAGGCCTCGGACGTTTCCTACAACCCGCAGACCAAAACCCTGTTTTCCGTCATGGGAAAAAACCCTTTCCTCGTTGAGTTGAGCCTGCAAGGCGATGTGCTGCGCAAGATGCCGCTTAACGGCTGGAGCAACCCGGAAGGTGTTACGGTCATGGAAAATGGCCTGCTGGCGGTGGTCGATGAGCGCGACCACAGCCTGACCATCGTCAAGGTCGATGCCTCTACCCAGCAACTGAACAAAGCTGATTTCCTGAGTTATGACCTGGGCCCCTCCAAAGACCAGAACAAAGCCTTTGAGGCGATCACCTGGGACAAGCTAGGCCAGCAGCTTGTACTGGGCGAGGAGCGCCCGCCGGCGTTGTTCACCTGGAAAAGCGACGGCAGCCAGACCCTGGTTGGCGACAAGCAAAAACTCGCCAGCAAAGAACTGGATATGCGCAACCTTTCGGCGTTGGCTGTCGACCCGCGCACCGGCCACCTCCTGGTGCTTTCGGCCGATTCCCACCTGTTGCTGGAGTTGGACGAGAAGGGCGAACAGGTCAGCTTCATGACCTTGCTGGGCGGCTTCAATGGCCTGGGCAAAACCATTCCCCGGGCGGAAGGGGTGACCATGGATGAGGATGGCACGCTGTACATGGTCAGTGAGCCGAACCTGTTCTATCGTTTCGAAAGGCAGAAATAGACGGCCAGTTACGTCGGATATTTCTCTATCTGCGGCATTCGCCAGACATCCGGGCGCGTTTAAGTTTAAATTCAGACAGGCGTGATATTCATTCGCCACTTTTGATTTTGAGCCCGCCCAATGCGCCGACTTGCCAGCCCCAAACCCATTCTGTTTCTCCTGGCGCTGATCGCCCTGATCTGCGCCGGAGTCGCTGGGCAGCACTTTCGCCTGTTCGAGCGCGCCTGGTTCAACTGGCAGGTGTGGCGCCAACCCGCCGATGAGCGCTCCATTGGCCTGGCCGAATACCGGGTAACGCTGGAGGCCCGGGTCATTGAGGGTCTGGACGACGATGTCTCGGCCCTCACCTATGATCCGGTGCGCAAAAGCCTGTTTACCGTCACCAATCAAAATGCCGAACTGATCGAGTTGTCTTTGGACGGCAAGATCCTGCGGCGCATCCCTTTGGTGGGGTTCGGCGATGCCGAAGCCGTGGAATTTATCAGCGACAACATCTATGTCATCACCGACGAACGCCAGCAGCGGTTGATCAAGGTGCATGTGGACGACGAGACCCAGTTCCTCGATGCCGCCGATGCGGAGCAGATGACCCTGGGCTTGCACGTAGGTAGCAACAAGGGTTTTGAGGGCTTGGCCTATGACTCGGTGGGCAAGCGCCTGTTCGTGGCCAAGGAGCGCGACCCGATGCTGATCTACGAGGTCCACGGTTTTCCCCATTTCAAGCCGGAAAAAACCTACTCGGTGCACGTGATCAACAACCCCAAGCGCGACGCCGGGCTGTTTGTGCGTGACCTGTCGAGCCTGCAATACGACGAGCGCAGCGGCCACCTGCTGGCACTGTCGGATGAGTCGTTTTTGGTATTGGAGCTGGATATCGACGGTCGCCCGTTGAGCAGTCTTTCTCTGCTCAACGGCCGTCACGGCCTGAAAAAGCGTGTGCCTCAGGCCGAAGGGATCGCCATGGATGACGAAGGTACGTTGTATCTGGTCAGCGAGCCGAACCTGTTCTACGTGTTCAAGAAACCCAGTCCCTGAAAACACCGCCAAACCAATGTAGTGTTCTCAGGCCCTGAGGGTTTTGACGCCTTCAGAGGTGCCGAGCAGCAGCACATCCGCCGGACGCGCCGCGAACAAACCGTTGGTGACCACGCCGACAATCGCATTGATCTGGGTTTCCAGCTCCACCGGGTTGGTGATCTGCATATTGAACACGTCGAGGATGATGTTGCCGTTGTCGGTCAACACGCCTTCGCGGTACACCGGGTCGCCGCCCAGTTTCACCAGCTCGCGGGCTACGTGGCTGCGGGCCATCGGGATCACTTCCACTGGCAGCGGGAACGCGCCGAGGACCGGCACCAGCTTGCTGGCGTCGGCGATGCAGATGAAGGTCTTGGCCACGGCCGCGACGATCTTCTCGCGGGTCAGGGCTGCGCCGCCGCCCTTGATCAGGTTCAGGTGCTCGTCGCTCTCATCGGCGCCGTCGACGTAGAACTCCAGGTCGCTCACGGTGTTGAGCTCGTACACTGGAATGCCATGGCCCTTCAGGCGTGCGGCGGTGGCTTCGGAGCTGGCCACGGCGCCGTCGAACGCGCCTTTGTGCTGGGCCAGTGCGTCGATAAAGCAGTTGGCAGTGGAGCCGGTGCCGACACCGACGATGCTTTTGTCGTCGAGTTTAGGAAGGATTAAATCGACGGCGGCCTGGGCCACTGCCTGTTTGAGTTGATCCTGGGTCATGCGGGCTCCGGAACGGGCGGGGAGTAAAGAGGGGCGCGAGTATAACCCAACAAAACCTCGGGATTCGTGTGGTCGCCCGCCCAAACGCTGGGTTAGACTCCTTGGCCCTGCCCAACCTGCTCAGTGATTCCCGCCGATGCTTGAACAGTACGTCAAAAAGATCCTCACCTCGCGCGTTTACGACGTTGCCGTAGAAACCCCGCTGCAGACCGCCCGCCAGCTCTCAGAGCGCCTGGGTAACAAGGTCTGGCTCAAGCGCGAGGATTTGCAGCCGGTGTTCTCGTTCAAGATTCGCGGCGCTTATAACAAGCTGACGCAACTGAGCGCCGAAGAGCGTGCGCGAGGCGTGGTGACGGCGTCGGCGGGCAACCATGCGCAAGGCCTGGCCCTGGCGGCCAAGGTGCTGGGGGTCAAGGCCACGATTGTGATGCCCAAGACCACCCCTGAAATCAAAGTCGAAGGCGTGCGCTCTCGCGGCGGCAAAGTGGTGCTGCACGGCGACTCCTTCCCGGAAGCGCTGGCCTACTCGCTGAAACTGGTCGACGAAAAAGGCTACGTCTACATTCACCCCTACGATGATCCGCACACCATTGCCGGGCAGGGCACCGTGGCGATGGAAATTCTGCGCCAGCATCCAGGCCCGCTGGATGCGATTTTCGTCCCGGTGGGCGGTGGTGGCCTGATCGCAGGCATCGCGGCGTATGTGAAATACCTGCGACCGGAAATCAAGATCATCGGCGTCGAGCCGGATGACTCCAACTGCCTGCAAGCCGCCATGGCGGCGGGTGAGCGCGTGGTGTTGCCGACGGTCGGGATCTTTGCCGACGGCGTTGCGGTGGCACAGATCGGCCAGCACACCTTTGATATCTGCAAAGACTATGTCGACGAAGTGATTACCGTGAGCACCGATGAAATCTGTGCGGCGATCAAGGATATCTACGACGACACCCGTTCCATCACCGAGCCGGCAGGCGCGTTGGGCGTGGCGGGCATCAAGAAGTACGTCGAGACCCGTGGTGTCAGCGGCCAGACCTTTGTCGCCATCGACTCCGGGGCCAACGTCAACTTCGACCGCCTGCGCCACGTGGCCGAGCGCGCCGAACTGGGTGAAGGCCGCGAGGCCATCATCGCCGTGACCATTCCCGAGCAACCAGGCAGCTTCAAGGCGTTCTGCGAGGCCGTGGGCAAGCGCCAGATCACCGAATTCAACTACCGCTACCACTCCGGCAGCGAGGCGCACATCTTCGTTGGCGTGCAAACGCACCCGGAAACCGACCCGCGCAGTGCGCTGATCGCCAGCCTCACCGAGCAGGGCTTCCCGGTGCTGGACTTGACCGAGAACGAACTGGCCAAGCTGCATATCCGCCATATGGTCGGCGGGCATGCGGCCCACGTCAGCAATGAAGTGGTGTTCCGTTTCGAATTCCCGGAGCGTCCGGGGGCGCTGTTCAACTTTCTTAACAAATTAGGCGGGCGCTGGAACATCTCGATGTTCCACTATCGCAACCACGGCGCGGCGGACGGCCGTGTGGTCGCCGGCCTGCAAGTGCCGGCGAGCGAGCGTCACCTGGTACCGGCGGCCCTCGAAGCCATTGGCTACCCGTACTGGGATGAAAGCGATAACCCGGCCTATAAACTGTTCCTCGGTTGAGCGACTACGCTGATTGGGGGCGGCCTCTAAGGAATACGAAACATGGAAACCCTGATCACCCTGAAAGTTATCCACATTGCAGCCACCGTGGTGTTGTTGCTCAGCGGCCTCGGCCTGGCGCTGCTGGCGTGGCGTAAACGCAGCGCCGGCGCGGCGGTGACCGTGCAGCGCCCGTGGGCGTTCGTGTGGTTGCTGATGGGCATTTGCGTGGTGAGCATGCCGTTTACGGGCTGGTGGCTGGTGCACCTGACTGGCTGGCCGTTGGGGCAGACTTGGATTCTGGGCTCCAGCATTCTCTATACCGTGGCGGCGCTGGCGTGGTTCTGGCTGGTGGCGCGGCTTAATCGCCTGCGTAAGGGGGAGGGAGGTAGTCTGAACTTCACCCTGGTGCTGGCGGTGGTCAGCCTGGTGGGGTTTGTGGCGATTGCGGGGTTGATGGGTGCCAAGCCGGTTTAAGGCTTGAGACCTTATCGGGGGCAAGCCCCCTCCCACATTTGACTGTGTTCACAAATCAAGTGTGGGAGGGGGCTTGCCCCCGATAGGGCCATCAGCTGCGCAGCGTAATCACCGGCCACCCGCGCTTCTCGGCTTCGGCGCGCAAGTTCGGGTCCGGATCCACCGCTACCGGGTGGGTAACCTGCTCCAGCAGCGGCAGGTCATTCATCGAGTCGCTATAGAAATAGCTGTCTTGCAGGCTATACCCCGTCTCTTCCAGCCAACGATTCAAGCGCGTCACCTTGCCTTCACGAAAGCACGGCACATCGGTGCTGCGCCCGGTGTAGCGGCCGTTTTCCATCTCGCACTCGGTCGCAATCAGCGTCTCGACGCCCAGGCGTGCAGCAATGGGCGCGGTGACGAAGCGGTTGGTGGCGGTGATGATCACCAGCTTGTCACCGGCGGCACGGTGCTTGGCCAGCAGTTCCACGGCCAGTGGCAGCATGATCGGCTCGATGCAGTCGCGCATATAGTCGTTGTGCCACTCATCCAACTGGGCCATCTCGGTGCGGCCGAGGATTTCCAGGCAAAAGTTCAGGTAGGCGGCGTTATCCAGCTTGCCGGCCAGATAATCCTGATAGAACTCATCGTTACGGGCTTTGTAGGCTACCCGGTCAAGAATCCCGCGTTCGCACAGGTAATCGCCCCAGGCGTGGTCGCTGTCACCGCCAAGAAGGGTGTTGTCCAAGTCGAATAAAGCCAGGCGCATTGCAGTTACTCGCTGAAAAGTCTGTAAAAAGGCGTCCAGAATACGGTCTTTTCACAAGAGTGCACATAAGGTAAGAAGCCTCGTTGCCGCTGGAACAACCTTTGTGGAACAATGCGGCGACATGCGTTTGCGAGGTTGTTGCCGTGATCGACCCCGATGGTTTCCGTCCTAATGTCGGGATTATTCTTACGAATGATGCCGGACAGGTGCTATGGGCTCGCCGAATCAACCAAGATGCCTGGCAGTTTCCTCAAGGCGGAATCAACCCCGACGAAACCCCTGAAGACGCCTTGTACCGTGAGTTGAATGAAGAAGTCGGCCTTGAGCGCGAAGATGTGCAAATTCTGGCCTGTACCCGCGGCTGGTTGCGCTATCGTCTGCCGCAGCGCCTGGTGCGTACTCACAGCCAACCGCTGTGTATCGGCCAGAAGCAGAAATGGTTTCTCCTGCGCCTGATCTCCGACGAGCAGCGGGTGCGGATGGATTTGACCGGTAAGCCGGAGTTCGATGGCTGGCGTTGGGTCAGCTATTGGTACCCGCTGGGCCAGGTGGTGACATTCAAGCGCGAGGTTTATCGTCGCGCTCTCAAAGAGCTTGCCCCGCGCCTTTTAGCGCGCGACTGACGACGGAGTTCGACCCCGAGCCATGCTCAATACGCTGCGCAAGATCGTCCAGGAAGTTAACTCCGCCAAGGATCTCAAGGCGGCGTTGGGGATTATTGTGTTGCGCGTCAAGGAAGCCATGGGCAGCCAGGTCTGCTCGGTTTACCTGCTGGACCCAGAGACCAACCGTTTTGTGCTGATGGCCACGGAGGGCTTGAACAAGCGCTCCATCGGCAAGGTCAGCATGGCGCCCAATGAAGGTCTGGTGGGCCTGGTGGGGACGCGTGAAGAACCCCTGAACCTTGAAAACGCGGCCGATCACCCGCGTTATCGTTACTTTGCCGAAACCGGCGAAGAGCGCTACGCGTCATTCCTCGGCGCACCGATCATTCACCACCGCCGCGTTGTCGGCGTGTTGGTCATCCAGCAGAAAGAACGCCGCCAGTTCGACGAAGGTGAAGAAGCCTTCCTCGTGACCATGAGCGCGCAGCTCGCCGGGGTTATTGCCCACGCCGAGGCCACGGGCTCGATTCGCGGCCTGGGCCGTCAGGGCAAGGGCATCCAGGAAGCCAAGTTCGTCGGCGTGCCGGGTTCGCCGGGCGCGGCCGTCGGTACGGCGGTGGTCATGCTGCCACCGGCCGACCTCGATGTAGTGCCGGACAAGACCGTCAACGACATCGACGCCGAAATCAAACTGTTCAAGACCGCCCTGGAAGGCGTGCGCGCCGACATGCGCAACCTGTCGACCAAGCTGGCCACTCAACTGCGCCCCGAAGAGCGTGCGTTGTTTGACGTGTACCAGATGATGCTCGACGACGCGTCCCTCGGGAACGAAGTCAAAACCGTGATCAAGACCGGCCAATGGGCCCAGGGCGCCCTGCGTCAGGTGGTCACCGATCACGTCAACCGTTTCGAATTGATGGACGACGCCTACCTGCGCGAGCGCGCCTCGGACGTGCGCGACCTCGGTCGCCGTCTGCTGGCTTACCTGCAGGAAGACCGCACCACCAACCTGGTCTACCCCGACAACACCATCCTGATCAGTGAAGAACTGACCGCCACCATGCTCGGCGAAGTGCCGGAAGGCAAACTGGTGGGCCTGGTCTCGGTACTCGGTTCGGGTAACTCCCACGTCGCGATCCTGGCTCGGGCCATGGGCATCCCGACAGTGATGGGCCTGGTGGACCTGCCGTATTCCAAGGTCGACGGCATCGACATGATCGTCGATGGCCATCGCGGTGAAGTCTTCACCAACCCCAGCGACGTGCTGCGCAAGCAATACGCCGAAGTGGTGGAAGAAGAGAAACAACTGGCCCTGGGCCTGGATTCATTGCGCGAGCTGCCGTGCGTGACCACCGATGGTCACCGCGTACCGCTGCTGGTCAATACCGGCCTGCTGGCCGACGTGGCCCGTGCGCAACAGCGAGGCGCCGAAGGCGTAGGGCTGTACCGCACCGAAGTGCCGTTCATGATCAACCAGCGTTTCCCGAGTGAGAAGGAGCAGCTGGCGATCTACCGCGAGCAACTGCAAGCCTTTCACCCGTTGCCGGTGACCATGCGCAGCCTGGACATCGGCGGCGACAAGTCACTGTCGTATTTCCCGATCAAGGAAGACAACCCCTTCCTCGGCTGGCGCGGCATTCGCGTGACCCTCGACCATCCGGAAATTTTCCTGGTACAGACCCGCGCCATGCTCAAGGCCAGCGAAGGCCTGAACAACCTGCGCATCCTGTTGCCGATGATCTCCGGTACCCATGAGCTGGAAGAGGCGTTGCACCTGATCCACCGTGCCTGGGGCGAAGTGCGCGACGAGGGCGCCGACGTACCGATGCCGCCGATTGGCGTGATGATCGAAATCCCGGCAGCGGTGTACCAGGCCAAAGAGCTGGCGCGGCAGGTGGACTTCCTGTCGGTGGGTTCCAACGACCTGACCCAATACCTGCTGGCCGTGGACCGCAACAACCCACGGGTGGCCGACCTCTACGACTACCTGCACCCGGCGGTGCTGCAAGCGCTGCAACACGTGGTGCGCGACGCCCATGCCGAAGGCAAGCCGGTGAGCATCTGCGGTGAAATGGCCGGTGACCCGGCGGCGGCCGTGCTGTTGATGGCGATGGGCTTTGACAGCCTGTCGATGAACGCCACCAACTTGCCGAAGGTCAAGTGGATGTTGCGCCAGGTTGAGCTGAGCATGGCCAAGGATCTGCTGGCCGAGTTGATGACTATCGACAACCCGCAAGTTATCCACAGCTCGCTGCAGTTGGCGCTGAAGAACCTGGGGCTGACGCGGATGATCAACCCGGCCTCCGCTAAAACCCTCTAGACCGAGTCGCCTTTTTCGCAGGCAAGCCAGCTCCCACATTGGAATGCATTTCAACTGTGGGAGCCGGGCTTGCCCGCGATAGCGCTCGCTCAAGCACCGCTAAATCCTCAGTTCGACCTCGCCAAGTCGGCCACCATGCGGCCCAAAACTACGCTCCACCATCTGCCGCGTCCCGTTGGCATTTACAATCAGCGCCGTACTCGCCCGCGTCCCATAAATTGGGCTGGCAATAAACACGCTGGATAAAAGACTTTCCGTCGCCAAGCCCACTCCGGTATCTGGCAGGTCTGCAAACGGCGCCGTTTGAGGATCACTCAAAATCCCCAACAAGGTTTCCGGCTGTGGATCATCCAATACCGCGCTCAACGCCTTCTTGGCTTTGAGCAACTTTGGCCACGGCGTATCCAGGCCGGCGTTGGATAAGCCGTACACGCCAGCCTCCAATCGTGTGGGCTTGGTCTGGTTGGCGTTGTAATGCCACAGCTCATCCCGTGTGCCCACCAGCAGGTTAAACCCGGCATATTCAATCGAACGGCCATTAACGTCGGCCAAATACTGATCAATGGGCAGCGAACCACTGAGAAACCGCGCCACCAGCTCCCCGCGTGACTTACGTGCCGGCGGCTGGTGGGGATCCCGGATATTGGTCAGGGCCGCAAATCGCCCATCGGCGTTCACTCCAAGCCAGGTACCGCCCGCTTCCTGATCGCGACCGGCATAGACTTCGGGCACATCCGGCCACTGAGCCAGCGGCAGGCTGGGGCGGGCGTAGAACTCGTCACGGTTGGCCGCGACGATCAGCGGTTGGGCGTGGCCCGGCCGCCAGGCGAAAACAATCAGGCACATCAGGCGATTCCCTTTTGTGTTTTTTTGCCACTGTACCCACACCAGCAGCGGTGTTCCATCGTATCCAGTTGGGCCGCATGCCTTCCATCCGTTAACATGCCGGACTTGTTTCGGGGGCTCCCATGGAATTTCTGCTGTATTTGCTGCTGGGCGCCTGCGCGGGCGTGCTCGCCGGGCTGTTTGGCGTGGGCGGCGGGATCATTATCGTGCCGGTGCTGGTGTTCAGCTTCACCTTGCAGGGCTTCGACCCGCAGGTGTTGACGCACCTGGCCGTGGGCACGTCCCTGGCAACGATCATCTTTACCTCGGTCAATGCTGTGCGTGAGCACCACCGACGTGGCGCGGTGCGTTGGCCGATCTTTGTGTGGATGACCGTTGGCATCCTCATCGGAGCTGGTTTTGGCGCACTGACTGCCGAGGCGATTTCCGGCCCGCATTTGCAGAAGATCATTGGCGTGTTCGCGCTGATCATCGCCGTACAACTGGCCCTGGAGGTCAAGCCCAAGGCCAGCCGGACGGTGCCCGGTAAAGTCGGCCTGACGCTGGCAGGTACGGTGATTGGCTGGGCGTCGGCGATATTCGGGATTGGTGGCGGCTCGCTGACCGTGCCGTTCCTGACCTGGCGCAGCGTGCCGATGCAGCAGGCGGTGGCCACATCTTCGGCCTGTGGACTGCCGATTGCCTTGGCCAGTGCATTAAGTTTCATGATTCTGGGCTGGCATGACCCGCTG
Organism: Pseudomonas sp. SR18; assembly: GCF_023701505.1. Classification (NCBI taxonomy): domain Bacteria; kingdom Pseudomonadati; phylum Pseudomonadota; class Gammaproteobacteria; order Pseudomonadales; family Pseudomonadaceae; genus Pseudomonas; species Pseudomonas sp. SR18. Next base: position 27,952 of record NZ_JAMQAU010000002.1, on the reverse strand, counting down.
CTGCCCGCGCATAGTCTAGGGTTCGTGTATTTGCCGGCGCTGCTGGGCATTGCCCTGACCAGCATGGTGTTTGCCCGCTTCGGCGCACGCCTGGCGCATCGGTTGTCGCCGCGCTTGCTCAAGCGGTTGTTCGCCGGCCTGCTATTTTGCGTGGGTTTGAATTTTTTACTGTAACGCAGACTTAATCGCGTCCGGGCATGGTCCGGTCGCCATAACGCATGATTTAACGAGGAGTCGCAATGCTGCCTTACCCGCAGATCGACCCGGTGGCCCTGGCCATCGGTCCGCTGAAAATCCACTGGTACGGGTTGATGTACCTGATCGGCATCGGCGGCGCCTGGCTGCTGGCCTCCCGGCGCCTGAACCGTTTCGACCCGACCTGGACCAAGGAAAAACTCTCCGATATGGTCTTCTGGCTGTCGATGGGGGTCATCGTGGGCGGGCGTCTTGGGTATGTGTTGTTCTACGATCTGTCCGCCTACCTCGCCAACCCGACACTGATTTTCGAAGTGTGGAAGGGCGGCATGGCGTTCCACGGTGGGTTTATCGGCGTGATGATCGCCGCCTGGTGGTTTGGCCGGCGCAATGGCAAGTCATTCTTCCAACTGATGGACTTCGTCGCGCCGCTGGTGCCGATCGGCCTGGGCGCCGGGCGCATCGGTAACTTCATCAACGCTGAGCTGTGGGGCAAGCCGACCGACGTGCCGTGGGCCATGGTGTTCCCGCCGTTCAGCGATCCTGCGCAACTGCCGCGTCACCCGTCGCAGCTGTACCAGTTCGCGCTGGAAGGCGTGGCACTGTTCCTCATTTTGTACATTTTCTCGCGTAAACCCCGCCCAACCATGGCCGTTTCCGGCATGTTCGCGCTGTTTTACGGGATCTTCCGTTTCATCGTCGAATTCGTGCGCGTGCCGGATGCGCAGTTGGGCTACCTGGCATGGGGCTGGTTGACCATGGGCCAGGTGCTCAGTGTTCCAATGATCCTGGTCGGCCTCGGCCTGCTGTGGTGGGCGTACAATCGCCCGCAGCCGCTGAAGAACGCTGCGCTTTAAATTCGAATGCCGGGGCCTGCGCGCGGGCCCCGGCTTCAACGATACGGGTACTTACATGAAGCAATATCTCGAACTACTGAACGACGTCGTGACCAATGGCCTGACCAAGGGCGATCGCACCGGCACCGGCACCAAGGCTGTGTTCGCCCGTCAGTATCGGCATAACTTGGCCGACGGCTTCCCGCTGCTGACCACCAAGAAGCTTCACTTCAAAAGCATCGCCAATGAGCTGATCTGGATGTTGAGCGGCAACACCAACATCAAGTGGCTCAACGAAAACGGCGTGAAGATCTGGGACGAATGGGCCACCGAAGACGGCGACCTGGGCCCGGTCTACGGCGAGCAATGGACCGCCTGGCCAACCAAGGACGGTGGCACGATCAACCAGATCGACTACATGGTCCACACGCTCAAGACCAACCCCAACAGCCGCCGCATCCTGTTCCACGGCTGGAACGTCGAGTACCTGCCCGACGAAACCAAGAGCCCCCAGGAAAACGCGCGTAACGGCAAACAAGCCCTGCCACCGTGCCACCTGCTGTACCAGGCATTCGTGCATGACGGCCATCTGTCGATGCAGTTGTACATCCGCAGCTCCGACGTATTCCTCGGCCTGCCGTACAACACTGCTGCGCTGGCGCTGCTGACCCACATGCTGGCCCAACAGTGCGACTTGATCCCTCATGAGATCATCGTCACCACTGGCGATACCCATGCCTATAGCAACCATATGGAACAAATCCGCACTCAGCTGGCGCGTACGCCGAAGAAGCTGCCGGAGTTGGTGATCAAGCGTAAGCCTGCGTCGATCTACGACTACAAGTTCGAAGACTTCGAGATTGTGGGTTACGACGCCGACCCAAGCATCAAGGCCGACGTGGCTATCTAGAGCCCACCTTCGTCTTCAGATGTGGGCTTTTGTGTGGGAGGGGGCTTGCACCCGATAGCGGTGGATCAGCTAAATATTGGTTGGCTGAAACTCTGTCATCGGGGGCAAGCCCCCTCCCACATTTGAACTGTGTTTGCTTGAGTTAATGGCCGTGGCTTCTGCCCACATGTGAGTGCTCAGCCTCGCTGGCCGCAACACTCCCGCTGACCTCCAGCCGCTGCAAAATCCCACACTCCGGCCCGCCGCCGCAGCGCTGGCGCAAGTCCAGCAACTGCACCTGCAACGCCAACAACCCATCGATCCGCGCTTTCACATGGTGGATATGCTCGTCGATCAACGCATTCACACTTTCACACTGGTCCTGAGGACTGTCCCGTAGACCCAGCAGGCTGCGAATTTCTTCGAGGGTCATGTCGAGGCTGCGGCAATTGCGGATAAAGATCAGCCGCTCGGTGTGCGCCTGGGTGTACACCCGGTAGTTGGCGTCGGTGCGCGCCGGGGGCGGCAGCAGGCCTTCTTTCTCGTAATACCGGATGGTTTCCACCTGACAGTCGGTCAGTTTGGCCAATTCGCCGATCTTCATCGCAGCAATCTCCAAATGGGTGCTTGACCCTATAGTGGCTACAGGGTCTTTACTTGGCAACAGGCACCTTTACGGACGCGACAGAATGAGCGATTCCATCCACACCCCGCATAAACACGACCATGATCATGACCATGGTCCCCAGAAACTGACGCCAGTGCACAACCATGCTGGCTCCTGCTGTGCAAGCAAGGCAGCACCTGCCGTGGTCACGTTGAGTGAAGCGCCCACTGCGGGCTCGCGCCTGAGCACCTTCCGCATCGAAGCCATGGACTGTCCCACCGAGCAAACGCTGATCCAGAACAAACTGGGCAAGCTCGCCGGTGTGCAGCAACTGGAATTCAACCTGATCAACCGCATCCTTGGCGTCACCCACGACCTGCCGAGCACTGTGCCGATCATTGATGCCATCAAGTCCCTGGGCATGCAGGCCGATCCGATCGAGGAGGGCACCCCCGCCGCCGAGCCGCCTGCCAGGAAACACTGGTGGCCGCTGGCCTTGTCCGGCGTCGGCGCGTTGGGCGCCGAAGTGCTGCACTTCACGAATGCGGCCCCGACCTGGGTGATAGCCATCGTGGCGCTGGTGTCGATCTTCAGCGGTGGCCTCACTACCTATAAAAAGGGCTGGATCGCCCTGAAAAACCTCAACCTGAACATCAACGCCTTGATGAGCATCGCTGTGACCGGCGCGATTCTGATCGGCCAGTGGCCGGAAGCCGCCATGGTGATGTTCCTGTTCACCGTGGCCGAGTTGATTGAAGCCAAGTCCCTGGACCGTGCGCGCAATGCCATCAGCGGCTTGATGCAGATGGCCCCGGAACAGGCCACGGTGCAGCAGGCGGATGGAAGCTGGGTTGAACAGGAAGTCAAAAGCATCGAATTGGGCGCCATCGTGCGGGTTAAGCCCGGCGAGCGCATTGGCCTGGACGGTGAAGTCACCGCTGGCCAATCCACCATCGACCAGGCACCGATCACCGGGGAAAGCCTGCCGATTGAAAAAACCGTGGGCGATAAAGTCTTCGCCGGCACCATCAACCAGGCGGGCTCCCTGGAATACAGCGTCACGGCAGCGGCCAATAACTCCACGCTGGCGCGCATCATCCACGCCGTCGAGCAGGCGCAAGGTTCACGGGCGCCGACCCAGCGTTTCGTTGATAGTTTTTCGAAGATCTACACCCCGGCCGTCTTTCTGTTTGCCTTGGGCGTGGCGATTATTCCGCCGCTGTTCATGGCCGGCCTGTGGTTCGACTGGATCTACCGCGCCCTGGTGCTGCTGGTGGTCGCCTGCCCCTGCGCATTGGTGATCTCCACCCCGGTGACCATCGTCAGCGGCCTGGCAGCGGCGGCGCGCAAAGGCATACTGATCAAGGGCGGCGTGTACCTGGAGGGCGGTTACAAACTCGACTACCTGGCGCTGGACAAGACCGGCACGATCACCCACGGCAAACCGGTGCAAACCGATTACCTGGCGTTGTTCCCCAACGTTGCGGACAGCGCACCGGCCCTGGCTGCCAGTTTGGCCGGGCGTTCCGACCACCCGGTGTCCCTGGCAATCGCCAATGCGGCTGTGGATAAAAAGCTGCCGACGCATGTTGTGGATAACTTCGCAGCCCTGGCCGGTCGTGGTGTGCGCGGCGACATCAACGGTGAGACCTACCACTTGGGCAACCATCGCCTGGTGGAAGACCTCGGCCTGTGTTCCCCCGAGCTGGAAGAGAAACTCTTCGCCCTGGAGAAGCAGGGCAAGTCCGTGGTGCTGCTGCTCGACAAATCCGGCCCCCTGGCACTGTTCGCCGTAGCCGATACGGTCAAGGACAGCAGCCGCGAAGCCATCCAGCAACTGCACGAACTGGGCATCAAGACCCTGATGCTCACCGGCGACAACACCCACACCGCTCAGGCGATTGCGGCCCAGGTGGGCATCGACCAGGCCCAGGGCGATCTGCTGCCCACCGACAAATTGCAGGCCATCGAAGCGCTTTATGGTCAAGGTCGTCGGGTGGGCATGGTCGGTGACGGCATCAACGACGCTCCGGCGCTGGCTCGCGCCGAGATCGGTTTCGCCATGGCCGCTGCCGGCACCGACACCGCCATCGAGACCGCCGACGTGGCGCTGATGGACGATGATTTGCGCAAGATCCCGGCATTCATTCGTTTGTCGCGGCAAACGTCGAGTATCCTCAAGCAGAACATCGCCCTGGCGCTGGTGATCAAGGCGATCTTCCTCGCAGTCACCTTCCTGGGCATGGCCACCATGTGGATGGCGGTGTTCGCGGATATGGGCGTGAGCCTGCTGGTGGTGTTCAATGGCCTGCGCCTGCTGCGCAAATAAACGATGAGAGGGCGGTGTGCTGAGTGCTGAGCTGAAGGCGTTTTTTATGGTCGCCCGCCTGGGCAGCATTACCCAGGCGGCGAAAAAACTCGGCCTGAGCCAGCCCACCGTGACCACCCAGATCCGCAACCTGGAAAGCCAGTATGGCGTGGAGCTGTTCTATCGCGGTGGCCGCCGCCTCACGGTCAGCGACGATGGCGCGCGGTTGCTGCCGATGGTCAAGGCGCTGTTGCAACAGGAAGCGGACATCGAGTTCTTCCTGCGCAACAGCGGCCAACTCCAGGGCGCCTTGCGCATAGCTGCGACGGCGCCGTATTACATCCTCGATCTGGTCAAAGCCTTTCGCGAACGCTTGCCCCATGTGGAAGTGTCAGTGGACATCGGCAACTCCCAGCAGGTGCTTGAAGCATTGGATGAGTACCGTGTCGACGTGGCCGCTTCCTCCCAGTTGCTGGAAGACCCGCGCTTGATCCGCCGCGTGCTCGGCACCGACCCCCTGGTGCTGGCGGTGCATCGCAATCATCCCTTGGCCAAGCTTGATCATGTGCCACTGACCGCCCTGGCCGGGCACACCTTGTTGATGCGAGAAGCGGGCTCCACTACACGCAGGCTGACGGAAGAAATGCTCCAAGGCGCCGGCGTAAGTTACGGCCCACTGTTGGAAATCGGCAGCCGCGAGTCCATCCGGGAGGCAGTGCTGCGCAATATCGGCATCAGCATCATCGCCCGCCAGGAAGTGCCCCATGACCCGCAACTGCGGGTACTGACCATCGAAAATGCGCCGCAGATTCCGGAGTATTTGTACTGCCTCAAGGAGCGCAAAGGCGCGCGGCTGCCGGCGGCGTTTCTGGGGTTGGCGCAGGAAATGTCGCCGATCTGAGATTTTTTGGTGGCTTTCAGGGCCTCATCGGGGGCAAGCCTCCTCCCACACTTGAACGTATTCACACATCAAAATGTGGGAGGGGGCTTGCCCCCCAATAGCAGTAGTCCAGACACCACACCTATATGACCCCTACCCAAATCCACCAATACCACTATCGCCACGTTTTGCCTTCCTGCCACACGAGCGACGCATTGCCCTCCTAGCATGGCCTTCATCCGTTCGATGAGGTGCCACCATGCACACAGCCCTGACCCAACCCGGCGCGCCCATGAAGGTGCGCGGTATCCAGAAACGCTTCGGCGCCTTTACCGCGTTGGACCACGTGTCCTTGGACGTCGCCGCTGGTGAGCTGGTGTGCCTGCTGGGTCCGTCCGGCTGCGGCAAGACCACCCTGCTGCGTTGCATCGCCGGCCTGGAGCGTCAGGACAGTGGTGAACTTTACCTGGGTGATCGTGACGTTTCCCTGCTGCCGCCCCAGGCACGGGACTACGGCATTTTGTTCCAGTCCTACGCGCTGTTTCCCAACCTGACCATCGAAGCGAACATCGGCTACGGCCTCACCGGCAGCGGCCGTGATGAAGTGCGCCAGCGTGTTGGGCAGATGCTCGAACTGGTCGGTCTGGTGGGCAGCGAGAAGAAATACCCCGGCCAGCTCTCCGGCGGCCAACAGCAGCGCGTGGCCCTGGCCCGTGCCTTGGCGCCGGCGCCTTCGTTGCTGCTGCTGGACGAACCCATGTCCGCCCTCGACGCCCGCGTACGCGAGCACCTGTGCACCGAGTTGCGCCAACTGCAACGACGCCTGGGCATTACCACATTGATGGTCACCCACAACCAGGACGAAGCCATGTTGATGGCCGACCGCATTGCCGTGATGAACAACGGCAAGGTCGAGCAATACGCCACGCCCCAGGAGATTTACGACCGCCCGGCCACGCCGTTCGTGGCGGAGTTTGTCGGCCAGGGCAATTGGCTGCCCTTCAGCCGTAACAGCGTGAGCCATGCCCAGGTCGGCGGGATGAACATGCGCCTGGCCGACGATGCCGGCGCGGCCAGGTCCGGTCGCCTGTTCTGTCGCCCGGAAGCCATCAGCGTCAATCCGCCAGTGCACGAGGAAAACCTGTTCCCGGCCAAGGTCCGCGAGATCACCTTCCTCGGCAACCGCTGCCGCATGAGCTTTGAACTGGAGCAACTGCCTGGCCATCCGCTGCTGGCCGAACTGGCCCCCGAAGCCATGCCGCGCCTGGGCGCCCAGGATATCTGGGTGGCCTTGCCACCACGCAGCCTGCAGGTGTTTGCCTGAGATGGCCGCTGTTATGACCCTGCCGCGTCAGATATCCCGTGCCGAAATCGGCGACCGCTTCTTCGTGCTCGGCGGCAAACTGCTATGGCTGCTTTTACTCGGCGTAGCGGTGTTGATGCCATTGCTGGCGATCTTCTGGCGTGGCTTCAGCAGCGAGGCCGGGCAAGGTGGCGGGCTGGTGGCTGCGCGGGAATTGCTCACCAGCGCCAACTTCCATTGGCTGCTGGGCAATAGCCTGAAAGTCTCTCTCAGCGTTGCGGCGATTGTCGTACCGCTGGCCTATCTGTTTGCCTACGCCCTGCAACGCACGTTGATTCCGGGCAAAGCGATCTGGCGTGGCCTGTCGCTGCTGCCGCTGATGGCGCCTTCGATGCTGCCGGGGATTGCGTTGGTTTACCTGTTCGGCAACCAGGGCATGTTGCGCGGGCTGCTCTCGGAGAATATCTACGGGTTCTGGGGGATTGTTCTGGGGGAGGTGATCTACACCTTCCCACATGCGCTGATGATTCTGCTGTCGGCGCTCTCCTTGGCCGATGCGCGGCTGTTCGACGCGGCCTCCAGCATGGGCGCCAGCCCGGCCCGGGCATTTCGCAGCATCACCTGGCCCGCTACGCGCCAGGCGGTGTTCGCCGCGTTCTGTCTGGTGTTCACCCTGACCATCACCGACTTCGGCGTGCCCGTGGTGGTTGGCGGTGATTATCAGGTGCTGGCGCTGGAAGCCTACAAAGCGGTGGTCGGCCAGCAACAATTTGGTCGCGGCGCCTTGATCGGTATGGTGCTGTTGTTGCCAGCGCTGTTCAGCTTTGGCGTGGATGCCTGGTTGCGCCGGCGTCATGGCGATTCCATGAGCGGTCGCGCCCAGGTGTTCCGGCCGGCGCCATCGCGGCTGAGGGATGGCTGCTACCTGGCCATCGTCCTATTGATCTGCGCCGTATTGCTGCTGGTGTTCGGCATGGCGGTGTATTCCTCGCTGGTGAAATTCTGGCCGTACAACCTGTCGCTGTCGCTCAATCACTATCAGTTTGAAGACACGGCGGGTGGCGGCTGGCTGGCCTATCGCAACAGCCTGGCCATGGCCCTGTGCACGGCACTGATCGGCAGCGTGCTGATCTTCACCGGCGCCTACCTGATGGAAAAAACCAAAGGCCAGAAGGGTTTGAACCTGGCGCTGCGCCTGCTCAGCTTTGTGCCGATGGCCGTGCCGGGCTTGGTGCTGGGCCTGGGCTACGTGTTTTTCTTCAACCTCAACGGCAACCCGCTGCATGTGTTCTACGGCTCCATGACCCTGCTGGTGGTGTGCACCATTGCGCACTATCTGACCACTGCACAGATGACTGCCACCACCGCACTGCGCCAGTTGGACGCTGAGTTTGAAGCCGCTGCGCTGTCGCTCAAGGCGCCGCTGTACCGCCATTACCTGCGCGTCACGGTGCCGATCTGCCTGCCGGCGTTGCTGGACATCGTGCGCTACCTGTTTGTCTCGGCGATGACCACCGTGTCCGCCGCGATCTTCCTCTACAGCCCCGACACCATTCTCGCCGCCGTCGCCGTGCTGAACATGGACGACGCCGGCAACGTGGGCGGCGCGGCGGCCATGTCGACCCTGATCCTGTTCACCTCGGCCAGCGTCTCGCTGCTGCTGGCGTGGGCCTCACGTGGCGCGTTGCGCCGCTCCCAAGCCTGGCGCCAGACCGCGCCCGGCCAATAATCCCTGAAGGAGGTGTTCCATGTTCAAGCCCCTGGCGCTGGTCGCTGCCGTACTCACTGCATTCAGCCTGAATGCCTTCGCCAAGACCGAGCTGACCGTGTACACGGCCCTCGAAGCCGAGCAGTTGAAGACCTACAAAAAGGCCTTCGAGCAAGCCAACCCTGATGTTGAGATCAAGTGGGTCCGTGACTCCACCGGCATCATCACCGCCAAGCTGCTGGCCGAGAAAGACCGCCCGCAAGCCGACGTGGTGTGGGGCCTGGCGGCCTCCAGCCTGGCGATCCTCGATCAGCAGGGCATGCTCGACAATTACGCACCGAAAGACCTGGACAAGATCGGCAAAAACTACCGCGACGCCGCCAACCCACCGGCCTGGGTCGGCATGGACGTGTGGGCCGCGACGATTTGCTTCAACACCGTCGAAGCCGAGAAACAAGGCCTGAGCAAGCCAGTGAGCTGGCAAGACCTGACCAAGCCCGAGTACAAGGGCAAGATCGTCATGCCCAACCCGGCTTCTTCCGGCACGGGCTTTCTGGACGTCAGCGCGTGGCTGCAGACCTTCGGCGAGAAGCAGGGCTGGCAGTACATGGACGACCTGCACCAGAACATCGGCCAGTACGTTCACTCCGGTTCCAAGCCGTGCAAGCTGGCCGCTTCGGGGGAATTCCCGATTGGTATTTCGTTTGAATACCCGGCGGTGCAGCTCAAGCGCCAGGGCGCGCCGCTGGACATCATCCTGCCCAAAGAAGGCCTGGGCTGGGACATCGAAGCCACGGCCGTGATCAAGGGCAGCGCCCACGCCGATGCGGCGAAAAAACTCGCCGATTTCTCCGCCAGCCCTGCGGCGATGGAGTTGTACAAGGACAACTTCGCCGTGCTCGCCCAGCCGGGTATCGCCAAGCCGCAGACCGAATTGCCGGCGGACTATGAGCAGCGTCTGATCAAGAATGACTTTGGCTGGGCATCGAAGAACCGCGACAGCATCCTGACGGAATGGCGCAAGCGGTATGACGGGAAGTCGGAGAAGGTTGCTGCTCAGTAAGGTTTCGTTAGGGCTGATGGCCTCATCGGGGGCAAGCCCCCTCCCACCAGATCAAATGTGGGAGGGGCGGTGCGACGATTCGACTTGCCCCCGATGGCGGCCTTGAAAACAGGACATCACTTCATGACACAACTATTGATCATCGGCGCCGGCATCCTCGGCCTGTCCCACGCCTATGCGGCCGCCAAGCGCGGCCTCAAGGTCAAGGTGTTCGAGCGCAGCGCCACGCCATTGGGCGCTTCGGTGCGCAACTTCGGCCAGGCGCTGGTCACCGGCCAACCACCGGGCCCGATGCTCGACCTGGCGCGGGAAAGCCGCGAGATCTGGGGCCACTGGGCACAAGTTGCCGGCCTGCAACTCAAGCGCAATGGCTCGTACCTGTTTGCCCGCACCGAAGCCGAAGAACACTTGTTGGAAGCCTTCTGTGAGGGGCGTGCACAAGAGCACGGCTACAACGTCGAACTGTTGCAAGGCGCGGCGATGAAGGACCTGTATGGCGGCCAGTTTCGCCATCACCGCGCCGCGCTGCATGGCAAGGACGATCAGCAGCTGTATTCCCGCGAGGCGATCCCGGCGCTGATCAACTACCTGGCTCAAGAATTGAAAGTGGAGTTTCACTTTTCAACCCTGGTGCGCGATGTAGAGCCAGGCCACCTGCACAGCACGGCGGGGAGCTTTCGCGGCGAGCAGATCATCGTCTGCTCCGGCCACGATTACCAAACCCTGCTGGCCGAATCGATCGCCGAACTCAACCCGAGCATCTGCCGCCTGCAAATGCTCCGTGCGCGGCCCGCGGTGAATCTGAACCTGCAACACGCCTTGCTCACCGGTTTGAGCTGCGTGCATTACGGCGCTTTCGCCGACTTGCCAGAAGCCGCGCCAGTCCGGGCACAAATCCTGCGCGAAGCTCCTTACCTGCATGAGCACGGTATTCACCTGCTGATCAGCCCGACGCCTCATGGCGAACTGATCATCGGTGATTCCCACGACTACGGCAGCGATGCGTCACCGTTCAACGCCGAACAGGTCGATGACTGGATGCTCGAATTGGCCGAGCAGACCCTCGGTTGCAAGCTCCAAGTGGTGGAGCGTTGGCAGGGTGTGTACGGCTCGCGGGGGCCGGGGCCGTTTTCATTCCTGCGCGTGGCACCAGGCGTGAGTGCAGCGTTGATGCACACCGGTGTGGGCATGAGCGTGGGGCCGGCAATGGCCGAGCGCAATATCCGCACGTTATGGGGGCCGGCGTGATGGGCCGGGAACAACTGATCGCCGAGGTCTTCGGCTTGTATGAGCGGCACGGCGCGGCGGATTACATCGGCGAGCCGGTGTCGCAGATCGAGCACATGTCCCAGGCCGCTCAACTCGCCATGGCCGAAGGCTTTGATGATGAAGTGGTGCTGGCGGCGTTTTTCCACGACATCGGGCATCTCTGCGGCCAGGGCGAGGAAAACATGGGGGGTTATGGCGTGGTCAGCCATGAACGGCTGGGGGCGGATTATTTGCGTCGGGCGGGGTTCAGCGAGCGCATGGCCACGTTGGTGGAGTATCACGTGCAGGCCAAGCGCTACCTGACCTTCAGCCAGCCGGACTACTACGCGCGCCTGAGCGAAGCCAGCCGTCGTACCTTGGCCTACCAGGGTGGCGTGATGACCGCCGAGGAAGCCCAAGCCTTTGAGCAAGACCCGTTGTGCGCAGTGAGTGTGCGCATGCGCCACTGGGACGAGCAGGCCAAGGAGATGCATGTAGCGCTGCTGGACCTTGAGGTGCTCAAAGCCAAGGCCCTGCAGCTACTGGTTGATCAAGATTCGTCCAACCGCTGAGCCAAGGCTTCGACCTGCTCCTGGCGCTCGGCCTGGCTCAGCCTGGCGTTGGGGTTGAGCGACGACCATTGCGGGTGGGCGCGGGCTTTGTGCAGCGCGTCCGGCAACTTGCCTTCGCGCCAGGTTTTGTCCTGGGGCGTGTCGACCTTGATGCTGTGCATCGCCGCATGGCCGCGCAGGTCCAGCGCCTTGAGTAGCTGGCGTTGGCGCAGGGCCAGCAGGCGCAGCACGCTGTCGTCGACGGTCAACTCGCGATGGCCCTTGATCTTGCCCAGCAGGCGACTGCCATAGCTGCGCGCGGTTTGCAGCGCGCCGCCGGCGATGGCGCCGGCCAGGGCGGCGGCGCCCAGTGTCAGCCCGCCGACCAGCAGATCCACCCCGGCACCCGCCGCCGCACCGGCAGCGATCCCGCCACCGACGCGCACGCCGAGTTGCTTGAGGGTTTCCGGGTTGAACAGGTCATCGCCCCAGCGCCCGTCGAGCAACGGCAAGTCGCTGGCGGCTGCATCTTGTGGGCGGAAACCAAACAGTTTGAGCAGGGCTTCCACGCATTTTTGTTCGCGCTGGCGCACGGCCTTGCGCAACTCGCCGATGGCTTGCTGCTCATCTTCGGTGACCACGCTGCGTCGGCACGCGGCGCAGTCGATCAACAATTCGGCGATCAAGCGAGCAGCGCTTTGCTGGCGGGCCTGGCGTTGGGCTTGCTGATCCAGGATCAGCCGTTCCAATTGCGGCCGTGCGTTTTCCAGCAGCAGGGCCAGGCTTTCATACAGACGACGCTCGCCGTCTTCCGGCGGCGCGACACTGTCAAAACGCACCAGCGCATGCAGGCCAAGGCGGGCCAGGGCTTCGCGCCAGTCTGGCTCGCGGTGCTCGCTGCTGCTGACGAAATTGAGCACGGGCAGCAACGGCTTGCCGCAACTGGCCAGCACTTGTAGCTCGTCGCGGTACTTGGCCAGCACCGGCTCGCGGGCGTCGATCACATACAGGCCGGCATCGGAGGCCAGCAGTTGGCGCAGCACCTTGGCTTCCTGTTCGAAACGCTGGCGCGCTTCGCTGCCTTCCAGGAAGCGCGTCAGGCGGGCCGGCCCATCGAGGCGTTCGCCGGGGCGATCCAGGCGTTCCAGGTAATCGAGCAGCGCGATGGCGTCTTCCAGGCCGGGTGTGTCGTACAGCTCCAGCAAGGCTTCGCCGTCCACCGACAGGCGTGCGCCTTCCACATGCCGTGTCGTGCTGGGGCGATGGGAGACTTCACCGAAGCCAACATCACGCGTGAGGGTGCGCAGCAACGAGGTCTTGCCGACATTGGTGTGGCCGACCACGGCGAGTTTCAGCGGTTTAGTCATGACCGGTCTCCAGCCAGTTCAGCGGCGCGCAGTCGGCGAAGGGCAGCTCCAGCTGTTGCAACGCGGTGTGCCAATCGCCCAGGCGTTCGGCATCCAGCGCCTGGCCCGGCGGTGCTTGCAGCAACCAGACGCGGGTGGCGGTGGCGCTGCGCGCGAGTTCGGCGATCAACGCCAGGCTGCCGCGATCCGGCGAACGGCGCGGGTCGCAGGCGATGGCCAGGCGTGCGGGCGGGAAGCGGGTGAGCTGTTCCAGCAGCTTGTTGCGCGACTCACGGCTATCGAGGATGCCGGCGTTTTTCACCTGGGCCGGCAGCTTGGGCGGCCAGGGGTGCTGGTCGTCCAGCTCGATGGCCACCAGCAGGGCGCCGTCGCTTTCCAGTTCACTGACGCAACCGGTGACGTGGTGCAACTGCTCGGGCGCGGCGTCGTTGACGCCGAGGCGTTCGCTGCTGGGCATCAGGCGTTCGCGCAGTTGGCTGTAGCCTGGCAGGTTGAGGTCCAGGCGCAGGGCGGTGCGCCCGCGTTTCCAGCGCCACAGGCACAGCAATGCGAGGATCAGGCGGGGCAGCAGGCCATAGACCAGCAGCACGCCGACCAGCCAGGCGGCCCAGGCTTGGCGGGCGCTTTCGATATTCAGGGCGGAGTCGCCGCTGGCGCGGATCATCTCGACGGTCGGCACATTGAAGCCCAACAGAGCAGGCAAGGTGCCGATTGCCTGGGTGACGGCGACAAAGGTGTCGGCACCGAGAATAGTGGTTTCCCACACGAAGCCGTAGCGGCGGGTAGCGAGTAGGGTAAGCAGAATCACCATGGCGCTGAGCAACGCCAGCAACCATAGACTGTTGACCAGCACGCCTACGGCCCAGCGATTGAGTTTCTGCCGTTGCAGTAGCAGTAACAGTGCTGGTGCCAGTTGGGCGGCTTTGGCATCACGGGCGAATTTTTCGCTGAGCCACAACCATAGTCGCCCGAGGCTGGCACTGTGCTCACCGGCAAACAACAGGCCTAACGCCCAACTGATCAGCAGGATCAGGTTCAAGCCAAGCAGGCTGCCCAAGGCCCAGAACACATTCACCGGGGTCAGGCCGTTGCCCATTGCAGCAAACGCCAGCCCTGCGCCGCTGATGATCGCGACGATTGCCAGCAGCACCAGCGCCAGACGCGCACCTTGCAGCCAGCGGGTGAGGGCCGCCGCTAGCCCATCGCGTTCGGCCAGGTGCAAGGCGCGCTGCTGGATACGTGTCGGCAGGTCGCCCCCGGCCGTGCGGGCCAGGCGGTTGGCTTCCAGGTCTTCCAGCGGGCCTGCGTGTTCTTCGCGCAGGCGCACGGTTTCTGTCAGCCAAAGTGTGTGCAGTGGAGTCACGCGTAGTCCTGTTGTGTTTGTGAGCCTGGAGCATAACCCCTGGCTCGGAGCTCTGGTATTCTCGTCGCCATGAAAAAAACTCTCCCTTTAAGCCTGATCGCAGCCCTCGGTGAAAACCGTGTGATCGGCGTCGACAACAGCATGCCCTGGCATTTGCCGGGGGATTTCAAATATTTCAAGGCCACCACCCTGGGCAAGCCGATCATCATGGGGCGCAAGACCTGGGATTCCCTGGGACGACCGTTGCCGGGGCGCTTGAACCTGGTGGTTAGCCGTCAGACCGACCTGGCGCTGGAAGGTGCGGAAGTTTTTCCGTCACTCGATGCCGCCGTAGCGCGGGCTGAAGCCTGGGCGCTGGAGCAGGGCGTGGATGAGCTGATGCTGATCGGCGGTGCGCAGTTGTATGCGCAGGGGCTGGAGCAGGCGGATCGCCTGTATCTGACGCGGGTGGCGCTGAGCCCTGAGGGCGATGCGTGGTTTCCGGCGTTTGATATGAGCCAGTGGAAGCTGGTTTCAAATCTGGAGAATCCGGCTGAAGGGGATAAGCCGGCTTACAACTTTGAGGTCTGGGAGAGGGCCTGAAAGCATCGGGGGCAAGCCCCCTCCCACATTGAAATGCATTCCAAATGTGGGAGGGGCTTGCCCCCGATAGCGGTCTATCAGGCCTGCGCCAATTCCCCATGCTCATCGGCATCCAACAGCGCTTTATCCGTCTGCCCCATGATCTGGCTCGTAATCGCGCCCGCCGTCATCGAGCCGTTCACGTTCAGCGCCGTACGGCCCATGTCGATCAACGGCTCTACGGAAATCAGCAGCGCCACCAGTGATACCGGCAAGCCCATGGCCGGCAGCACGATCAGCGCGGCAAAGGTCGCTCCGCCGCCCACGCCCGCCACACCGGCCGAACTCAGGGTCACAATCGCCACCAGGGTCGCAATCCACAACGGGTCCAGCGGGTTGATGCCCACGGTCGGCGCTACCATTACCGCCAACATCGCAGGATAAAGACCGGCACAACCGTTCTGGCCGATGGTCGCGCCAAACGAGGCGGCGAACCCCGCGATAGATTGCGGGATGCCCAGGCGGCGGGTCTGCGCCTCAATGCTCAACGGGATGGCTGCTGCGCTGGAGCGGCTGGTGAAGGCGAAGGTCAGCACCGGCCAGACCTTGCGGAAAAACCGCAGCGGGTTGATCCCGGCCAGCGACAGCAGCAGGCCATGCACCACGAACATCAAGCCCAGGGCCAGGTACGACACCAGCACAAAACTGCCGAGCTTGATGATGTCTTGCAGGTTGGAACCGGCGACCACCTTGGTCATCAGCGCCAATACGCCGTACGGCGTCAGCTTCATCACCAGGCGCACCAGGCGCATCACCCAGGCTTGCAGGGTGTCGATGGCGTTGAGCACTTTCTGGCCTTTTTCCACGTCATCCTTGAGCAGTTGCAGCGCGGCGACCCCCAGGAATGCAGCGAAAATCACCACGCTGATGATCGACGTCGGCTTGGCCCGGGCCAGATCGGCGAACGGGTTCGACGGCACGAACGAGAGCAGCAGTTGCGGGATGTTCAGGTCGGCGACCTTGCCCGCGTAATCACTCTGGATCACTTGCAGGCGCGCCATTTCCTGGGTGCCGGCCACCAGGCCATCGGCGGTGAGGCCGAACAGGTTGGTCAGGCCGATACCGATCAGCGCCGCAATCGCGGTGGTGAACAGCAGCGTGCCGATGGTCAGGAAGCTGATCTTGCCCAGGGACGCCGCGTTATGCAGACGCGCCACAGCGCTGAGGATCGAGGCAAATACCAGCGGGATCACGATCATTTGCAGCAATTGCACGTAGCCGTTGCCGACCAGGTCGAACCAGCCGATGGAGGCCTTGAGCACCGGGTTGCCGGCACCGTAAATGCTGTGCAGCGCCACACCGAACGCCACGCCCAGTACCAGAGCGAACAGGACCTTCTTGGCGAGGCTCCAGTTCGTGCGGCGGGTTTGTGCCAGGCCCAACAGCAGGGCCACGAACACCAGTAAGTTGAGAATCAGGGGCAGATTCATTGAAGCTCCGTTGAGAAGGCATCCAATCGCGAGAGCCTGCGATTGCGAACCGGAAAGCCTAACAGCTTGATATTTATTGATTTAATACCGATATGGAATGGCAGCTGTCGTTTTTGGAATAAGCCGTTGACGCTCAGGTGTATGCCGCTGGCGGGATCAGGACGTGCGCAGTCGTGCTCAACATGGGAACTGTCACGTGGATTTGTTAGCGTCGATGTCTTTCACTCAGGGAGACAACGCCGATGAAGCTCGCGCCGAAACTACTGGTATCCGCCGCACTGTGCCTGGGACTCGCCAGCCAGGCGTTTGCCGCCACCGAGTTGAAACACTGGCCCGCGCCTGCCGCCAAGCAACTGAACGACATGATCGCCGCCAACGCCAACAAGGGTAACTACGCGGTGTTCGACATGGACAACACCAGCTACCGCTACGACCTTGAAGAGTCCTTGCTGCCCTACATGGAAAACAAGGGCCTGATCACCCGCGACAGCCTCGATCCTTCGCTCAAGCTTATGCCATTCAAAGACACCGCCGACCATAAGGAAAGTCTGTTCAGTTACTACTATCGCCTGTGCGAAGTGGACGACATGGTCTGCTACCCGTGGGTTGCCCAGGTGTTTTCCGGCTTCACCCTCAAGGAACTCAAGGTCCAGGTGGATGAGCTGATGGCGTCCGGCAAGCCCGTGCCGGTCAGCTATTTCGAAGGCGATGTGGTGAAGAAATCCGAGGTGCAGCCGCCGAAAGTCTTTACCGGCCAGACCGAGCTGTACAACAAGCTGATGGAAAACGGCATCGAGGTGTACGTGATGACCGCCGCTTCCGAGGAACTGGTGCGCATGGTCGCGGCGGATCCGAAGTACGGCTACAACGTCAAACCCGAAAACGTTATCGGCGTGAGCACGCTGCTCAAGGACCGCAAGACCGGCGAGCTGACCACGGCGCGCAAACAGATCACCGCCGGCAAGTATGACGAGAAAGCCAACCTTGGCCTGGAACTCACGCCGTACCTGTGGACCCCGGCAACCTGGATGGCCGGCAAACACGCGGCGATCCTCACCTACATCGACGAATGGAAAAAACCGGTGATCGTCGGCGGCGACACACCGACCAGCGACGGCTACATGCTGTTCCACGATGTGGATGTGGCCAAGGGCGGCGTGCACCTGTGGATCAACCGCAAGGACAAATACATGACCCAACTCAACGGCATGATGGCCAAGCACGCGGCGGCGCAGGCCAAGGAAGGGTTGCCGGTGACGGCGGACAAGAACTGGGTGATCGTCAAGCCGGAGGAGATTCAATAAGACCGAGTTGCCCTTATCGCAGGCAAGCCAGCTCCCACATTTGAAAGTGTTCACAAACCGAAATGTGGGAGGGGGCTTGCCCCCGATGGCGGCCTTGAGAGCACCACAAAGCCCAGCCTAAATATAGATATTAATTGCGAACCAACCCTCGCAATCATTGCGCCGATTTCAGATCCCAGTTCCACACGCCAAGCATTGTGTTCTCCTGCACCTGAGCGAACAGCCCATAGTCGGCGAGGTACCATGATTTAAAGGTCCAGTCCTGTTTGGGCATTTTCATTGTGATGCACTCCAGCATTCTGGCCGAACCGTGTAAGGCTGGATTCAAGCTGCTTGCGGGTTGCTCACGGACAACGCGGCAGGTCACCGTCCTTGGCTCGCTGGTTTCGAGCGAAGGGCTAGCATCTGGTTTGACTGATTTTGACCAGGTTCGTGTGTAACTGACGTGGCTGTCGAGGGGCAAGTTGCGCCAGTCGCCTTGAAAGCTCAACGCCACCAAGGCACGTGATTCTGTCTTTTTCTCAGCGGTTTTGCGGTCGATCTTGTGGCTTGCCAACTCAAACAGGCCCCTGAACGTCAGGTCTAGAGAAAACCCAAGTGCTGAATCCTCGGTTTGGACGAGGGTCTGAGCGGACGCGGCATCAGTGCTGATGAGCGTCTGTTTTGTCTGATCACCGATGCGTGTGCCGTTGAAGAGCACGGCCTCATAGTCGTAGTCCAATCGGCCCAGGACGCTTGGAGGCACCGGCAGTTCCAGGGCTCGGATGGCCGCTAACACGGCCGGATTGGCAACCGGTGTGCTGATGACCGGCGCCAGTGGCTGGCGTGGCTTGGCCTCAGGTAGCCGGCCCAGCGCTGCGGGTGATTGGCAAGCAGCCTTGAATACCTCTTGGTGGTCGGCAGAAGCCTGCTTCAGCGGCGTTGGATCGAGTTGGACCTGGACACTGCCGTTGGCGACCTGTCGAGCGTCGTCGAGATTGAATTGGCTCAGGCGTATGATCGTTTGCTTTGTGCAATCAAGGGCCAGTCGCTCTTGGTTTTGCGCCACCAACAACGAGTTCTTGATGATCTGGTAGTGCTGATAACGGTGCGCGGCCCATACGTACAAGAGTCCACCGTTTTGTTCCAGGCTATTGCGGTCCAGAAGCAACCAATCCTGATCAACCGCTGCCGTCAACGCTCGCCAATCGGGTGCGGGCCGTGCCTTGCAGACGTTTTGCAGTTGCGCGCTGTGCTGCAATTGCTGAGCTTGCGGGGCAGGTAAATCGGAGCCCGTCCCATCCAAATTGGCAAATGGTCTGAAACTGGTCCGAGTCGGGTAGGACATTCTTCCTGGACCTCGGGTGCACGATGCGTCGAACCGAACAATTGCCGGGTTTTGTTTCAGCTCGACCATGTAGGTGATCCGATCACCTTCGCGCACGATGGAGTGGTCCATCGCCGGTAGCGTCAGTGCCTCATTAAACAGTGCCAAGGCTGGATGCACTTGAGGTGCTTGAGAGGTCGGTGGGGTACTGCAACCGGTCAGGATGAGGGTCAGTAACGAAGCACACCCTGCGGTCGGGTATAGAAAGGTCAAACGTGCGTCCATGCGGGAACCATCCATGAGAATTCTGGCGCACACTTTATCGCTCCGAGGGTAAAAGGCAAAAACCGGTTGAACGGACAGGCAAAAAAATGCCCCGCACTTGGCGGGGCATTTTTATGGGCGTGGCTTACAGACCGTCAAGCATCGCCTTGTTACGCACAGCACCTTTATCGGCGCTGGTGGCCAGCAGGGCATAAGCCTTCAAGGCGGTCGTCACTTTACGTGGACGCTTCTCAACCGGCTTCCAACCTTTCTTGTCCTGCTCGACCCGGCGTGCCGCCAGTTCTTCGTCGCTGATCAACAGGTTGATCGAGCGGTTCGGAATGTCGATCAGCACCTTGTCGCCATCCTGCACCAGGCCAATCGCGCCGCCCGCAGCAGCTTCCGGCGAAGCATGGCCGATGGACAGGCCCGAGGTGCCGCCGGAGAAGCGGCCATCGGTCAGCAGGGCGCAGGCTTTGCCCAGGCCTTTGGACTTGAGGTACGACGTCGGGTACAGCATCTCCTGCATGCCCGGGCCGCCTTTCGGGCCTTCGTAGCGGATGATCACGATGTCGCCTTCTTTCACTTCGTCGGCGAGGATGCCGCGTACCGAGCTGTCCTGGCTTTCGTAGATCTTGGCGCGACCTTCGAAGACGTGGATGGATTCATCCACACCGGCGGTTTTGACCACGCAGCCGTCGAGGGCGATGTTGCCGTACAGCACGGCCAGGCCGCCTTCTTGCGAGTAGGCGTGCTCGACACTGCGGATGCAGCCGTTTTCACGGTCGTCGTCGAGGGTGTCCCAACGGGTCGACTGGCTGAACGCAGTCTGGGTCGGGATGCCCGCCGGGCCGGCCTTGAAGAAGGTGTGCACGGCTTCGTCGTCAGTCTGGGTGATGTCCCATTTGGCGATGCCTTCGGCCAGGGACTTGCTGTGCACCGTCGGCAGGTCGGTGTGCAGCAGGCCGCCACGGGCCAGGGAGCCCAGGATCGAGAAGATCCCGCCAGCGCGGTGCACGTCTTCCATGTGGTACTTCTGGATGTTCGGCGCGACTTTGCACAGTTGCGGCACGTGACGGGACAGACGGTCGATGTCGCGCAGGTCGAAGTCGATCTCGGCTTCCTGGGCGGCGGCCAGCAAGTGCAGGATGGTGTTGGTGGAACCGCCCATGGCGATATCCAGGGTCATGGCGTTTTCGAACGCCTTGAAGTTGGCGATGTTGCGCGGCAGTACCGAGTCATCGTTCTCGGTGTAATAACGCTTGCACAGCTCGACGATAGTGCGGCCGGCCTGCAGGAACAGCTGCTCGCGGTCGCTGTGGGTCGCCAGTGTCGATCCGTTGCCCGGCAAGGCCAGGCCCAGGGCTTCCACCAGGCAGTTCATCGAGTTGGCGGTGAACATGCCGGAGCACGAGCCGCACGTCGGGCAAGCGCTGCGCTCGTATTCCGCGACCTTCTCGTCAGAAGCGCTGGAGTCGGCGGCGATGACCATGGCGTCGACCAGGTCGAGGCCGTGGGAGGCGAGTTTGGTCTTGCCGGCTTCCATCGGGCCGCCGGAGACGAAGATCACCGGGATGTTCAGGCGCAAGGAGGCCATCAGCATGCCGGGGGTGATCTTGTCGCAGTTGGAGATGCAGACGATGGCGTCGGCGCAGTGGGCGTTGACCATGTATTCCACGGAGTCGGCGATGATCTCGCGGCTCGGCAGCGAATACAGCATGCCGTCATGGCCCATGGCGATGCCGTCGTCCACGGCGATGGTGTTGAATTCCTTGGCCACGCCGCCAGCGCGTTCGATCTCGCGGGCGACCAGTTGGCCCAGGTCCTTGAGGTGGACGTGGCCCGGTACGAACTGGGTGAACGAGTTGGCAATCGCGATGATCGGCTTCTTGAAGTCGTCATCTTTCATCCCCGTGGCACGCCACAGTGCGCGCGCGCCGGCCATGTTGCGGCCGTGGGTGGATGTTTTCGAGCGGTAATCTGGCATGGAGCACTCCGGGCGGCTAATCAGGTAACTACTAATCAGGTACTACTGGGGAGTGAGCTTCTGTTGACGTCTGGAACACCCGAAAAAATGGCACTGGTGTCCGGAAGTTGCCGCAAACGTGACGGGATCGCCGTGCGCCTTGGCCTTGAGCTCATAAACCCGCCGGGGGATGACTGGCGATGAATAGGGCCGATTCTACACCGCTGGCGGCTGGAGGGAACGGGGCAATATTCAGGGCCGAAGTCTTTGTTTAGACTAGCGGCCCTTTGCCCTCACCCCACTCCAAAGGAATTGGAATGCCCGGTATCCATCGTTTTCTTGGGTTCTACCTGCTGATCGGCCTGATCCAGGGAATCGTCTTCTATTTCTCCGACCAGCTCTATCGCTTGAGCGAGACGCTGTTTTTTGTCACCTACACCGTGGTGTTGGTGGGTGGCACCACCTTGCAGCTGTTGGGGGAAAAAGCCCGACAGTGGCGCTCCTTGTTGCCTACGCTGGCGTTCACCCTGTTGATGGGCGGCATGACGTTCTGGGTGTGCTATGGCCTGGACCATGTCGGCAATAACCGTTGGATGATCAACTCCTGGTTCATCAGCGTGGTGGTGTTGAGTTACGTCTGTGCGACGTTTCTGTTTGCCTGGCCCGCTGTAAAAGGGCAGCGCTGGCGCTATGAAGATCTGTTCCAACAAGCCTGGAACAGTGTGTTTATCGTGCTGTACGCCCTGATTCTGGTGGGTGTGTTCATGTTGCTGCTCAAGCTATGGGGCCGACTGTTCCTGATGCTGGGTATCGAGTTCTTCGAGCACCACTTCTGGAGCCAGTTATTCCTGTGTATCAGCCTGCCGCTGGTATTCGCCTTGGGCATGTACTTGGGCGGGCGCAGCGAGAAAATCATCGGCCAGATGCGCGGCATGCTGTTCAGCGCGTGTGGGTTGTTGTTGCCGTTGATCGCACTGATCAGTGTGCTGTTTACCCTGACCTTGCCGTTCACCGGTCTGGAGCGGATCTGGGCCACGGGCTATTCCACACCGATCTTGTTGGTGCTGGCCGGCGTGCAGCTGTTCTTGCTCAACGGCGTGTTCCAGGAGGGCGTCCAAGCCCGGCCGTATCCTAAGTGGCTGACGTACTTTATCGAGTTGAGCCTGCTATGCCTGCCGATCCTGGCCGCGTTGGCGTTTTACTCAAGTTGGCTGCGGGTCGAGCAGTACGCCCTGTCGCCGCAACGCTTCGTCGCCCTGGCGGCGGCGCTGCTGTGTGGCCTGTATGGCCTTGCGGCAGTATGGGCGGTGGCCTTGCGCTCGCCGGTCTGGCTGGGCAACTTGCGTATTACCAACCCGGCCCTGGCGTTGCTGTTCTGTGGGCTGGTGGTGTTGATCAACACGCCGATCCTCGATCCGGTGCGCCTGAGCGTCAACGATCAGGTCCGGCGTTTGCTTGACGGGCGCACCAAGGCTGAAGCGTTCGATGCGCACTACCTGCGGTTTGGCTTGGAGAAGGCGGGCGAGGAGGCGTATGCGAAGTTGCAGGTCGACCTGGATCAGGAGCGCATTCTGGACCCGGATTCGCGCCGCGCCTTGCGTGAACGAATGGACGACACGGCACTGAGTTTCACTGAACGTTATGCCAAGGAACGGGCCGAGCGGCCCAAACCCGAACTGGAATGGATCGGCCCGGCGCCCAAAGGCAGCGAACAGTTTGCCGAACTCAGCCTGGACACCGATGCGCCTTGCGCGCCTGGTTGTGTGCTGTGGGCGGTCGATCTCGACAGGGATGGCCAGCCTGAAGTGCTGGCGATACCCCGCACCAGCTATCGTCATGACTTCGAGCCGCCGCGTATTTTCGTACTGGACGAGCAGGGCGAATGGGACGACCGCGGCCCGCTGCTGTGGACGCAACTGCCGGACGGTTACGTCGACACTGAAACGCTGATCCACGACATCCGCGAAGGCAAGGTTTCCTTGGTCAAGCCGCGCTATCTGCAATTGCAGTCCAGCGACATGTTGCTCAGTCCGGTGATTCGGCAGCCTTAGGCGCGCCCGGTTCGGCGGTTGGTCACCCACCCCCACAGGCTGAGGACAATGAAGCTGAGGGCGATGGTCAACAGCAGGTGATCGCCCGTCTGGGCCAGCGCCGCGCTGCTCACGGCGGCGGTGAGGAACATGATGCTGTTGCCCGCCGACGCCGCTGTGCCCGCGCGACTGGAGAACAGCAGCATCGCCGCAGAAATGGCGGCGGGGCGGACCAGGGTGACGGCCAGGGCGCTGATCAGCATCGGGATCAACAGGCTCAGTGTGTTGATGGCCCGGTAGCTGACGATCAGAGTCAGCAGCACACCCGCAACGAGCAGCAGTCCGAGGCCGATGTTGATTTGTCGAGACAGCGAAATGCGTTTCTGCAAAAACGATGCGGCAACGCCGCCCAGCAGATACGCCACGCCGTACACCATCAGCACCAGCGCGTAGTGGTATTCGGAGAGTTTCAGCGTATCCATGAAAATCAGCGGCGTCACGCTGATCAGCGCGAAATAACAGGCGAATACCAGTGCGGCTATCCACCAATACCGCAGGAAATCGCGGTTGCGGGCCACGGCTTTCAGCGTGCTGATGATCGATACGGGCGCGTGATGCGGGCTGGCAGACTTGGACGGCAGGACGCAGAGCGCGTGAATCAACATGCCCAACGCCATCAGGGCAAAGCCATAGAAGCTGCCCTGCCAGTCGAAGGTGGTTTGCAGCCAGGAGCCGATCAGCGGCGACAGTGCAACGAATGAGCCGCTCAAGGTCATGTAATAGAGGCGTATGCGGGCACGGTCCTGCTCGTCGAACAGATCTTCCACCAGCGCGTGGCCTAATACGAAGAACCCGCAACCCATGGCCTGCACGCCGCGAAACAGCAGGAAGCTCAGGTAATCCGGGGCCAGTGCGCAACCTATTGCACCGAGGATCGACAAGGTGATGCAGCCGAGCAGGACTTCCTTGCGCCCCCATTTATCCGACAGCGGACCCGCGACCAGTTGGGAGATCGAAAACACCAGGGTGAACAGGCTGATGGACAGTGCGATGTCTGCGCTAGGCGTGTCGAACCTTGTCGCCAGGGCTGGGAAAGAGGGCAGCAGGATATTGATCGGGAAGAAGCTGATCAGGGAGATGCAGGTGATCAGGATAAAGCGGGAGAGGGTGGTTCCAGACATTGTTGTTGTTTTCCGGAGTAAAACCAGAAACCGATACTAGTCTGCGAAAAGTGGAATTCAATCAAAACGACTGTGGGAGGCTTCCTGGTTTAACGTGGCTTGCAGCTGTAAGAAATAGGCTCCGGTCTAAATGTGGGAGGGGGCTTGCCCCCGATAGCAGAGTGTCAGGCAATAGATTTGCTGACTGATCCACCGCTATCGGGGGCAAGCCCCCTCCCACATTTTTATCTGTGCTTGGCTTTAGCTGTTTGGCAACAACCGGCACGTGATGCTCTTGATATACCGCGTCTCGACAATCGCCGGGTGCACCGGATGATCCGGACCCTGGCCGCCGCGTTCGAGCATCTGGATATTGCGATCCAGGTGACGGGCGCTGGTCAGCAGGATGTTTTGCAGGTCGTCTTCCGGCAGGTGCATGGAGCACGACGCGCTGACCAGGATGCCGTCCTTGCTGAGCAGGCGCATGGCTTGCTCGTTGAGGCGGCGGTAGGCGCCTTCGCCGTTTTTCATGTCTTTTTTGCGTTTGATGAAGGCCGGTGGGTCGGCGACGATCACGTCGAAGCGCTCTTCACTGGCTTTCAGCTCTTTCAACGCTTCAAACACGTCGCCTTCGATGCAGGTCATTTTCTCGGCAACGCCGTTCAGCGCAGCGTTGCGCTCCACGCCGTCGAGAGCGAATGCGGAGGCATCGACGCAGAACACTTCACTCGCGCCGAAGGCCGCGGCTTGCACGCCCCAGCCGCCGATGTAGCTGTACAGGTCGAGTACGCGTTTGCCTTTGGCATACGGTGCCAGGCGCGCGCGGTTCATGCGGTGGTCGTAGAACCAGCCGGTTTTCTGGCCCTGGATCACCGGGGCTTCGAATTTCACGCCGTTCTCTTCCAGCGCCACCCACTCCGGCACCAGGCCGAACACGGTTTCGACGTAGCGGTTGAGGCCTTCGGCGTCGCGTGCGGCGGAGTCGTTCTTGAACAGGATGCCGCTCGGCTTGAGCACTTGGGTCAGTGCAGCGATCACGTCTTCCTTGTGGGCTTCCATGGTCGCCGAGGCGATCTGTACCACCAGGATGTCGCCGAAACGGTCGACCACCAGGCCCGGCAGCAGGTCGGAATCGCCGTAGACCAGGCGGTAGAAGGGCTTGTCGAACAGGCGATCACGCAGGGACAGGGCAACGTTGATGCGGTGCACCAGCAGCGACTTGTCCAGCGGCAACTTGATGTCGCGCGACAGCAGACGGGCGCAGATCAGGTTGTTCGGGCTCATGGCCACGATGCCCAGGGTCTTGCCGCCGGCCGCTTCCAGGATTGCCTGGTCGCCTGCCTGGAAGCCGTGAAGAGGTGTGGCAGCCACATCGATTTCGTTGCTGTAGACCCACAGGTGGCCGTTGCGCAAACGACGATCGGCGTTGGCTTTGAGACGCAGGCTTGGCAGGGACATGACGTCGCTCCGGAAAAAAGAGCGGGAGTATACCTCTTGCGCACCGATTCATGTGGGAGCTGGCTTGCCTGCGATGCAGGCGGCGCGGTGTATCTGACGTACGGCGCTGATGCTGTCGGGGGGCAAACCCCTCCCACATTTGGTCGGGTTTCAGTTTGGGTTGTGGGTGTCGGCCATGTCTGCTTAGGGGGTAGAATCCTCGCCTAGCCCAGAGTGTGTACTTATGTCCCAAGAGCTTTCAGCCGAACAGATCCAACAGGCCCTGCAGGGCATCAGCGTGCCGCCTCAGCCGCAAATCATGGTGGATTTGCAGATGGAGCAGTACATGCCCGACCCGGATCTGGAAGTGATCGCGCGGTTGATCTCCCAGGATCCCGGCTTGTCCGGCGCGTTGCTCAAGATCGTCAACTCGTCGTATTACGGGCTGAGCAACAAGATCGCCTCGATCCAGCGTGCGGTGAACCTGCTAGGTAGCCGTTCGATCATCAACCTGATCAATGCCTTGTCGATCAAGGGCGAGATGAGCGACGACACCATCGTCACCCTCAACCGCTTCTGGGACACCGCCCAGGATGTGGCCATGACCTGCCTTACGCTGGCCAAGCGCACGGGCTCCCAGGCTGTGGACGAGGCCTACGCCCTGGGGTTGTTCCACGATTGTGGTGTGCCGTTGATGCTCAAGCGTTTCCCCGACTACATGGCGGTGCTGGAAGAGGCTTACGCCAATGCCGGCCAGGACTGCCGCGTGGTCGACACTGAAAACAATGCCTTCAACACCAACCACGCCGTGGTCGGTTACTACACGGCCAAGTCCTGGCGCCTGCCGGAGCATGTGACGGACGCCATCGCCAACCACCACAACGCCCTGGCGGTTTTCAGCGACGAGTCCTCGCGCAATCCCCAGCTGAAAAACCTGTTGGCGATCCTGAAGATGGCCGAGCACATCTGCTCGTCCTATCGAGTGTTGGGCAACCAGGCGGTCGATCACGAGTGGGAAACCGTCGGCTCTCTGGTGCTGGACTACGTGGGCCTGTCGGATTACGACTTTGAGAGCATGAAGTTGTCGATCCGCGAACTGGGCGCACACTGACCCTTCCTTCAAGAGGTACGCATGCCCGAGTTACCCGAAGTCGAAACCACCCGCCGCGGGATTGCGCCGCACCTGGAAGGCCAGCGCGTCAGCCGCGTCGTCGTACGTGAGCGGCGCCTGCGCTGGCCGATCCCGGAAGATCTGGATGTGCGCCTGTCCGGGCAGCGCATCGTACTGGTGGAGCGGCGTGCCAAATACCTGTTGATCAATGCCGAGGTGGGCACTTTGATCAGTCACTTGGGCATGTCGGGCAATTTGCGCCTGGTGGAAGTCGGTATGCCGGCAGCCAAGCATGAGCATGTGGATATCGAGCTGGAGTCGGGCATGGCCCTGCGTTACACCGACCCACGGCGCTTTGGCGCGATGCTCTGGAGCCAGGATCCGCACAACCATGAGCTGTTGATCCGCCTGGGGCCGGAGCCGTTGACCGACCTGTTTGACGGCGAGCGCCTGTTCCAGCTGTCCCGCAAGCGGTCGATGGCGATCAAGCCGTTCATCATGGACAACGCGGTCGTGGTGGGCGTGGGCAATATCTACGCGACAGAAGCGCTGTTTGCCGCGGGGATTGATCCGCGTCGTGAGGCGGGGGGGATTTCGCGGGCGCGGTATTTGAAGCTGGCGATTGAGATCAAGCGCGTGCTGGCGGCCGCCATCGAACGGGGTGGCACCACGTTGCGCGACTTTATCGGTGGCGACGGGCAGCCGGGGTATTTCCAGCAGGAGTTGTTCGTCTACGGCCGGGGTGGCGAGGCGTGCAAAGTGTGCGGGACTGAGCTGCGCAATGTGGTGCTGGGGCAGCGGGCGAGTGTGTTTTGCCCCAAGTGTCAGAGCTAATGGATGTGTGAAGGCTGATATAGCCATCGGGGGCAAGCCCCCGAGAGAGTGTCAGATTTTTTGTGTTCGGGCCGGTTACGGCCTGCCGTCAGGCAGGCCATCTTTACCAGGTCGGCCTGATAAATCGATCTCCGTACAGAATCGCAAATTGATTCATTGCGTTCTTCCAAT